>JBIKMO010000028.1:0-26676 GCA_044359175.1 Burkholderiaceae bacterium | reverse complement strand
ATGCCGTGCGAGCTCCGACCCGCGATACCGCATCGCCGGCTGCGAGCCACGGGCGGCGCTCGGCGCGGTGCCGGACCCGGTGGCGATGTGGGAGGCCTCGGAGATGGCTGCCGCGGGCTGACGCAGGCGCGCCGGAGCTCAGCCCGCCGCGTGCTGGCGGCGCGCCGCCAGCGCCTTCACGTGAGCGAGCATCTCGGCCTCGTCGTAGGGCTTGCCGAGGAACACGTCGACCCCGAGCGACAGCGCGTGGCTGCGGTGCTTCTCGGCCGTGCGCGACGTGATCATCACGATCGGGATGCCGCGCAGACGCTCGTCGCCGCGGATGTTGCGCGTCAGGTCGAAACCGTCCATCCGCGGCATCTCGACGTCGAGCAGCATCACGTCGGGCACGGCGTCCTGCAGCTGGCGCAGCGCGTCGACCCCGTCCTTGGCGAGGATCACCTGGTAGCCCTCGCGCACCAGCAGCCGCTGCGTGACCTTGCGGACCGTGACCGAATCGTCGACCACCATCACGGTCGGCACGATCTCGATGCGGGTCGGGGCGAAGCTGGCGGTGTCGCCCTGCCCGGCCTGCGCGCCGCGGCCGGCAGCCACGATCTGGACCGGATTGAGGATCAGCACGATCTCGCCGTTGCCGAGCACGGTCGCCCCGGCCATGCCGGTGAGCCGCGCGAGCTGCGGTCCGACGTGCTTGACCACGACCTCCTGGCTCGGCGCCACGTGGTCGACGTGCAGCGCGATACGCTGGTGCCCGGAGCGCAGCATCACCACCGGCGAGTAGCGCTGCGCGAGCGGCGTGCACCCGGACAGTTCGAGCACGCTGCCGAGAAAGTACAGCGGCACCTGCTCGCCCTGCCACTCGGTCTGGTGGCGCGCGTACGCACCGGCGAGCGCCTCGGGCTGCATCTGCAGCACCTGCTCGATCAGCGCCGAGGCGACCGCGATGCGGACCTCACCCACCGTGAGCAGCACGACCTGGGTGACCGCCAGCGACACCGGCAGGTACACGGTGAAGCGAGTGCCCGCGCCGGGCGTGGACTGCAGGTCGATGCGGCCGCCCATCGCCGCGACCTCGGCACGCACCACGTCCATGCCGACGCCGCGACCGGCGAGCGTGGTGACCTCGGTGGCGGTCGAGAAGCCCGGGGTGAAGATCAGCTGCGCGAGTTCGCGCTCGCCGAGCACCGCGTCCGCGTCGATCAGCCCGCGCTCGAGCGCACGGGCGCGGATCCGCGGGTAGTTGAGCCCGGCGCCGTCGTCGGCGAACGACAGGATCACCTCGTTGGCCTCCTGGCGTACGTCGAGGGTGAGCTCGCCGGTCTCGGCCTTGCCCGCGGCGAGGCGTCCCGAACGCGGCTCAATCCCGTGCACGACCGCGTTGCGCAGCAGGTGCTCGATCGGACCGACCATCCGCTCGAGCACGCTGCGGTCGAGCTCGGCGGTCGCACCTTTGAGGTCCAGACTGACGCGCTTGTCGGTCTCCTTGGCCGCCTGCCGCACCACGCGGTACAGACGGTCGGCAACCGATCCGAACGGCACCATCCGGATCCGCATCAGGTCCTGCTGAAGGTCGCGCGTGACCTGGCCCTGCCGGCCGAGGTCGCGGGCTCCCTCGTCCAGGTGCCGCAGCGCGTTCTGCTGGACGGTTGCGACGTCGCTCACCGACTCCGCGAGCATCCGCGTGAGCTCCTGGAAGCGCGTGTAGCGGTCGAACTCCAGCGGATCGAAGTGCTGCTCCTCGCGGTTCCGGGCGTTGCGCGCCTGGATCTGCGAATCGGCGGCGAGCTCGATCTCGCGCAGCTGCGTTCGCAGCCGGTTCACGTTCTCGGTGAGCTCGGACAGCGACTGGCGGATGCCGCCCAGCGCGTTGTCGAGCCTGGCCCGCGCGATCGACACCTCGCCCGCCTCGTTCACCAGTCGGTCGAGCAGATCGGCACGCACCCGGATCAGCGGCTGCGCGGTCGGGCGCGCGCTGGCCCCCGGATCGGACGGCCCGGACGGGACGCCGCGCCCGCCCCCTGCCGACGAAGACGGCTGCGCGTCGGTCACGGCGCCGCCGGCGAGCCCGATCGCCGCCCCGGCCTGGCCGGTCAGCGCGTCGATGACCGACCGGGCCGCGGCCTGCGCGGAGGCGGACCCCGGGTCGCGCACCACCTCGTACAGCGCGAGCACCTGGTCGCAGCGCGCGATCAGCTCGTCGATCAGCGCGACCGGAACCCGCGGCAGCGCGCTCGCCGATTCGATCCGGGTCTCCATGTCGTGGACCAGCTGGCCCACGCGCATCGCGCCCGCCATCCGCGCGCTGCCCTTGACCGTGTGCAGCAGCCGCATCAGCGACGCGGGCAGCGACGGATCGGCCGGCTGTGCGGCCCAGCCGCGCAGCGCCTCACCGATCCGCGGCAGGAGCTCGTCCGCCTCCTCGATGAAGACCGCCGCGAGGTCCGGGTCGATCTCGTCGGACAGCGCCGCGATGCCCTCGAGGCTCTCGTGCACGGCGCCCACGGGCGAGGGTTCGCGCGGGCGCGCGGGTGCGCCCGGATGCGCGTCGGTCGGCCCGGCGGGTGCGGCCGCCGACCCGCTGGCGGTCCGCTCCGTTCGGCCGGAGATCGCGCCGGGATCCGGTGCGACGACCGACGTCGCGCCCCCGCCCGCGTCGGCTGCAGGCGGCGGGCGAGCGCCCACCTCGGGCCGGTCGTCCTTGCGGTCGGCAGCCGCCTGCGCTGCATCCTCGGGCGCCGCCGCGAACGGATCGCCTGCCTCCGACGCCTCGTCTTCGAACCGGCGGTCCTCGGCGCTCGCCCATCGCGACCAGCGTTCGGCGAGCGACTCGGCACGGGCCCGGGTCTCGGCATCCGGCAACGGCTCGACGCCGGCGGCGAAGCGGCCCAGCGCCGCGTGCATCCCGGCGATCGCCGCCGCGTAGTCGTCGAGGTCCGGCGACTGCAGCGCCTGACCGGACAGCGACTGCGACAGCAGGAATCGCTCGAGCGCATCTGCGATCGCGTGCACGCCGTCCAGGCCGACCAGCCGGGACGTGCCGGCGAGCGAGTGCGCCGCGCGGACGGTCTCCTCGGCAGCGGGCAGCGCCGGCGCCGAGCGCCAGCGCGCGACGCTCGCGTTCAGCCGCGCGAGCAGCTGCTCGGCCTCGGCGAGGAAGATCCGATACAGCGCCGCCGACAGCCGCCGGCCGCCGATCGCGACCTCGCCGACCTCAGGACGACCGTCGGGCGCGGCGTCGGCCTGCGTCCCCTCACCTGGAACCAGATCGAGCGTGGGCGACGGCGACTCTCCGAGGGCGGTCGGATCGAGGACCTCGGACAGCTCCACCACCTCCTCGCCCGGTTCGGCAACCGCGGCGCGACGCAGGAAGGCCTCGAGGGCATCGGGCGACTCGACCGGCTCCGATGCGACCGGCTCCGATGCGACCGGCTCGGATGCGACCGGCTCGGATGCGACCGGCTCGGATGCGACCGGCTCGGATGCGATGGGCTCGGATGCGATGGGGACGATCGCATCGCTCGACGTCGCGGGCGCTGCAGTCGGCGCCGGGATCGGGGCCGGCGCCGCCAACGCCCGCTCGGACGGCGTCCGCGCGGCGTCGCCGTCGCGCAGCGACGCCGCGCGCGCGACCAGAGCCGCGACCTCCAGCCGCGCCCCCGGATCCGAGCGCAGCCGCGCAACCCAGCCGGACATCTCGCGATGCGCTTCGGTGATCAGCGCGTACAGCGCCGCCGTGCCGTGCCGCTCGTCGGCGAGCCACACGTTGAGCACCTGCTCCAGCCCCCAGGCCGCCTCGCCGAAGGCGTCCAGCCCGACCATTCGGCTCGAGCCCTTCAGGGTGTGGAAGCCCCGGCGGATCGTGGTCAGGTGACCCGAGTCGGACGGCGCGGACTGCGACGCGACGCGGTGCTCGTCGATCGCGGCGAGCACCTCCTCGGCCTCGCCCAGGAACACCTCGAGCAGCTCGGCGTCGACCGGATCGACCTCAGGCGCGGCCGCCGTCGGCGGCGGGGTCGGCGCGCCCGCGGCGAGCGTCGGTCGCGAGGGGGGCGGTGCCTGCGCAGGACCCGGCGCGGGCGGGCGCGACGCCCCTGGCGGGCTGGTGCGCGGCGGGTCCGGGTCGGGCCGTGCGGGCGGCTCGGGCGCCGAGTTGGCGGCCGCCGCGGAGGCATCGGTCGGGTCCGGTGGCGAGATCGCGCCGGGGGCCGGGGCCTGCACCGCGACCGGCTCGAGGTCGGCGTCGTCGGCGGACGCGGGCGTCGGACGCACCGGGGGATCCCCGAGCCGCGCGACGAATCCGTCGCCGTCGCGCACGAACTCGAAGCCGGCGCCGGCGCGACCGGGCTGCAGCAGCGACTCGACGAAGAACCCGATCGCACCCAGGCTCGCGGCCACACGCTCGCACTCGGCCGGTGCGAGCGGCTCATTCGACTCGACGAGCGCGCCCACGCGCGCCGCGACGCCCTCCGCACCGGCGGCAGCCTCGTCGTGGCCGAGCAGCCGCAGCGCACCCGCCGCCTGGCGCAGCATCGGGGGCAGTGCCGGCAGCGCGCCACGCTGCGCCGGCTCGCGGAAGAACACGTCCAGTGCCTGTTCGCAGCCGCGCAGGTTGGCCTGCAGCTCGGAGACGAAGGCCGCGGTGGTCAGTCGCTCCTGCGCCGCCCGCGACAGCTCGGCGAGCCACTCGGGGGCGGCCGAGTCGTCGGCGCGCTGGCGCTCGCAGATCCGGTCCAGCCGCTCGGCGAGCTCGACCGCGCGACGGTCGTGCTGGACGACCGCACGCGAACCACGCTCCAGCGTCTGCTCGACGAACAGCAGCCCGGTCGCGACCTCCAGCGCGAGCAGTTCGACCAGCGGCGCACCCGCGGCGGACAGCGCTCGGCGCAGCCCGACCAGCGTGCCCGTCAGCCGCTGCAGGCCCGGCCAGGGCAGCCGTGCGACCCCCGCGTCCAGCTGCCCGGCCGCGGCTGCGAACCCGGCGAGCTCCTGCGGGCCCCCGCGCACGAACCGCTCCCAGGCCGCCTTGGCGCCGGCGGTCGCCTCGCGCACCGCGCGAAGCGTGCGACTGTCGACCAGACCGTAGCGCGGCGTTTCGAAATCGGCGGGTACCGTGCCGGCGAGCCGGTACAGCCGCCGCGCCTCGTCGGCTCGCTGCGATCCGCCGCCGGTACGCGCCAGCAGGAACAGCAGGTCCTTCAGCATCCGGTCGGGGATCGGATCGCCGTGGCCCGTGAGCGAGCGCCGGATCTGCAGGTTGACGCGCGCCACCAGCCGCTTCGAATGCAGGTCCACCGGCAGCGCCTGCGCGCGAAGCGCGTCGAAGAAGGCCGCGGCCAGCCACCAGAACGTCCGCTGAGCGGAGGCCTGGTGCGCGCGGTTGAGCCGGTCGATCGCGGCGAACATCCCGGCCAGGCCGTCGGCGTCCCGAGGGTTGCGCAGGAACAGCAGCAGTCCCCGCTCGAACTCGCCGCGGGCGGCGGCTGCCGCCGCGTCGGTCAGGGGCTCGACCCGCTCGGCGCGCGGCGGCCGCACCGAGACGTCGGCCGAGTACAGGTCCGCCGGCTCGATTCGATCGGCACCGGCTGCGGCCAGCAGATCCCGGTACTGCGGATACAGCGAGACCGGGGAGTCCGCCGAGCCGGCAACCAGGCCGTCAAGGAATTCGACGATCGCGGTGAACGTCCGCGAGAGCGCGCTCGTCACCTCGGCGCCCGGGGCGAGCTCACCCCGCTCGATGCGGTCGAGCAGCCGCTCGGCCTCGCCGGTGACCGTGGACACACCCTCGAGGTCGACCACCTGCAGCGCGCCGTGCGCCTGGTGCAGCCACCCGCGCGCGGCCCGCACCCGTGCCGGGTCGGCAGCGCCGGCCCGCGACAGCGGGTCGAGCTCGGCCTCCGCGCGGGCGAGCGACTCGCGGATCTCGGGCAGACACCAGGACAGCGCAGTCAGATCGACGGAGGGAGTCATCAGGCCACCCTGAATCGCGAGACCGAGTTCTTGAGCTCGCGCGCGAGTTCGGCCAGCTGCAGGATCGAACCCGCAGTCTGCTGCGCCCCCTCGCTGGTCTGTTCGGTCACCAGCAGGATACGCTGGATGCTGCGGGCGACCGTGCCCGCGGAGGTCGCCTGCCCGGAGGTGGTCCGGGAGATGTCCATGATCAGCTCGGCGAGCTGGGTCGACACCCGCCCGATCTCGGCGAGCGCGTTACCCGCGTCGTCGGACAGCCGCGTGCCGGCGACCACGCCCTGCGTGCTGCGCTCCATCGCCGCGACCGCGTCCTGGGTGTCGACCTGGATCGTGCGGATCAGCGCCGCGATCTGGCGCGTCGCCTCGGCGCTGCGCTCGGCGAGCCGCTGCACCTCCTCGGCGACGACCGTGAAGCCGCGCCCGGCCTCGCCGGCCGACGCGGCCTGGATCGCGGCGTTCAGCGCGAGCACGTTGGTCTGCTCGGTGATGTCGGAGATCAGCTCGACGATCTCACCGATCTCCTGGGAGGATTCGCCCAGGCGCTTGATGCGCTTGGCGGTCTCCTGGATCTGGTCACGGATGCCGTTCATGCCGGCGATCGCGTTGTGCACGGCGCGCCGACCCTGCTCGGCCGCGCCCAGCGACTGTCGGGCCACCTGCGCGGATTCGGCTGCGGTCGCGGAGACGTCGTTGATCTGCGCGGCCATCCTGAGCACGCTCTCGCCGGTCTCGCGGATCTCGCGCGACTGCTGCTCGCTCGCGAGCTGCAGGCCGCTGGCGATGGTCTGCGCCTTCGTCGAGGCGTCAGCCACCAGCTCGGCGGTCGTGTTGATCCGAGCCACCAGGTTGCGCAGTTCCTCCACCGTGTAGTTGACCGAATCGGCGATCGCACCCGTGATGTCCTCGGACACGGTGGCCTGCACCGTCAGGTCGCCGTCGGCCACCTCCTGAAGCTCGTTCATCAGCCGCAGGATCGCCGACTGGTTCAGGTCGTTGGTCCGCTTGGCCTCCTGCTCGAGCCGCTCGGCCTGCGCGCGCTGCGCGTCCGCGTCCGCGGCTCGACGGTCGACGTCCCGGTAGTGGACCATCGCAAGCGCTACGCCCGCGAGCACCGCCAGCAGCAGGAACAGCACCGCCCCCCCCTGCAGCGCCGAGCGGCCGGCCTGCTCGGCAGCCAGCCGTGCCTGCAGCTCGAGCAGGGCACCTCGCAGCGGCTCGCTGTCGGTCTGGATGCGTTGCTCGGCCGTCCGCGCGATCACCAGTCGCGGCAGGTCCGACTGCAGCGAGCCGAGCGGGCGCTCCAGGTCGGCCCAACCGGCCTTCAACTCACCGAGGCGTGCGCGCAGCTCGGGATCCCTGGCCGGCGCGAGCCGGCGCGAATCGCTGCCGGAAAGCAGCGCCTCGACCGATTCGCGCACCGCGAGCGCATCGCGGGCAAGCAGAGCGCCGGCCTCGGTCGCCTGAGCGTCACCCGCCGGCAGAAGCAACAGCGAGCGCACGATCCGCTGCGACAGCGTCGCGAGCTGCGCGGCGGCCGCCACGTCGGCCGCCGAGGCGCCGCCGGCCAGCTTGAGCTGGGTGACCTGCTCGGCCAGCACGCCGAGCCGCGGCGCGGCCTCGAGCACGATCCGCGCGGAAGCGGCGAGCGCGGCGAGCGCCTGCTGCTGCTGCTGCACCGCGACGGCCGCCGTATCGGTGCGCCGCCAGAGCTCGGCGACCCGGGCGACCCCCGACTGCGCGCCGGGGAAGACCGCATCGACGCGCAGCTCCCGGATCGTGCCGCCCGATTGCAGCACGCCGAGCGCCTCGGCGAACCGGCTGCGGGCGTCCGCGAGCTGCCGGAAGCCGTCGGCCTGACCGCGCAGCGCCACCGGCGCCGCGCGAGCCAGGCGCTGCGCGTGCATCAGCGACTCGCCCACCAGGCGCGACTGCGCCGCGACCGACGCGGTGCGCGCCGACTCCAGTCCGATCAGCAGGAATGCGATCAGCAGCGACGCGACCAGCAGCGGGAAGAGAACCGCCAGCTGCCGGCGCAGCGGCCAGCCCCCGAGCACCGGCAGCCCGAGCCGTCGCCGTGGCGGCGCCGAGCCCTTCACCGGTGCCGCCGGCGCGGTCCGCGCGGCGGTCGCGAGGTCGTCGACGATCGCGGCGTCCGGGTCGACCTTACGGCCACCGCCGCCCATCGGCAGGAACGGCTTTGGTAGCTTGAATGCCATCACCGCCCGCTGCCGCCGGCCTCAGCGCTCGACCATCAGGAACTCGCTGGCCGAGGCGAGCCGGGCCAGGTCGAGCTCGTGCCAGCGGTGTCCATCGGCGTCGACCAGCGTGCGGCCGACCCAGGACGGCCGCCCCGCAGCACCGAACGCACGGGCCGAGGCCGGCGCGTCGTCCGGCTTCATCGACGCGACGTTGCGCAAGCCCATCATCTTCGTCACCAGGATCGCCGCATTGAAGCTCAGCCGCGCCGACAGCGCGAGCAGCCGCGCGTCCCGGCCCGCGTCGGTGCGCCCCAGCTGAGCGAACCGCTGCAGATCGACCACGGTGTACAGCGCGCCGCGCAGGTTCACCAGACCGAGCAGCCAGTCGCGCGTGAGGGGCACCGGGGCGATCGTGTCGGGCACCGGAAGGATCTCGCCGGCCTCGGACAGATCGACCAGCCAGCGCTGGTCGCCGATCATCAGCCCCAGGCGCGCTGCGAGGTCGGGTGCGCCGTCGGCGTCGCGCAGGCGCTCGCTCAGTCGTGCCTGGAAGGCCTTCATGGGTGCCGGCGGACCGCCGCTCATCGTGCCCCCCGCCTCAGTGGACCAGACCGGCCACTTTGGCCAGCAGTTCGGCGGCGTCGATCGGCTTGGTCAGGTACTCGCGGGCCCCCTGACGCAGGCCCCAGATCCGGTCGGTCTCGGCCGCCTTGTTCGTGCACAGGATCACCGGGATCGACTGCGTGTCCGGATCGCGGGTCAGTGCGCGGGTCACCTGAAACCCCGAGGCGCCCGGCATCACGACGTCCATCACGATCAACGAAGGACGTGCGCAGCGGATGCGCTCGAGCGCCTCGGTGCCGCTCTCGGCCGTGACCACCGCGTACCCGTTGCGCGTCAGGATGTCGGCGATGTAGTAACGCTCGGTCGGCGAATCGTCGACGACCAGGATCGTACGGGAGGTCATGGTCGCGGTCGGCTCAGGCACCGACCGGGCGACGCGCGTGCTGCGCCACGCACTTGAGCAGGCTGTCCTTGGTGAACGGCTTGGTCAGGTACTCCTCGCAGCCGACCATGCGCCCGCGGGCGCGGTCGAAGAGGCCGTCCTTGCTCGAGAGCATCACCACCGGCGTGGCGTGCAGCCGTGGACTTCGCTTGATGAGCGCGCAGGTCTGGTAGCCGTCCAGACGCGGCATCAGCACGTCGCAGAACACCAGGTCGGGCTCGTGGTCGGACACCTTGGCCAACGCATCGAAGCCGTCCTCGGCGACGAAGACCCGGCAGCCGGCCTGGGACAGGAAGATCTCGGCGCTGCGCCGGATGGTGTTGCTGTCGTCGACCACCATCACCTTGAGACCGGCGATGGATTCGGTTGCGCTCATTGTTGTGTCCCCGTGCCACGGCCCGGACTGCCCGAGGCCCCGAATGCCGAGAAGTGTAGCGACCCGACCGCTCGCCGGTCAAAAAAGGCTTCCGGATGAATCACTTGCGCATCAGAGCTGGACCATCTCGAAGTCCTCCTTGCGCGCGCCGCACTCCGGACAGGTCCAGTTCATCGGCACGTCCTCCCAGCGCGTGCCCGGCGCGATCCCCTCGTCGGGGACACCCGCGGCCTCGTCGTAGATCCAGCCGCAGATCAGGCACATGAAGGTGCGGTGCGCCGCTTGCTCGCTCATGAGAACCGCCGTCGTCATTAGAAGGGGAAGCGCCGCATGTTACCTTCTCGCGCCGACGGGACCGGCCCATCGGCCGACGGGCGGACCGCGCCCGGGCCGCGAACACGCGGCGGGACTCACCCGATGCATCGGCTGCGCGGCCTCTACGCGATCACCCCCGACGACACCGACGCCGACCGGCTGCTGGAGCGCGTCGCGCGCGTGCTGCGCGGCGGCGTGGACGCGCTGCAGTTCCGTGTGAAGGGCGGCACGCCGGCGCATCGCGAGTCGCTCGCGCGGGCGGTGCGCGCGCTCACCGACGCGGCCGGCGTGCCGTTGGTGGTCAACGACGATCCGGACCTGGCGATTGCGATCGATGCCGCCGGACTGCACGCCGGTCGCGACGACGGCGACCCGCGGGCGCTGCGCGCCCGGCTGGGGCAGTCGCGCTGGCTCGGCGTGTCCTGCTACGACGACCTCGAGCGCGCGCGCGCCGTGGTCGGCGTGGCCGATCACGTGGGGTTCGGCGCGGTGTTTCCTTCGCCCACCAAGCCCCAGGCGGTGCGGGCGCCGCTGCACCTGCTCGGGCAAGCCCGCGCGCTGGGTCTGGGAACGGTAGCGATCGGCGGCATCGACCGCTCCAATGCGCACCTGGCGATCGCGGCCGGCGCCGACGCGGTCGCGGTGATCACCGACCTGTTCGGCGCGCCGGACCCGAGCGCTGCTGCACGCGAGCTGCGCGCGATCGTGCACCGCGCGCTCGCGCAGCGAACCGGCTGAAGGCGTGCGCGCTCACCAGGGCGCGAACGCCGCGACCCGCAGCACGCGTGCGTCGGACCGGCCGATCAGCACCGCACCGTCGCTGGCCGGGCCGCGCAGCGGCAGATAGCTCAACGCGTCCTCCGGCCGGCCGGTGGCGGCCACGGCCGCATCGATGTGACGCCCCGACTGCGGGTTCAGCGACCGCAGCCGAGAGATCGGCAGCGCACGCTCGAGCATCACGGCCGACTGCGCGTCGAGCGCGACATACAGCTTCGGGTGGTGCTGCACGTCGCGTCCCTGCGCGAGCGCCTCGAACAGGATGTCGCTGCGCTCCTGAGGACCGTCCGGCATCTTGGCGGCCACCCAGCGCGGCGACAGCGGCACGGCGCGAGCATGCGGATTGTCCTGCGCTGCCGCGCGATCGGCAGGCCTGAGCTCCGCGGGCGACACCACCTCGAAGCGGTCCTTGACCAGCACCACGAAGGCCGGCCGGCCCTGGTGGACCGTCCACACGCCGTAGCCGAGCGCGAGCAGCTGGAGCGCCGCGATGGTCGCGAGGTCCCAGCGCAGGTTGCGCTTGCGTCGGTCGTAGACCAGCAGGGTGAACACCGGCCCGATCACGACATCCACGCCCAGCATGATCAGCAGGATCGCTCCGACGCCGATCAGCGTATGCATCGGCGGCGGATACCAGGCGAAGACCACGATCGCCAGCACCGCGGCGCCCACCGCCGCCGACAGCAGCAGGTGGATCCCGGCAGCGCGCAGCCGATCGCGCAGCCTCGGCGGCGGGATCGACGGGAGCGCCCGCGGGGGCGGCGGCTCGATCGGGTGGATCAGCGGACGCGTGTCGCCGTCGCGCAGCCCCGGAGCATCGCGTCGGTTGGCTCGGTGTCGCAGCATCGTGCGCATGGCTTCGAAACGTCGAACGATTCTAGGCTACGGTCCGTGCGCAGCCGGCGCCCGGTCCGACGCGCGGCGCGCATGTCCGGGGGCCCGGCGCACGCTCGCCGACGGACGGCGCGCGTGCGGGGTGCCGAAATGCGCGCGGGGCGCCGAAGCGCCCCGCGCGGAGTTCACGACCGGCGCGCCACTCGGCGCGCCGCGTGCCTCAGCGGCACTCGGCCGGCGCGTACTTCGCCAGCAGCGTGCCCTTGGACCCCAGCTTGGTCGAGCTCACCGAATTGCAGTGCCAGACGATCGGGTTGGTCGGGACGGTCGAGGTCGTGGCCGTACCCACCAGTCCGGCCGCGCCGTCGCGCGGCGCGAGCACCAGCGTCTGACCCGAGGCGGACGCGGCGTACGTGATCGTGATCTCGCCGTTGGCCTGCGCGACCGCGATGCCGGTCACGTTGCGGCTGGTCACCGGCTGCACCGAGTTGTTCAGGTTCAGGCCGTTCGAGGCGTTCTCGGCGACCACCGACTTGATCGCCGACGCGAGCACCATCCCCTCGGACACCTTCGCGCGCACCGTGTAGTCCTGGTAGGCGGGGATCGCCACGGCCGCCAGGATGCCGATGATCGCGACCACGATCATCAGTTCGATCAGCGTGAAACCCT
Source organism: Burkholderiaceae bacterium (assembly GCA_044359175.1). Taxonomy (GTDB): domain Bacteria; phylum Pseudomonadota; class Gammaproteobacteria; order Burkholderiales; family Burkholderiaceae_E; genus UBA4615. The sequence continues at coordinate 14,534 of JBIKMO010000028.1, read as the reverse complement.
TCTGCAGTTGCTTGCGCATCGTCATCTCCGAAGTGGCAGGATCTGCCTCGCTCCCACCGCGACCGCCGCGGTGGATACCGGCCTGAGCAGCCAGTTCCATGCCAGCGTGACATCGTTCACGGATCCGGGGTGGTGCGGGGGACGAACGGTCTGCAGGCCGGCACGGACGGCGCCGGGTGCGTTCACGGCGCGTCACGGGTGACGCTCCGCGTCACCCCGGCTGACGCCCGACGTCACGATCTGCGGCACGCCGTCGCCGTATTTCGTGCGGCTGCGCTCGCACGACCCCGATCAGAACTCGAGGACCTGCCCCTGCTCGAGCAGACGTGGCTGCGACCGCCCGGCCCACGCCTCGATCTCGCGCGAGATCAGCCCGGCGTCCGAGGGCTTCAGGTGGGTGACCAGCACCTGCGGCTCGCGGGCGAGGCGCTTGAGCTGCTCACCGAGCTCGATCGGGTACAGGTGCTTGGCGGTGATCGCCAGGTCGCGCTCCTTGTTGGAGAACGCGGTCTCGATGATCAGCCAGCGCAGGTCGGCGATGCCGTTGACCACGCGCCAGAACTCGTCGGTCGGCCAGCTGTCGCCGGAGAACACCAGCGCGCCGCCCGGACTGAACAGGTGGAAGCCCAGCGCGGGCACCGTGTGATTGGCGGGCAGGCTGCGGATCGACCGCTCGCCCAGCGTGACGGTCGCGCCGAGCGCGAGCGGCTCGAAGCGCATCCACGGACGCTCGTAGTGCGGGATCTCGGTGAAGTCCGGCCAGATCACCCAGTTGAAGATATGGGTCCTCAGCGCGGCGACGGTCTCGGGCAGCGCGTGCACGACGATCGGCCGCTCGCGCATCGCGCCCACCGAGTCGACCAGCAGCGGCAGCGCGGCGACATGATCCAGGTGTGAATGGGTGAGGAACACGTGGTCGATCCGCGCGAGCTCATCGATCGACAGGTCCTCGACGCCGGTGCCGGCGTCGATCAGGATGTCGTCGTCGACCAGGAACGAGGTCGTGCGCGCTCGCGCGCCGATGCCGCCGCTGCAGCCGAGCACCCGCAGCCTCATGCGACCGGCTCCCGGGGGGCGGGCGCGACCGCCGCGCCGCGCGCCGCGGCGGCGTCGCCGGGCGGCGCGTAGGCGAGCGGATCGAGCGGCACCGGCTGCCAGACGCCCACCGGCTCGATGCGTCCGTGGACCTCGGTCTGCGCGACGAACTGCAGCGCGATGCCGCGCACCGCACGACGGGTCGCGTCACCGACCACGATCGGCACGTCGAAGCGCTTGGACAGCCCCTCGAGGCGTGCAGCGAGGTTCACCGCATCGCCGATCACCGTGTAGGCGCGCCGCAGCCGCGACCCCATGTCGCCGACCCGCACGACGCCGGTGTTGATACCGATGCCGATCGTCAGCGACGGCCAGCCGAGCGACTCGAATTCGCGGTTGAGCTGGTCGACGCGATGCTGCATCGCGATCGCCGCCGCGACCGCGTGGTCCGCGTGGTCCGGATCGTCGACCGGCGCACCCCAGAACGCCATCACCGCATCGCCGATGTACTTGTCCACCGTGCCGTCGTACGCGTGGATCACCTCGGTCATCGCGGTGAGGAACCGGTTCAGGTAGTCGCGCAGCACCTGCGGGTCCATGCCCTCGCTCATCCGGGTGAACCCGCGGATGTCGGCGAAGAGGATCGTGAGCTCCTTGTCCTGGCTCTCGAGCGGGTAGTCGCGCGGATCGTACGCCATCCGCTCGACCAGCTGCGGCGCGACGTACTGTCCGAACAGCTCGATCATCGCCCGCCGCGACCGGCCCTCGGACACGTATCCCCCGACCAGATTGGTCGCCGCGATCGCCATCAGCGCGAGCACGCCCGAGGCGAGCGGCAGCACCCAGCCCAGGCTCGCGTAGGCGATCGCGTTCCATGCGACCAGCGCCGACAGCCCGAGCAGCGTCGCCGCGGCGATGCCGATCGCGCCGGCTCCGGCCGCGGCCGCGGCCGCGACCGCACCGACCGCACCGACCGCGGCGGCCGACATCAGCGGTGCGTCGACCGGCCGCGTGCGGATCGTACCCTCGAGCGCACCCGCGATCAGCGAGGCGTGCACCTCCACGCCGGGGTAGACCTCGCTCACCGGCGTCGCCCGCAGATCGGTCAGCCCGGGCGCCGAGGTACCCACCAGCACGATGCGGTCGCGAAAGATCCGCGGCTCCACGCGCCCCGACAGCACGTCGGTCGCCGACACGTACCGGAAGCGCGACGCAGCAGCGCCGCCGCGGCCCTGGAACGGGACGAGCGCGGTCGTCCCTTCGGAGACCGGGATGCGCGCGAGCTCGCCGGTCGATCCGAAGCCCAGGCTCTCCGCGTGCAGCCCGTCGGTGCGCACCCCGAGGGGCGCGCCGCCGAAGTACGTCCGCAGCGTGGCGACCGCCAGGGACTCGTACAGCTGGCCCTGGTACTCGGCCAGCAGCGGCAGCGAGCGCACCACCCCGTCGCGGTCGACCATCGGGTTGAAGAAGCCGGCGCTGCGCGCCGCGCGGGCGAGCGGCACCACGTTGGCGCCGTAGCCGTTCCAGGTGGTCACGGCGACGCGCCGGTCCGCGAATGCGCTCGCCGGCCAGACCGGTTCCGGCAGCAGCCCGTTGGCGATCGCGCCGAGCTCGCTCGAGAAGTAGTAGCCGAGCACGACCGGCCGGCCGGAGATCGACCGAATCAGCGCAGGATCCTGCTGCGCGTGCGGTTCGGCGAACACCATGTCGAACGCCATCGCCCGGACTCCGCCCTCGCCGGCCACCGTGTCGACCAGCCGTGCGATGGTCTCGCGCGACCAGGGCCAGCGGCCCTGCTCCCTGAGGCTGCGCTCGTCGATGTCGACGATCAGCACCCGGCTGTTCGCCCGGGGCGGCTGCAGCCGCAGTCGCACGTCGTACAGATAGCGGTCGAGCGTGTCGACCAGGGGCAGCGACACGTGACCCAGCTCGGCGGCGACCGCGACCGCGACCAGCGCCAGGCCGATCGCCAGTCGCCGCGAACGTATCGGTGACGGGTCGCGCAGGCCCATGGTCGCGGCTCAGGGCGGCTGTGCGTGGAACTGCAGGATCGTACCGGCGAGTTCGATCAGGTCGAGATCTCGCAGCGACTGCGCGGCAAGCCCGATCGGCTCGCCGTTGACCAGCGGGTACGCGGACCCCTCCAGATGCGTGATGTGATGGCCAGCGAGCCGTCGCGAGATCACCGCGACCTGACCGGCTCCGTTGCTCACGCTGACGATCCTGCGCCGCAACGGCACCGTGCCGCCCGCGCCGTGGCCCGACAGCACCCTCAGGCACGCGGTGCTGCGGTCGTCGGCCGCGCCCGGGTCGGCGAAGGGGTCGGCCGGACCGCGCGACGCATCGGACACCGCGCGAGCCTCGTCGACCGCGGGCTCGAGCAGGTACTGCAGCCGGTAGATGCCGATCGCGATCTGATCGCCGGCGGCCAGCACGCGCTGCATCACCGGCACGCCGTTCACCAGCGTGCCGTTGCGGCTGTTGAGGTCCTGGATCACGCGCTCGGCGCCCTGCATGTGGAGCACCGCGTGCTCGCCCGACACGGTGAGGTCGTCCAGTTGCAGGTCGTTGTGCGGCCGGCGCCCGATCGTCAGCCGCGGCCGGTCGATCGCGACGCGGCGCACCCATCGAGGCCCGCTGCTGAGCACCAGGTGCGGGATCAGGCCGGCCTCGCGCTGCTGCATCGGGCGCGACGCGCCGCTCGCGTCCACGGTCAGTGGCCGGCCGGCGGGCTCGGCCCCCCGGCGAGCACGACGGTCACGTTGTCTGCGCAGCCCGCGGACAACGCGGCTGCGATCAGCGCGTGCGCAATCGCCGCCAGTCCAGCCGTTCCGACAGGTCCGACGGCGCCGGCCGATCCAGCAGGTCCGGCGGGCACGGCCGAACCGGCAAGCGCGGCGCCGATCGCGCGGTCGTCGAGGCGATCGGTCAGGCCGTCGGTGCACAGCATCAGCAGATCGCCCGGTCGCCAGTCGACGCTCGCCAGGTCCGGACACGGCGCGTCGCCCGCCACGCCGAGCGCCCGGGTGAGGATGCCGCGCGCCGGCATCCGGCGCACCTGCGACGCGGTCATCCGCCCGCGGTCGAGCATCTGCTGGCCGATCGAGTGGTCGACCGTCAGCGCGAGCAGCGCACCGTCACGCCAGCGGTACGCCCGCGAGTCGCCGACGTGCGCCACCGTCAAGCGGCCGCCGTCGATCGCCGCTGCGACCAGCGTCGTTCCCATGCCCAGACACTCGGGTCGGGCCCGTACGCACTCGACGATGCCGGCGTGCGCAGCGGCGACCGCGCCGCGCATCGCGTCGATCAGCGGCAGCCCGGCTTCGCGCAGCGCGCCGACCGCTTCGCAGAACACGCTGACCGCGATCCCGCTCGCCACCTCGCCGGCGTTGTACCCGCCCATGCCGTCGGCAAGCGCGTAGGCGCCCAGACGCGGATCGACCCGGAACCGGTCCTCGTTGTGCCGTCGCGCACAGCCCGGGTCGGTCAGCGCGGTCCACGGCATGCCTGCGGGCGCCAGGCACACCGGCGGGCTGCCCGTGAGCGCGGTCGACGAGCGGGCCGCGACGAGCTCGTGATCGTGACCGATTCCCGACATGACCCGCAATCTATCGACCGGGTCCGGGCGGTCGAAGGAACTGGATCACGAACGGGTGGCGCCGCCCGCCCGGCGGCCCACGGCACCTCGCGACGCACGGAGGGCGAACCCACCGCGTCCGATCGGCAGCGGATTGGCGTCGCGGCGGTGGGCGAGCGGTGCGCGAGGCGTACTCGAAGGGCTGGCGAGCGGTGCGCGAGGCGTACTCGAAGGGCTGGCGGGCGGTGCGCGAACGGCGAACCCGCAGCGGGCGGCGGACCGCGCCGAAGCGCCGGCGTCAGTGGGGGGCGGGCGGGACCGTGGCGCGGCGCACGAGCACCCAGGCCACCAGCAGCACCACCACCGCGCCGACGACGCCGGCGAGCTGCGCAAGCCGGTGCGCGGTGAGGCCCAGCGCCGTCGCCTGGGCTTCGACCCAGCCGCCGATCGCCGGGTCGCTGAACGCGATCTCGCCGGCGACGAACCCCAGCAGCGCGGCACCGGCCCAGACGATCGCCGGGAACCGCTCGATCAGCCGCAGCAGCAGGGTGCTGCCGTACACCACCAGCGGGATCGAGATCAGCAGCCCCAGCACCAGCAGCACGGTGTCCCCGCGCGACGCCGCCGCCACCGCGATCACGTTGTCCAGGCTCATCACGACGTCGGCGATCAGGATCGTACGCATCGCCGTGAACATCGTGGCCCCGGCGGCCACGGTCGCGGCCGGCGCACCCGCCTCGATCTCGACCGACTCATCGTCCGGCTTGAGCAGCGACACCGCCACGTAGAGCAGCGCGACCGCGCCGACCAGCTTCAGGTACGGCTGCGTGAGCAGTCGCGCCGCGACCAAGGTCAACATGACCCGAAAGACCACCGCCGCGATCGTGCCGAACACGATCGCCCTCTTCTGCAGATGTGCGGGCAGCGAGCGCACCGCCAGCGCGATCACCACCGCGTTGTCACCCGCAAGCAGCAGGTCTGCGACGACGATCTGACCCAAGGCCACCCAGAAGGCAGCGGTTCCGATGTCCATCCGTCCGGCTCCTCCGCCTGTCGCGGTCGCCCGGGTCTCGCGTCCGCCGTCGGCGCGCTAGAGCACGCTCTTCAGCAGCCTGCCCATCTCGGAGGGATTCCGGGTGACCTTGATGCCGCACGCTGCCATCACCTCGAGCTTCTCCCGCGCGGTGCCCTTGCCGCCCGAGATGATCGCGCCCGCGTGGCCCATCCGCTTGCCGGGGGGGGCGGTGACCCCGGCGATGAACCCGACCACCGGCTTCTTCATGTGGTCGCGGATCCAGTGCGCGGCGGCTTCCTCGTCCGACCCGCCGATCTCGCCGATCATCACCACCGCGTCGGTCTCCGGGTCGTCGTTGAACAGCTTCATCACGTCAACGTGCTTCAGCCCGTTGACCGGGTCGCCGCCGATGCCGACCGCCGACGACTGTCCCAGCCCGAGTTCGGTCAGCTGCCCCACGGCCTCGTAGGTCAGGGTGCCCGACCGGGACACCACGCCAATGCGCCCGCGAAGATGGATGTGCCCGGGCATGATCCCGATCTTGATCTCGTCGGGCGTGATCACCCCCGGGCAATTCGGACCCACCAGCAGTGTTCGCCGGTTCTCCCGGCGCATGCGCTCGCGCACCTCGATCATGTCGCGCACCGGGATGCCCTCGGTGATGCACACGACCAGGTCGAGATCCGCCTCGACCGCCTCCCAGATCGCCGCGGCGGCCCCGGGAGGCGGCACGTAGATCACGCTCGCATTCGCGCCGGTGCTCGCCTTCGCCTCGGCGACCGAGGCGAAGATCGGGATGCCCTCGAAGTCCTCGCCGGCCCGCTTCGGGTTCACACCGGCCACGAAGCACTCACGCCCGTTCGCGTAGTCGCGGCACATCCGGGTGTGGAACTGACCGGTCTTGCCGGTGATGCCCTGCGTGATGACCTTCGTGTGCTTGTTGACCAGGATCGACATGGTTCGCTCCGGAGACGGTCCGTACGTGCGCTACTGCCGGGCCGCGGCGACCACCTTCTCGGCGGCCTCGGCCATGGTGTCGGCCGCGATGATCGGCAGGCCGGACTCGGCGAGCAAACGCTTGCCCAGATCCTCGTTCGTGCCCTTCATCCGGACCACCAGCGGCACCTTCAGACCGACCGCACGCGATGCGGTGATCACCCCTTCGGCGATCGTGTCGCATTTCATGATGCCGCCGAAGATGTTCACCAGGATCGCCTTGAGTTCCGGATTGCGCAGCATGATCTTGAAGGCCTCGGTGACCTTCTCCGCGGTGGCGCCGCCGCCCACGTCGAGGAAGTTCGCCGGCTCGCCGCCGAACAGCTTGATCGTGTCCATCGTTGCCATCGCCAGGCCGGCACCGTTCACCAGACAGCCAATGTCGCCGTCGAGCTGGATGTAGGCCAGGTCGAACTTGGAGGCCTCGATCTCCGCCGGGTCCTCCTCGTCCAGGTCGCGCAGCGCGGTGATCTCCGGGTGGCGGTACAACGCGTTCGCGTCGAAATTCATCTTCGCGTCGAGCGCGATCACGTCACCGCCGCCGGTGAGGATCAGCGGGTTGATCTCGGCGAGACTCGCGTCGGTCTGCCAGAACGCCTTGGCCAGTGCCTGCAGCACCGTGCGCGCCTGCGCCACGCTGCCGGACGGGACCCCGATCCGAACCGCGAGATCGTCCGCCTGGGCGTCGGTCAGGCCCACGCCCGGGTCGATCGCCGCCCGATGGATCAGCTCCGGGGTCTTGTCGGCGACCTCCTCGATGTCCATTCCCCCTTCGCTCGAGGCCATCACGGTGACCTTCTGCGTCACGCGGTCGACCACCAGCCCGACGTAGAGCTCCTTGCGGATGTCGGCACCTTCCTCGACCAGGAGCCGGCGCACCTTCTGTCCCGCGGGACCGGTCTGGTGGGTGATCAGCTGCATCCCCAGGATACGCGACGCGTGCTCGCGCACCTCCTGCAGCGACCGCGCGAGCTTCACCCCGCCGCCCTTGCCGCGGCCCCCGGCGTGGATCTGCGCCTTCACCACCCACACCGGCCCGCCCAGGGCTTCGGCAGCCTTGACCGCCTCGTCGACCGAGAAGCATGGGATGCCCCGGGGCACGCGCACGCCGTACTGCTTGAGGAGTTCCTTGGCTTGATACTCGTGGATCTTCATCGCGGTGATTCCCGTTCAATCGGCTCGGACGGTCGCGGGGCCGTGACGCGGAAGGCGCCGGGCTGCCGACCGCGTCCGCGGATCGCCGGTCGGACCGGCTCGGCCGCGCGCCGGCGACATGCGAGCGGTGATCCTCGACCGGTGGGGTCGCGTGCCACCCCGGCAACCGCCGATCGTGGCCCCGCGTTCGACCGGCGTCGTGCTGATCCCTCGCGCCCGGACCGGGGCGCCGCCGACGCGCCCGAGCGGCCCGCTTCGGTTCGCACGTCGGTGCGGCGGGACGCACGACGGGGTGCGGGCGACGAGGCCATGGGGGCGAAGGAAACGCGGCACGGAAAGGCGCGAATCTACCACACGGGCGATACGGTCGAACCGAGGCTCACGCGCGGGCTCCCACCCCTCGACCCGGCCCGAGCGATCGCCGACCACGGGCGCTCGCCGCGGGCAATCCTGCCGGCCGCCTGCACGAGGTGCCCGGGTCAACCGTCGGCGAACACGGTCGCGCCGTGACGCATCACCCAGTCGATCGTGTCTTCGCCGAAGCCGCGTCGTGCGAGGAAGCGCTGGTGCCTGAGGCGCTCGTCCGCGTCGACCGCAACCCGACCGAACCGCTTGCGCCAGACCTGCAGCGCCCGATCGCGTTCGTGTTCGCGCAGACCGAGCAGCACGGGCCCGGTGATCGACCGGCTGAGGCGATGCGCACCGAGCTCCAGTTCGATTCGGCGCAGCCCGTACCGGTCCGCGCGACGACGGACCAGACTCGCAGCGAACCGGGCCTCGGACAGCAGCCCGGCCCGCTCGAGTGCGTCGAGCAGTGACTCCAGCGCCTCGGGCGACTCGGCGTGGGGTGCGAGCTTGCGACGCAGTTCGATGCGGCTGTGGTCCCGCTGCGTGAGAAGCCGCAGCGCCCGCCCACCCAGCGACGGGCGGTTGAGCCGCTGCGGCCGAGCCGCGGTGATCTGATCCTGCTTGCCCGAGTCCAAGACTGCCGTCTCCCGACCCTGTCTCACGCGCCGAGCGCCACCGTGAACGTCGCCTCGTCGCCTATGGCTCGAGCGACCCGGACGCGGGCCGCACCGGCTGGCATGGCAGTGCTTCGGCCGACCAGGCCCACTCGCACCGCAGAAGCACACTCAAGCGGCTGCAGCCGCGCCCTTGCCGCCCTCGATCACCTTGAGGCCACGCGGCTTGACGCCGAAATGCTCGCGGACCTTGTTCTCGATGTCCAGTGCGATGTCCGGGTGCTCGCGCAGGAACTCGCGCGCGTTGTCCTTGCCCTGCCCGATCCGGTCGCCGCCATAGCTGTACCAGGCGCCGCTCTTCTCGACCACGCCGCAGCCCGCGCCGAGGTCCAGCACCTCGCCCTCACGCGAGATGCCCTCGCCATACAGGATGTCGAACTCGGCCGCACGGAACGGCGGGGCGACCTTGTTCTTCACGACCTTGACCTTGGTCTCGTTGCCGATCACCTCCTCGCCCTTCTTGATCGAGCCGGTGCGACGGATGTCCAGACGAACCGACGCGTAGAACTTCAGCGCGTTGCCTCCGGTGGTGGTCTCGGGGTTGCCGAACATCACGCCGATCTTCATCCGGATCTGGTTGATGAAGATGACCAGGCAGTTCGTGCGCTTGATGGTCGCCGTGAGCTTACGCAGCGCCTGGGACATCAGCCGCGCCTGCAGGCCGGGGAGGGAATCGCCCATCTCGCCCTCGATCTCGGCCTTCGGCGTGAGCGCGGCGACCGAGTCGATCACGATCAGGTCCACCGACCCGGAGCGAACCAGCGCGTCGGCGATCTCGAGCGCCTGCTCGCCGGTGTCCGGCTGCGAGATCAGCAGGTCCTCGAGGCGCACGCCGAGTTTGGACGCGTACTGCACGTCGAGTGCGTGCTCGGCGTCGATGAACGCGCAGGTGCCACCGAGCTTCTGCATCTCGGCGATCACCTGAAGTGTCAGCGTGGTCTTGCCCGACGATTCCGGGCCGTAGATCTCGACCACGCGCCCGCGCGGCAGGCCGCCGACGCCGAGCGCGATGTCCAGCCCGAGCGACCCGGTGGAGACCACCTGCAGATCCTCGGCGACCTCGGCGTCGGACAGCCGCATGACCGAACCCTTGCCGAACTGCTTCTCGATCTGCGACAGCGCGGCGGCGAGCGCCTTGGCCTTCTCGGCCTTCGATTTCACGTCGTCCATGGGGATTCTCCGGCGGTTTCGGGCGGCTACCAACGGGCCGCCAACGGGATGGTTCGAGTTCGAGCGCGTGAGGCGTCGATGAATTGAAAGTATCTCATGAAACTACTGTACAAACAATCAGGCCGATCGCTTAGGCCGGCCGGTCGAATGGGATCACGCGGTCGGGGGGCGGTCGACGACTTCGGCGTCGAGTTCGCGCATCGCCTCGCGCAAGGCGTGCAGCGCCGCCGCGGCCCGGACCCGCGCCCGCGCGCCGTCGATCCGAACGGTCTGCGTGTGCAGTCGCGGGGCATCGCCCGCGCCGCTCGGATCGCGCAGCGCCCAGCCGAAGCAGACCGTGCCCACCGGCTTACCCGCCGTCCCGCCGGTCGGACCGGCGACCCCGGTCACCGACAGCGCCAGGTGTGCACGCGAGCGACGCAACGCGCCCTCGGCCATCGCCCGGGCGACCGGCTCGCTGACCGCCCCGTGGATCGCGAGCTCGCTCGCCGCCACCCCCAGCAGCTCGGTCTTGGCCTCATTCGAGTAGGTCACGAAGCCGCGGTCGAACCAGGCCGAGGAGCCGGCGGTCTCGGTCAGCGCGCGCGCGATCAGCCCGCCGGTGCAGGACTCCGCTGTCACCACCTGCCAGCCGAGCGCCTGCAGCCGCCGGCCGAGCGACCGGGCGGCATCGAACACCGGCGACTCGTCGAACCCTTCGCTCATCGTCGTCTCCCGCCCGTTGCCCCGGGCCGGTCGCAGGTCACTCGAATACCGCGATCCACAGCGCGAATGCGAGCACCGTGAGGAACGCGGCCACCGCGTCGTCGAGCATCACGCCGAATCCGCCCTTCACCGTCCGGTCGATCTGGCGGATCGGCGGTGGCTTGAGCACGTCGAGAAGCCGGAACAGGAAGAACGCGGCCAGCTGCGATGCGAAGGTCGCAGGCACCAGCAGCAGCACCGCCCAGAACGCGACAACCTCGTCCCACACCAGCGCACCGTGATCGGCGACGCCCAGGTCGCGTCCGGTGCGCGCACAGGCCCAGCAACCGACCCCGAAGCCCCCGGCGATCAGCGCCGCCCATGCGGCATCCGGCAGCAGCGGGTCGAGCAGCACGAACGCGACCCAGGCCGCGAGCGTGGCGACCGTCCCGGGTGCGACCGGCGACAGGCCGCTGCCGAATCCGAGGGCGATCCAGCGCGACAGTCGCGGCCGCATGAACGCGAAGGTCGGCCGGATCGGGGGCGTCGGTCCGACCGTCTCGGCCCGAACCCGCTCGGCCCCGGTGGGGTCCCGGTCAGCGGAAGTGATCGAAGGCTCGCGCATGGAACGCCATCGGCCGGTGTCCGGCGTCCAGCAGCCGTACCCCCGCACGGTGCTCGACGCACCCGATTCGCGACACGGCGACCCCGCAGGCGGCGGCCGCCGCGACCACCGCGGCACGTCGCGCAGGCTGCGCCGCGAACAGCAGCTCGTAGTCGTCGCCACCGGCGAGTGCGAGTTCGGCGCGCCGCGTCTCGGCCAGCCCGTCGAGCGCCCGATCGACCGGGATCGACGGCCACGCGAGGCTCGCGCCCAGCGGGGCGCCGGCGGCGAGCGACGACCGCTCGAGCACGTGGTCGAGATCGCCGACCAGACCGTCCGACAGGTCAATTGCCGCGCTCGCCAGACCGCGCAGCGCCACGCCGAGCGCGACGCGCGGCTGCGGTCGGTCGAGCCGCTGCCGCGCGAGCGCCAGCGCGCGGTCCAGATCGTCGTCGCCCGCCGGCGCCGCATCCGATCCGACGCGGCACGCGACCGCCCAGGCGGCCGCACCGAGCGTGCCGGACACCCAGAGGTCATCGCCGCCGCGTGCGCCGTCGCGGCGCAACGCGAGCGCGGCGGGCACGCCGCCGAAGACCGTGATGCACAGGTTCAGCGGACCGCGCGTGGTGTCGCCGCCCACCAGCTCGCAGTCGTGCTCGTCGGCAAGCGCGAACAGCCCGCCCGCGAACGCATGCAGCCACGTGTCGTCGCGGCGGGGCAGCGCGAGGGCGAGCGTGAATCCGATCGGGCACGCGCCCATCGCGGCGAGGTCCGACAGGTTGACCGCGAGCGCCTTGTGCCCGAGCGCGGCTGCATCGACGTCCGGAAAGAAGTGTCGCCCCTCGACCAGCATGTCGGTGGACACCGCCAGCGTCTCGCCCACGGGCGGATCGATCAGCGCGCAGTCGTCGCCCACGCCCAGGCGGGCGCGCCGCGGCCCGCGGTCGCGCACGAAATGCCGCCGGATCAGTTCGAACTCGCCGCCCACGGCCGACCGGTCGGCGCGGTCGCCCGGGCTCGACCCGTGCGCGGTCGCTGCGTCCGGGCACGCGTCCACGTCCACGGCGCTAGCGCGGCCGGATCTCGGCGGGACGCGCGCAGGCGGCCACCTTGTCGAGCACGCCGTTGATGAACTTGTAGCCGTCGGTGCCGCCGAATGCCTTGGCGAGCTCGACCGCCTCGTTGATCACCACCCGGTACGGAATCTCGAGGTGGCGGGTCAGTTCGAAGGCGCCGACCAGCAGCGTCGCGTGTTCGACCGGCGACAGCTCGTCCACCCGCCGATCGAGGTGCGGTACGAGCTGCGCGTGCAGCGCGTCGACCTCCCGGATCGAGCCGTGCAGCAGTTCGCCGAAGTGTTCGCGGTCGGCCTTGTCGAACTGCGGGGAGGTCGAGGCGAGATGCGCCTCGATCACCCCGGCGTCCTCGCGCGACAGCAGCCACTGGTACAGGCCCTGCATCGCGAGTTCCCGCGCTCGGCGGCGTGCGCTCTTGGGCGCGGTGCGCTCCGGCGGGCCGCCGAAGGTCGGACGCACGGCCGTCGGCTCCCGCCCGTCGCGCTCACTCATCGTCGTCGTCGTCGTCGTCGCCGTCACCGGCCAGCGAGGCGAGCGAGGCGCCCAGGTTCGCCATTTCAACCGCGACGCGGGCGGCCTCGACTCCCTTCACGTGCATGCGCGCCTCGGCCTGTGCGTCGGTGTCCACGGTGAGGATCGCGTTGGCGATCGGCACGCCGTTGTCCAGCGACACGCGCATCACGCCCTCGGCACTGCGCTCGGCCACGACCTCGAAGTGGTAGGTCTCGCCTCGTACGACCGCACCCAAGGCGACCAGCGCGTCGAACGCTCCAGTCCGGGCCAGGTTCTGCAGCGCGAGCGGGATCTCGAGCGCCCCCGGGACCGAACAGACGAACACGTCGTCGGTGGCCACCCCGAGCCGCCCGAGCTCCTCGACGCAGGCCTCTCGAAGCGCCGCGCAGACCGGCTGGTTGAATCGCGACTGCACGATACCGATGCGCAGTCCCTCGCCGCGAGTGCCGGCGTCGAACACTTCGATGTCCACGGTCGCTCCTAAGGCTGCGTATCGAAACCGACGACCTGCAGGTCGTAGCCGGTCATGCTGGGCATGCGCCGCGGACGCGACAGCAGCCTCATGCGACCGACGCCGAGGTCGCGCAGGATCTGCGCGCCCACGCCGTAGGTGCGCAGGTCCATCTTCGCCGCGCGGCGCGCGCCGGCGTCGGCCGGATGCCGAAGCGACGCATCGAACCGCTGCAGCAGCGCGGCGCCGTCCTGGCCGCAGTTGAGCATCACCAGCACCCCCGCGCCGTGCCGTGCGATCGCCTCGAGCGCGCGCGTCACCGACCACGAGTGCGTTCCCCCCGCGGTCTCGATCAGGTCGATCACCGACAGCGGCTCGTGAACCCGGACCAGCACCTCGTCGGCCGGACCGAAACGCCCCCGTACGAGAGCGAGGTGAGGCGAACCGCTCGGTGAGTCGCTGTACATGACCATCCGGAACGGCCCGGCGACCGTCGTGACCTCGCGCTCGCCACGCCGCTCGATCAGGCTCTCGGTCGCGCTGCGATGCTGGATCAGGTCGGCGATCGTGCCGATCCTCAGGTTGTGTTCGCGACCGAAGGCGACCAGGTCGGGCATCCGGGCCATCGTCCCGTCGTCCTTCAGGATCTCGCAGATCACGGCGGCGGGCGCGAGCCCGGCGAGTTGCGCGAGATCGCACCCGGCCTCGGTGTGCCCGGCGCGCATCAGCACGCCACCGGGCTGGGCCATCAGCGGAAAGACGTGCCCGGGCTGCACCAGATCCTCGGGGCGCGCGTCCGGTGCCACCGCCGCCCGCACGGTGCGCGCCCTGTCGGCCGCGGAGATACCGGTGGTCACGCCCTCGGCGGCCTCGATCGAGACCGTGAAGTTCGTGCCGTGGGACGACCCGTTGACCGGCACCATCAGCGGCAGGTGCAGCTGCCGGCAGCGCTGCTCGGTGAGCGTGAGGCAGATCAGGCCGCGGCCGTACCGGGCCATGAAGTTGATCGCCTCCGCACAGACGTGGTCGGCCGCGAGCACCAGGTCGCCCTCGTTCTCCCGGTCCTCCTCGTCGACCAGGATCACCATGCGCCCGGCGCGCAGCTCGGTGATGATCTCGGCGGTCGATGCGACCGTCGACGCGGCGGAGGCCGGATGCAGCGATTGGACGGCGGTGGGGGGCATGGGACCTCGGTGCCGCAGCGGGCCTGCGGCAGCCCGATTCTACCGGATCCCG
>JBIKMO010000182.1:0-8601 GCA_044359175.1 Burkholderiaceae bacterium | reverse complement strand
GCGCTGATACGCAAGACCTGATCGAAGGCGACGGCGTGCGGGGTCAGTCGGTAATGATGACCGAGCCGAATCCAGGCGACGTGCAACCGCAAACCGAGCCGTTGTTCGCCCCGTACCGCGATCACCGCCATGACGCGACGCGCACGAAACAAGGCCCGCAGGCCTTTCTTCGCGATCATCCACAGCAGCCGTCCGGAGCGAAGGGAATTCCCGCTTTCGAGAGTACGACATCGGGTGCCAAGGTCGGCGTATTGGAGTGTCAATCGGCGACCACCGAGTGGAACGAGAATCCCCATCGGCAGGGCGGCGCGAGTCTGCGTCGATTTGGCCAAGAGCGTCATTCAAGTCCATACGGTCGATGCTGCTGGCAAGGTGGTCACGAACCGAGCGTTCAAGCGTGACAAGCTCCCGGCATGGTGCGCCGAGTTGCCCCCCGGCTGCCTCGTGGCGATGGAAGCCTGTACGGGCGCCCACCACTGGTTCCGCGAGCTGCGCGAACGAAGTTTCGACGCCCACATGATTCCTGCGCAGCTCGTCGCGCCATACCGTATTCAAGGCACACCCTGTCGCACGATTTCGGCTTGAATCGAACCATGTGTGCCCTGCTCCACCAAGCCGGTGCACTTGTCCCGCAAGCAACGCCGTACGGCGACGGTTGGCCGTCACTGACGGATAACTTAGGACTTGCGGTGCGCATACGGCAAGCGAATCCCCGGCAACTCGCCTTTCCCAAGTGTCAGTAGACGGTCATGAATCATCCGTATTCCGGCAACCGCACCCCGTACAAGCCGTCGAAAACGGCTGTCGACTCCGGTTCCGTGATGGGGTCAGATCGCGAAGCGATCCTACGAGTCGGCCGTACCCGATCGCCGTAGGGCGTCGCCATGGAGGAGTCCGGCCAGCACCACGATCAGGACGCAAGAATGCGCCCACAGGTGCGTCGGGACAGCCTCGGGGTGTGATCCGCCCTCACGTCACCGCCTGCAGCGCGTTGCACAACTCGCCCTCGAGCCGGTTGCGGGGAAGCAGACCGTCGGTCTTCATGTGGCCGACCACGGGCTCGACGGCCTGTCGCCGCTCGAGCAGTCGATTCAATGCCGGCGGCAGCGTCCTCGTGTGGCTCAGGATCAGTCGTGTGGCGGGGTTCTCCGGCATGTGTCGAAGACGCGCTTCAACGGCCGCGCCCAGCCGATGGGCTGCGGCCGCGCCCGCACCGGCCCGAGCGGCTCGCTCACGGCGCGCGCCGCGACCTCGGTGGCCGCCTGCGCCCGAGCGGGCGGCCCCTGCGCCACCACCCGCTCCCGCAGCGTCGCGTTGGGCGCCAGCGCCCCGTGGTGCCTGACCAGGTGCGGCCGCGACCGCGGCACCGGCGCCGTCGGCCGCTGCATGAACTCCGGTGAGCTCATCACGAGGTGCGTCCCGCCCTCTCGCCACGGCGTCTGCCCTCCGGCCCGCGGACGGCGTAACGCTGAGGGCCCCAGCGGACCGGGGCGCGGTCTCAGGGCAACCCCGCCAGGCGTGCGCGGAGCGCCCGTTCGAGCCGGTCCCACACGAAGCGCATCGACGCCGAGCGCCGCAGTTCCGGATGCGAGCACAGCCACACCTGCTGGCGCTGGCCGAACCGGTCGGCGAGGATGCGCCGCAGCCCGGGCCGCTCGGCGGCCACGTCGAGCAGGTACACGCCCACGCCGAGCCCGGTCTCGACGGCCGCATGGCGTGCAAGCATGGCGTCGGTACGAAGGCGAAAGCGCACCGCCTGCGGCAGCGGGCCCTTGATCATCGGCGCCAGTGGCGCGGTCTCCCGGTCGAAGCCGGCCACGAACGCTTCGTTCGGCAACGTGAAGCCGGTGGGCTCGCCGTGCCGCGCGATGAAGGACTCGTGGGCGAAGAGACCGAGCTCGGTGTCGCCCACGTGCACCGCGATCACGTCCTCCTGCTCGGGGCGGAAGAACCGCACGGCGATGTCCGCGTCCCGTCGCAGCAGGTTCTCCGCGCGGTTGGACACCGACAGTTCGATCTCCAGGCCGGGCTGCTCGGCCAGCCACTGCGCAGCCAGCGGCGCCACCACGTGGGTCGCGTACACCTCGGACACCGCCAGGCGCACCGTGCCCGCCACCTGGGCGCCCGACTCGGCAAACAGCCGCGCGGCCTCCTGCACCGCGGCCTTCATGGGCAGCAGCGTCTCGTGCAGACCGTGCGCGCGCTCGGTGGGCTTGAGCTGACCGGGCCGCCTCACGAACAGCGCTTCACCGAGCAGCGACTCGAGCGCACGGATGTGACGGCCCAGGTTGGGCTGGGTGCTGCCCAGACGCCGCGCCGCCTCGGTGAGCGTGCCCGCCTCGTACACCGCGATGAACGTGCGCAGCAGGTTCCAGTCACTCACGGTGGGGCCCGCGGGCGGAGCGAGCATGCGCAGCGACTCCGGCGCGTCGGACCGGGCCGGCCCGGCCGTGGACCTGGATCTCGTGGGCATCATCGAAGTGTCGCCGGACGGCGCCCCGACGGCAGCGAACTCCGGCGGCGCATGGGGGCTCGCCCGGGCGGTCCGGCGCTGCCTACCCTCGCCGCGCGGCTGCGCTTCGGCATCGACTTCCTGCGGACCCGGTGGCTGGCCGGCGTGCCGGATCGAGCCACTGAAGGCCGATACCGTCACCAAGGTCGACGGCGGCGCGGTGCCCTCCTGGGGTGCGCGGGCCTCGGTGTGCCGCGTGCGCGGTAGCCGGGCGCCGGGCCGCGCGCTCGACATGAATCCCCGCCGGAAGCGACCCGACGCTGCGCCCGGTGGGCCACCGGGCACTCCGTCCGGTATTGAGCCAGCGCAAGACCCCAGTGCCCCGTACCGCCATCATCGGTCTGCGGGCGCCGATCGTGCGCGCCCGCTTCGCCACATGAAGATGGCGAGGCTTCACGAGCACCGGAAGGAATCGCCATGGGACGACGTATCCTGATCCTCCAGGGCCACCCGGACGCCACGGCAGCGCACCTGTGTCACGTGCTGGCCGACGCCTACGCGGCGGGCGCACGCGACGCCGGGCACGAGGTGCGCTGCGTCGACCTCGGCCATCTGGACGTGCCCCTGCTGCGCAGCGCCCAGGACTGGGAGCATGGCGCGCTGCCGCCGTCGCTCGCCGATGCACAGGCGGCGATCGCATGGGCCGAGCACGTGGTGCTGATCTTCCCGCTGTGGCTGGGCGACATGCCCGCGCTGCTCAAGGCGTTCCTCGAGCAGGTCGCACGGCCCGGCTTCGCGTTCGAACGCGGCACGCGCAATCCGTTCGAAGCGAAGCGACTGAAGGGGCGTTCTGCGCGCGTCGTCGTGACGATGGGCATGCCGGCTCTGGTCTACCGATGGGTGTACCGTGCCCACTCGGTGCGCTCGCTCGAGCGCAACATCCTGGGATTCGTCGGGTTCGCGCCGGTACACGAAACGCTGATCGGCAGCGTGGGCGGGCTCGACGCGGCGCGGCTGCAGACGCTGCGCACCCAGCTCACCCGGCTCGGGCGGGCGGGCGACTGAACGCCCCGCCACGGCCGACCGCACCCCTCTTCTCGACGAGATCGGCGACCCGCAGCGTCGTCCCGTCGTGCGCGGCCGTCGTCCGCCTCGGTGCACGGATCCCTGCGCCACGAGCATGCCGAAGCACGCTCTGCGCCGTGCTGGACGCCACCACTGCCCGAGCGTCGCACCGACCGTCGGCGCTCGCGGCGTCGGGTACGCAGGACCTTGGCGGTCAGGACGTGCGCCCGCAGCCGCCTGAAGCATCGGCCGAGCGGGGTCGTGTCGTGGGGATCGATGCCCTCGTCGACCTCGACCGCGAGCCTGAGGCGCGGCCTGGCCGCGGAGGTGGCGAGGATCGGCGTCAACGTCACGCCGGCGCGCCGGCGGAGACGCCGCGTGCAATACCGGATCGCGCCGGCGCGTGATGCGGTCCGCGGCTGGGGCAGACGACGCCCGATGACCGCGAGGTGAATCGCGTCATCGTGACCGTCGGCGACCGCACCCCGGCGCGGGCGATCCGCCACCGACGGTCTCGGCGGCGTTACAGTCACGGCTCGGTCCGTCTGCGCGCCCCGCCATGTCCCGTCTCCGCATCGCCTGCCTCGCCCTGACCGCCGCAGTCGCCCCCGCGGCCTTCGCGCAGGCGCCCTTCCCCGACCGGTTCACCGGCGACGTCGGCGTAGGCCTGTACGCTCGCAGCGAAATCGTCCGAAGCACCGGCAGTTCGCTGCTCGCGCTGCCCTACGTCTACGGGGACTGGGGCCGATTCTTCGCCCGCATCGACACGTTCGGCGTGAAGACCGCGCGCCTGGGCTGGGGCCACCTGGAGGTGGTCGCGCGGATCAACCTCGAGGGGTTCGACGCCGACACGGCCGTGCTGCGCGGCGTCGGCGACCGCAGCGTGCCGCTGCCGATCGGCCTGGGCACGATGCAGCGCACGCCGATCGGGGCGTTCTTCCTGTACGCGATGCGCGACCTCGACTCGGGCGGCACCCTGATCGAAGCGACCTGGGGTACGCGCTTCGACCTCGGTCCGGTCGCGCTGTTCCCGCTGCTCGGCCTGGAATACCGAAGCGGCTCGTACATGCAGCAGATCTATGGCATCGACGCGGCGCAGTCGGCCGCGAGCGGCTACCCGAGCTACACGCCCGGGGCATCGACGCTGCCGATGATCGGCCTGGCGGCGACCGTACCGATCGCCGGCCCCTGGGCGGTGCAGCTGCAGTGGCGCCACCGCCGCCTCGACGGTGCATACGTGGATGGCCCGCTGGTCCAGGCGCGCTCGGTCGACAGCGGCCATGT
Organism: Burkholderiaceae bacterium; assembly: GCA_044359175.1. Taxonomy (GTDB): domain Bacteria; phylum Pseudomonadota; class Gammaproteobacteria; order Burkholderiales; family Burkholderiaceae_E; genus UBA4615. Next base: position 3,800 of record JBIKMO010000182.1, on the reverse strand, counting down.
CGCGGTCACCTACACGTTCCGTTAGCGCGACCGCGGCGTTCGAGCGCGCGCGGCGGGCTCAGAGCTCGCGCGAGATCAGCTCCCGCATCACTTCGCTGGTGCCGCCGTAGATGCGCATCACGCGCGTGTCCACGTAGGCGCGGGCGATCGGGTAATCCATCATGTAACCGTAGCCGCCGTAGAGCTGCAGCAGCGCATCGAGCACCGCGCTGAGCTCCTCGGTGACGTGCAGCTTCACGAGTGCCGCCTCCTGCAGCGTGAGCTTTCGCTGCAGGTGCTGCGCGAGATACGCGTCGACCATCAGCCGCATCGCGGTCACCCGGGTCTTCACGTCGGCGAGCACGAAGCGGGTGTTCTGCAACTCGAAGAGCGGCTTGCCGTAGACCATCCGCTGCTTCGCGTACGCGATGGTCTCGGCGAGCATCGCCTCGGCGCGGGCCGCCGCGCCGACCGCGATCGCGAAACGCTCCTGCGCGAGCTCGGCCATCAGGTAGGCGAAGCCCTGGCCGGCCTCGCCGAGCAGGTTCGACGCCGGCACGCGCACGTCGTCGAAGAACAGCTCGGCGGTGTCAGCCGCGCGCTGCCCCATCTTGTCGAGCTTGCGCCCGCGCCGGAAGCCGGGTCGGTCGGTCTCGACCAGGATCAGCGAGATGCCCCGACCGCCGGCCGACGGATCGGTCTTGGCGACCACCACCACCAGGTCGCTGTTCAGACCGCTGGAGATGAAGGTCTTCGCGCCGCTGACCACGTAGTGGTCACCGTCGCGCAGTGCGGTCGTGCGGATCGACCTGAGGTCGCTGCCGGCGCCAGGCTCGCTCATCGCGATCGCCAGGATCACCTCGCCGCTCGCGCAACCGGGGAGCCAGCGGCGCTTCTGCGCCTCGGTGCCGGCGCGCAGCAGGTACGGGGCGACGATATCGCTCTGCAGCGAGAACGCAGGGCCGGTCACACCGGCGTACGCGAGCTCCTCGAGCAGCACCGCACTGTGGCCGAAATCGCCGCCGGCGCCGCCGTACTCCTCAGGCAGCGTCATGCACAGCAGCCCCTCGCGACCGGCCTTCAGCCAGGTTTCGCGATCGACGCGCCCGGCCTCGTCCCACGCCGCCTGACGCGGCACGCACTCGCGCTCGATGAAGCGGCGGGCGGTCTCGCGCAGCATCTCGTGGTCCTCGCGGAACACGGTGCGCGGGAAGGTCAGCACGCCACGTCGGCCGTCGACGCGCGTGCGGGCGTCGGCAGCGGCTGGCTCGGGCGGAAGGGTCATCGCGGGTCTCCGGGTCGGTCGCCCGGGCTCGCGCGGCCGCGTCGGGCACGCGCATGATGCCAGCGCGCGCCTGCGAGAGGCGCAGTGCCGATCGGTCGCGTCCGCCCGCGCCGCCGATGCGTCCACGCGCCGTCACGATCGGCGGCTACGCTCCCGGCATGACCCGCCAGGCGTCGCCTCGCGCGGCGCACCGACTGCCGATCCGACCCGAGCCCCCCATGCACCTGACCGTTCGCCTCACCGCCGCTGCAGCGCTCGCGCTCGCGATCGCCGCGCCTGCGTCCGCCCAGCCGCGCGAGTTCCCCGCCACCCTCGCGGGCCACGCACTGATTCCGGCGCAGCGGATGATCCTGCCGCCCGATGACGCGCCGCCCGCGTTCCGCGTATCGGGTCGGTTCACCGGCACGGGCAACCTGCGCACCGATGCGATCGCATCGATACCGCAGCGCACCGGCATCGCGCTGCCGTTCGTCGGTCAGCCGCTGCAGGGGTTCTCCGGCATCAAGCCGGTGGGCGACGGCAGCTACTGGGTGCTGACCGACAACGGTTTCGGCAGCCGGCGCAACAGCCCGGACGCGCTGCTGTTCGTCAGCCGAATCCGCCCCGACTGGAAGCATGGCGGCGTCGCGATCCTCGAACACGTGTTCCTGTCCGACCCGAACCGCGTCGTTCCGTTCAAGATCGAGAACGAGCACACGCGGGAGCGCTACCTGACCGGTGCCGACTTCGATCCCGAGAGTCTGCAGCCGGTGGCCGACGGGTTCTGGATCGGCGAAGAGTTCGGTCCGTTCCTGCTGCACGTGGATCGGCAGGGCCGGGTGACCGGCGTGTACCCGACGACCTCCGGGGGCCGCGAACTGCGCAGCCCGGACCACCCGGCGTTGCAGCTTCCCGCGAGCCCGACGCAGGCGGTCCCGTTCCAGGTGCAGCGTTCCGGCGGCTTCGAAGGCATGGCGCTGTCTCCCGACGGATCGACGCTGTACGCGTTGCTGGAGAAGCCGCTGCTCGACGAGGCCGGGCGACCCGAGACGGTCGACGGTCGGCGCGTGCTTCGCATCCTGGAGTTCTCGGTCGCCCGACGCGCGTGGACCGGCCGCGAGCTGCGCTTTCCGCTCGACGAGGGGGCCACCGCAATCGGCGACTTCAACATGGTCGATGCGCGGCGCGCGCTCATCATCGAGCGCGACGACGGCGAGGGGGACCCGTCGATGGCCTGCGCACCGGGCACGCAGGCCTCACCGCAGAACCGCTGCTTCCCGACGCCCGCGCTTCTCAAGCGCGTCGTGCTGGTCGACCTTCAGGACGCGGACCCACGAGGCCTGGTGCGCCGCATCGGTCACATCGACCTGATGGCGATCCGCGACCCGGACAATCGCGCGCTGCTCAAGGGCGAGGCGCGTCGCGATCTCGCGGGCACGTTCACGTTCCCGTTCTTCACGATCGAGAACGTCGCGGCGGTCGACGCCGAGCACATCGTCGTGGGCGTGGACAACAACCTGCCGTTCAGCGTCGGGCGGTGGATCGACCGCGCCGTGGACAACGAGCTGATCCTGCTTCGCGTGCCGGAACTGCTGCAGGCGCGCTGAACCACGGGACGAGAGCACGCCGATCTCCAAGAGCGCGCCGCCGCGCACCGCCCCGACGGCTCGCCCAGGCGACCGGGCCGGCATCAGGCGTCGACGGTACAGGCTCGGCGCAGCGCGAGCTCGATCGTCAGCGTCGCGCCGTCGCGCAGCACCGCGAGCGTGCGCACGCCGTTCCATCGCTCGGCACGGCGCAGGAAATCGATGCGCGCGCTCGGACCACCGGACAGCGGCTGCCCGTCGAGCGCGACGATCCGATCGCCGACGCGCAGCCCCGCCGCCGCGGCCGCCGAACCGGCGTCGACCGCGACCACCTGCAGCCGATCGTCCAACCCGAGCCGAGCCGCAGCGCCGCGGTCGCCCGGTCTGGCATCGTGCAGCGTCGCAACCTCGGCGCCGAGGGCGTCGCGGGTACGCTCGAAGCATGCTCGGTCGGCAACGCCCGGACCGGCCGGGCGATCGACGTCGGATGCGACGCAGGGTGAAGCGAAGACCGCGAGCGCGAACACCGCCGCGGCGCAGCCCAGACCGTAGGCGGCCGGCTCGGACGTGGGCATGGACCGGGACATCACGCGGTGCGGGCTCCGTCGGGCTCGACGCGTCCGCTGCCGGGGCGGGACGCAACGGTGGCAGCGTCGCCCGGGCGCACCGCGCCGTCTGTGCGAAAGTCGATGCCGAGCGCGTCCGGGGGTCCGGAGCCTGCGGCAGTTCATGCGTGGCGCACTGCGCCTCGCGGACGGAACCCGGTCGCGACCCCTTCGCGGGGTGGGGCGATAATGCGGCGATGCCTGCGCGATCGCTCGCCGTCGGCGTGATCGCCGCGGCGATCACCATCCTGATCTGGGCCGCGTTCATCGTGATCGCGCGTGCGATGGCGTACCGCTCGCTCGCCCCGACCGACATCGTCGCCTGTCGGGTCGCCGGCGCCGCCCTCGTGCTGCTGCCCTGGGGCG
>JBIKMO010000027.1:0-26825 GCA_044359175.1 Burkholderiaceae bacterium | reverse complement strand
CGCCCCCGGCGCGTTGAACACCACCACGCCGCGCCGGCTCATCGCCTCGACCGGGACGTTGTTGGTGCCCGCACCCGCGCGGCCGATCGCCTTCACGCTCGCCGGGATCGGGACCTCGTGCAGGTCCGCCGAGCGCAGCAGGATCGCGTCCGGCTCGGCCTCGTCGACACCAACGCGATACAGCGGCCGCGGCAACCGCGCGAGCCCTGCCGCGGACACCGCATTGAGCACCCGCACACGAAAGCGCGGCGGCGGCTCAGCCATGACGCGACTCGAACTCGCGCAGGTAGGCGACCAGCGCACGCACACCCTCGATCGGCATCGCGTTGTAGATGGAGGCCCGCATGCCGCCCACCGAGCGGTGGCCCTTCAGCTGCAGCAGCCCCCGCGCCTCGGCACCCTTCAGGAAGACGTCGTCGAGTTCGGGGCGAGCGAGCGTGAACGGCACGTTCATCCGCGAGCGGTCGGCCGGCGCGACCGGATTGCGGAACAGCGACGAGCGGTCCAGGCAGTCGTACAGGAGCGCCGCCTTCTCGATGTTGCGCCGCTCGATCGCGGCGACGCCGCCCTGATCGAGCAGCCATTCGAACACCAGCCCGGCGACGTAGATCGCCCAGGTCGGCGGCGTGTTGAGCATCGAGTCGTTCTCGGCCTGCTGCGTGTAGTCGAGCATCGTCGGCGTACCCTTGGGCGCGTGGCCGAGCAGGTCGCGACGCACGATCACGATCGTCAGGCCGGCAGGGCCGATGTTCTTCTGCGCGCCCCCGTAGATCAGGCCGTAGCGGCGCACGTCGATCGGCCGCGACATGAAGTGCGACGACACGTCGGCCACCAGCGGCACGTCGCCGGTGTCGGGCAGCCAGTGGTACTCGACGCCGCCGATGGTCTCGTTGGTGCACACGTGCACGTAGGCCGCGTCCTTCGACAGCGACCATGTCGACTGCGGCGGCACGTAGGTGCAGCGGCGGTCCTCGGCCGAGGCGGCGACGTTGACCTGGCAGAACAGCGACGCCTCCTTGATCGCCTTCTTGGACCATTCGCCGGTGAGCACGTAGTCGGCCCGAGCGCGGCCGCGCAGCAGGTTGAGCGGCACCATCGAGAACTGCTGCGTGGCACCGCCCTGCAGGAACAGCACCGCGTAGTCGTCGGGCACGGCGAGCAGCGCACGGAAGTCGCGCTCGGCCTTCGCGTGGATGGCCATGTACTCCTTGCCGCGATGGCTCATCTCCATGACCGACTGGCCGCTGCCGTGCCAATCGAGCATCTCGGCGGCCGCGCGCTCGAGGACGGGCTCGGGCAGCACCGCCGGACCGGCGCTGAAGTTGAAGACGGATCGCATCGGAAGGTCCTGGGACGGGCGCGGAGGATGCGCCCGATCATAGCGCAGCGATCGGCGGTCGACCCCACGGCGCGCCGCCCCGCCCCGACGAGCCGCCTGCGCGAAGCGGCTCGTGGCACAGTGACGCACCACCGCACCCCGCGACCAACCGATGCTCGAATCGCTCGTCCCACTGTCCAAGGCCGTGTTCGTCGTGCCGGTCACGCTGCTGCCGATCATCAACCCGCTGAGCGCCGCGCCGGTGTTCCTCGCCACCGCCGGCCCGAGCGACGCCGCGATCGTGCGGCTCGCGCGCCAGGTCGCGATCAACGCCTTCTTCGTGATCGCGGTGTCGCTGCTGGTGGGCACCTACGTGCTGGACTTCTTCGGCATCTCCCTGCCGGTGGTGCGCATCGGCGGCGGGCTGCTCGTGGCGGCCGCCGGCTGGCGCATGCTGCACAGCGACGGCGACGACGCGGTGCGCGACGCGGCTGCGCGGGAGGCGAGCGCGCTGGCGGAGGACGAGGTGCAGCGTCGCAGCTTCTTTCCGCTCACCTTCCCGCTGATGACCGGCCCGGGTACGGTCGCCGCGTCGATCGCGATCGGCGCGCAGCTGCCGTCGTCACCGATCCAATACCTCGCCCACACGGCGGTGGCCCTGGTCGGCGCCGCGATCACCGCCGCGGCGATCTACCTGTCGAACCGGCACGCGGCCGCACTGCTGCGGCGCATGGGTCCGCTCGGCACCATGGTGATGATGCGCATGGCCGCGTTCATCCTGCTGTGCATCGGCATCGACATGCTGTGGGCCGGCGGGCGCGAACTGTCGACGATGCGCTGAGCGTGCACGCGGCGACCCGACACCCCGCCGATCGGGGACGGGCACGGTGGGGCCGGACGGTCTCGCCGCGGCGTCGATCACGACGCGCCGCGGGGATGCCGGGCACCGTCGGTGCTCAGGGCGCGTCGTGGGGCCGCTCGCGCGGTTCCGTCGCCCGCGGCCCCCAGCGCGTGAAGTGCACCGACGCGGCGACCCCCGCGCCGTACACGCCCATCGCAACCGCGACCAGCGCGAAGAACTGCCACGCCGGCGCCCCCCGGGCGGCGAGCCACGCCCCGGCCGCGGCCACCAGCGCAAGCCGGACACCGGCCGCGAGCACCGCGCCGAGCACCCGGCCGGATCCCTGCGAGGCGAAATACAGCGTGAGTCCGAACCCGAACGCGGCGAACGCGGGCCCCGCCCAGCGCAGGTACTGCGATGCATAGGCGAGCACCTGCGGATCGTCGGTGAACCAGGTGGCCCACAGCTCTGGCGCCACCGCGACCACCGCACCGATCAGCCCGACGTTGACCGCCGACAGCGCGCCCGCGGTCCACGCCACGCGCCGAGCCCGCGCCACGTCGCCCGCGCCGATCGCCATGCCCACCATCGGCACCGCGGCGACCCCGATGCCGAAGGCGATCGGCACCAGCAGGAACTCGAGCCGCTGGCCGATCGCGTAGCCTGCGAGTGCCGGCAGGCCGAGCTGGGCGATCAGACCGGTGACGATCACGGCAGTCAGCACGGTCTGCACCGGCGACAGGCATGCGAGCGCACCGACCTTCAGGATGTCTGCGAGCAGCCCGCCGCGCAGCGCCACGCCGCGCCAGCCCAGCCGCAGCCTCGCGCGCCCCGAGACCAGCCACCCCGCGAGCACCGCGGTGCCGAGCGCCGACGCGAGCACCTGACCGAGCGCGATGCCGGGCATGCCGAGCCGCGGCACCGGCCCCAGCCCGAGACCGAGCGCACCACCGAGCAGGATCTGCAGACCGCCGGTGCCCAGCAGCACCAGCGACGGCACGCGCATGTCGCCGGTGCCGCGCAGCACCGAGGCGAGCGTGTTCAGCAGCCAGATCAGCACGCTGCCGGAGAACAGCACGGTGCCGTAGCCCGCCGCCAGCTCGAGCACCTCGCCGCGCGCACCGAGCAGCCGGTACAGCGTGCGTCCGCCGCCCACGAGCAGCACGCCGGTGAGCACGCCCGCGACCGTGCCGATCGCCACCGCGTGCCAGGCGAGCGCGCGGGCACGCGCCTCATCGCCTGCGCCGAGCGCTCGCGACACCGCCGAGGACACGCCACCACCCATCGCACCCGCGGACATCATCTGCACGAGCATCACCAACGGGAACACCACCGCCATCGCCGCGAGCGGTGCCGCGCCGAGCTGGCCGACGTAACGCGTCTCGGCGATGCCGACCGCGACCGACATCGTCAGCGCGAGCACGTTGGGCAGCGCGAGCCGCAGCAGCGTCGGCAGGATCGGGCCGGTGAGCAGGGATGCGGGCGGCATCGGGGCGAGCCGCGTCCGCCGCGGGCCGGGGGGGCCCGCGCGGCCGACGCGGCAGCTCGATTGTCGCAGGCGCGAAGCGCCGACGCGCGGGGGTGCGATACTCCGCGTATGAGCCTCACCCGCATCGCCGCGGCGCCCGGCGCCGCTCCCGGGTCGACCGCCGAGCCCGCGCCGCTCGTCGGCGCCCCCAATTTCCGGTCGATCGCGCCGCTGCCCGCGGCCGGCGGGTCACGGCTGCGGCCGCGCCGCGTGTTCCGCTCCGACGCGCTGCACAAACTCACCGATCCGGACCTCGAGCAGGTGGCGGCGCTGGGCATCGACACCGTGCTCGATCTGCGCCGCGACGACGAGCGGCGGGCGATGCCCAGCCGGTGGCGCACGCCGGAGCCGCCGCGCACGCTGGTCTTCGACTCGCCCCCCGAGCTCGCCGCGGTACAGGCCGGCGCCTGGCGCGATGGCCTGCTCGACCCGTCGTTCGGGCCCGAGCAGGCGTTCGCGTGGATGATCGACACCTACCGGCGGATGCCACGCGCGCTGCTGCCGGCGGTGCGCGCGGCGCTGGCGCGCGCCGCCGGCATCGACGGCGAGCCCGAGACCGTGCTGGTGCACTGCACCGCCGGCAAGGACCGTACCGGCTTCGTGTGCGCGATGCTGCTCGAGGCGCTCGAGGTGCCGCGCGAGGCGATCGTCGAGGACTACCTGGAGAGCGCGCGCCGACGACCGCCCGAGGCGCTCGCCGAGGCACTGCTCGCCTGGAGCGGCGCGACCCCGTCGGCACGCGGCGTCGCCGCGGTCCGTACGATCGCGGGCGTGGACCCGGCCTTCCTCGGGGCCGCCTACGACGCGCTCGAGCGCGACTGGGGCTCGGTACCCGCGTACCTGCGCGAAGCCGGGCTGGATGCGCCCGGGCGCGCACGGCTGCGCGCGGCGCTGCTCGACTGACCGCGCGGCACGGGCCCGAGCGCATGACCGCGCTGACCTTCGTCGGAGCCGCGGGCACCGTCACCGGATCGAAGTTCCTGCTCGAGCGGAGCGGCCGCCGCTGGCTGATCGACTGCGGCCTGTTCCAGGGGCTGAAGGCCCTGCGGCTGATGAACCGCGCACCGATGCCGTTCGAGCCCGCGTCGCTCGACGGGGTGCTGCTCACGCACGCGCACCTGGACCACAGCGGGATGCTGCCAGCCCTGGTGCGCGACGGCTTCCGCGGCCCGGTCTGGTGCACGCCGGCGACGCGCGCGCTGTGCACCCTGCTGCTGCCCGACAGCGGCCGGCTGCAGGAGGAGGACGCGGCGTACGCGAACCGAAAGGGATTCTCCAAGCACCATCCGGCGCTGCCGCTGTACACCGAGGCCGACGCCCGGCGCGCGCTCGAGCGCTTCGTGACCGTCGAGCCGGGCCGCACGATCGATCTGGGCGACGGCGCGACCGCGGGCTTCACGCGGGCCGGACACATCCTGGGCGCGGCGAGCGTCACGGTATCGGCCGACGGACGCACGACGCTGTTCTCGGGTGACCTCGGCCGCTACGACGACCTGCTGATGCGCGACCCGGAGCCGCCGGCGCGCGCCGAGACCGTGGTGATGGAGAGCACCTACGGCGACCGGCTGCATCCGGACGACGACCCGCAGGCCGCACTCGCCGCGATCGTGAACCGCACGGTCGGCCGTGGCGGCACCGTGCTGATCCCGGCCTTCGCGGTCGGCCGTGCGCAGCTGCTGCTGCACGTGATCGCCCGGCTGAAGGCGCGCCGGACGGTACCGGACGTGCCGGTGTTCCTCAACAGCCCGATGGCGATCGACACCACCGCGCTCTATCGCCGCTTCCCGCTCGAGCACCGGCTCGACGCAGCGGCGCTGCGCGCGCTGTCGCAGGTCGCGACGATGGTCCGCACCGAGGAGGCGTCGCGCGCGCTGAACCATGTCGCGTACCCGAGCGTGATCGTCTCGGCGAGCGGCATGGCCACCGGCGGGCGGGTACTGCACCACCTGAAGACGCTGGGGCCCGGGGAACGCAACACGATCGTGCTGGTCGGCTACCAGGCGCCCGGCACCCGCGGCGCGGACCTGCTCGCGGGGCGACGCACGCTGCGCATCCACGGCGCCGACCATCCGATCCGCGCCGAGGTGGCCGCGCTGTCCGGCCTGTCGGCGCATGCCGACGCCGACGGACTGGTGCGCTGGGCGCGCGGCGCGCCGTCGCGCCCGGCGCGCGCCTTCCTGGTCCACGGCGAGCCGCCGGCCGCGCAGGCGCTCGCGCAACGCCTGCGCACGGAGCTGGGTTGGGACGCGCAGGTGCCGGCGATGGGCGAGCGGTTCGAGATCTGACGCGCCGCATTCCCGGCGGACGACGGCGGACGACGGCGAACGACAGCGGACGACGGCGGACGACGGCATGCGCCGCCGCCGCTCGGACGCAGCCGCCGCTCAGGTGCCGACGATGCCGCCGTCCAGCCGGCGCACCACCACCGTCGACGAGCGCGGCCGCGCGCCGGGCGTGCCGGTCGGCCAGGTCGAGAAGCGTGCCGGATTGTCCGGGTCGCTGCGGTCGCTCGGCGACTCGCCCGGATGCTGGATGTTGACGAACATCGTGCGCAGGTCCGGCGTGGTGACCACGCCGGTGACCTCGCAGTTCGGGGGGCCGACCAGGAAGCGGCGGACCTCGCCGGTGCGCGGGTCGGCGGCGAGCATCGCATTGCTCTGCAGGTTGGCGAGCTCGCCTTGGTACATCTGGGACGCGTGCATGTCGGTCTGGATCCAGAGCACGCCGCGGCTGTCGAACCACAGCCCGTCCGGGCAGGCGAAGATGTCTCCCTTCACGTTGCCGCGCGCATCGGCCCGGCCCTGCGCCGGGTCGCCGGCCAGCACGAAGTGGTCCCAGGTGAACGCGGTCGCGTCGAAGTCGCCGCGCTCCTTCCAACGGATGATCTGACCCATCACGTTGTTGGCCCGCGGGTTGGCCGCGTCGGCCCCGGGCATGTTGGGCCGCCCGCGCTGCGAGTTGTTGGTGAGCGTGCAGTAGACCTCGCCGCTCGACGGGTCGATCGCGATCCACTCGGGCCGGTCCATCTTGGTCGCCCCGAGCAGGTCGGAGGCCTGGCGCGACTTGATCACCACGTCGCCCTGGTTCGCGAAGCCGCGCTCGGCGGTCAGGCCGTTGCGCCCCGCGACCAGCTCGATCCAGCGGCCGGTGCCGTCGGCGTCGAACCGGGCCACGTACAGCGTGCCATGGTCGAGCAGCTCGCGGTTCGCGGCGAAGCCGCCCGGGCGCACGGGGTCGCGGCTGACGAACTTGTAGATGTACTCGAAGGTCGCGTCCTCGCCCATGTACGCGACCACGCGACGGTCCTGCGTCAGCGCAATCCACGCGCCCTCGTGCGCGGCACGGCCGAGCGCGGTGCGCTTGACCGGCGTGGACGTGGGGTCGTTCGGATCGATCTCGACGATCCAGCCGAACCGGTTCGGCTCGTTCGGGTGCTTCGTCGCATCCCAGCGCTCGTCATGCTCGTGCCAACGGTAACCGCGGCCGTTCGCGCGCAGGCCCCAGCGGCGCTGGTGCGCATCGGGCTGGGCGGGTCCGTTGAAGTAGAACGACCAGTTCTCCTCGGCGGTCAGGTAGGTCCCCCAGGGCGTGTAGCCGTGCGCGCAGTTGTTCAGCGTGCCGAGCACCCGGGTGCCGGCGGGGTCGGCGGCGGTACGCATCATCGGGTGGCCCGCCGCCGGCCCGGTGACGGTCATCGGCGTGGCGGCGGTGATCCGCCGCGCGTAGCGCGACGGCCGGACCATCGACCACGCGCCGTCCGCGCCGCGCTGCACCTCGACGATGGTCACGCCATGGCCGGCGATCGACTTGGCGACCTTCTCGGCGTCCCAGGTCTTCATGCCGTCGACGTGCAGCAGGCCGTCGTCGGTGTACTCGTTGTTGAACGCCAGCAGGCCGCGGCGGCTGCCGTCCAACGGAAAGTAGTGGATGCCGTCGTGGTGCATCCCGACCTGAACCGCCTGATCGGCCGCCGAATTGCCGCCGTCCGGGCGAAACGCCGGCATGTTGCCCGGCACGCCGACCGGCTCGCCCCACATCGCGATCGGGGTGGCGACGTAGCCTTCGGGCACGACCACCGCGTCGGCGCGCCCCAGCGGCACCGAGCGAAAGCCCAGCCGCGGACCGGACGGGGGCATGGGCGACGCGTCGCCCGCGCCGGGACCGTAGGACACCGCGCAGCCTGCGGCCAGCGGCCCGAGCAGCCCGCCGACCGCGCCGGCCAGCCCGCCGCGCACCAGCCGGCGTCGCGCCGGATCGGTCAGTTCGTGGATGCTGGGGTTGGCGGACTCGTTCGAGTCCTCCATCGTCGAGAAGTCCTTCGCCATCGGGGTGTCCTGTGTGTCGGCGCGATGGTCGCGCCCGTCGGTCGATCGTCGGGCGGCTCGGTGACGGTTCGATGACACCTGCACGTCCTGTCCGGTCACCAACGATACCGCAGGCCGACGAACGCGCCATCGCCGAACGCGCTGAGTACCAGCGGCGAGTCGCGCCGCACCGCGAGCCACGCGCTGCCGGCACCGATCAGCCAGGCGCCGATCAAGTCGGTCGGCCAGTGCGCCTGGCTGCGCACGCGGGCGACCGACACGTAGGCGGGAATCGCGAGCAGCGTCCAGGCGGCCGGGTGGTCGGGCGCGTACTCGATCACGAAGGGCAGCACCACCGCGGTCGCGAGCGACACCTCGCCGCTCGGAAAGCTCTGGTAGCCGCCACCCAGGAACCAGGCGTCGGGATCGCCGCCCTGCGACGGACGTGCCCGGGTGAACACGCGCTTGGCCGCGTACGCGCCGAGCAGCGCGGTCGCGCCGGCCTCGGCCGACCGCCACCAGGTGCGGCCCAGACGGGTCTCGGTACCCTCGACCAGCGCGCCCGCCCAGGACAGCGCGATCAGCCCCTGGAACACCGCCCACTGGACGTCGCGTTCGAACAGTCCCTGCTCGCCGCGGGGCCACATCCGGTCGATGCCGAGCGGTCCGCCCCCGGCGTCGGCTGCGCCGGGAGCCGCCACGCCCGCCGCCACGGCCCAGGTGGCAAGCGAGCGCACCGCGGCGCGACGGATGCGATGGGTGACCACGCTCAGCCGAAGAAGATCGAGGCCAGGCCGAGGAAGATCAGGAAACCCATGCTGTCGGTCGTGAAGGTGAGCAGCACCGACGAGCCGAGCGCGGGGTCGCGACCGATGCGCTGGAGCATCAGCGGTACCGCCATCGCGACCACTGCCGCGAGCAGCAGGTTGAGGACCATCGCCAGCATCATCGTCGCGCCGAGCGTCATGCCCTCGGCCGTGTCGCGGTAGAGCAGCCAGGCGAATGCGCCGGCGACGCCGCCCCACACCGCCCCGTTGAGCAACGCGATCACCAGTTCCTTGCGGAACAGCCGCCACGCGTTGCCCGCGGTGACCTGGCCGAGCGCGAGCGAACGGATGAACAGCGTCATCGTCTGGTTGCCCGAGTTGCCGGCGATGCCCGCGACGATCGGCATCAGCGCCGCGAGCGCGACCACCTTCTCGATCGTGCCCTCGAACGCCCCGATCACCCGCGACGCGAAGAACGCGGTGCACAGGTTGACCGCGAGCCACAGCCAGCGGTTGCGCGCCGAGTTCCAGATCGACGCGAACAGGTCCTCCTCCTCGCGCAGGCCGGCCGCCCCGAGCACGTCCGCCTCGGCGCGCTCGCGGATCACGTCGACCACTTCGTCGACGGTCAGCCGGCCGATCAGCCGGCCGCGTGCATCGAGCACCGGCGCCGAGATCAGGTCGTAGCGCTCGAACGCCTGCGCCGCGTCGGCGGCCTGATCCAGCGCCTGCAGCGACAGCACGTCGCGGCGCATCACCTGCGCGACCTGCGCGTCCGGCTCGCTCACCAGCAGCCGGTCCAGGGGCAGTGCGCCCTTGAACACGTCGCGGCGATCGACGACGAAGACCTGGTCGGTGTGGTCGGGCAGCGCGTCGAAGCGGCGCAGGTAGCGCAACACCACCTCGAGCGACACATCCTCGCGCACGGTCACCAGATCGAAGTCCATCCGTGCGCCGACGCAATGCTCGGGGAAGGACATCGCCGCACGCAGCTGGTCGCGCTCCTGAGGCGTGAGCTGCCGGCGAACCTGCTCGACCACCTCGTCGGGCAGATCGTCGGCGATCTCCGCGAGGTCGTCGGCGTCCAGACTGCCGGCGGCCGCGACCAGCTCGTCGCGGTCCATCGACGCGATCAGGGTCTCGCGCACCGAGTCGCTGACCTCGACCAGGATGTCGCCGTCGCGCTCGGCCTTCACCAGGTCCCAGACCACCAGCCGCTGGTCGCGCGGCAGCGCCTCGAGGATGTAGGCGACGTCGGCCGGATGCAGCGGATCGAGCCGCGCGCGCAGGTGCGCGAGGTGCTGGGCGACCGCGACCTGCTCGACCAGCAGCCGGCGCTCCGGCTCCAGGTGCTCGGACTCGTGACGCGCCTGCCCGCGGACCACCTCGTAGCGGCGCAGCAGGTCCTCGACCTCGGCGAGCGCGCGTTGCGCGTCCTCCGGATCGCGCGGCACCGCCGCCCCTCGGGCGGCGAGGGCGGCGGCGCCGGCGTCGCCGTCGGGCGTCGTGTTCGGGAAGGGCTCGCTCATGGTCGGGCAGGGTCGCCCGCCGGCTCGCGCCCGGCCCGACGGATCAGGCCGAACGCCTCCAGGACCGGGCGAACACGGGTCGGGTGTTCACGGGGCGGCACAGCCGCGAGCGGCTGCGGTGGCTTCGGATGGACCGCATTCTAGGCGTGCGGAGCGCAGGCGTGCCAGCGCGCCGCGACCGGCTGCGGCATCTGCGCGTCGGCCGGCGGGTGGCCTGGCGTGTCGCGCGGCGGGTCGGACCCCGCGTCCGGCGCGGGACGCAGCTCGGGCGTCAGGGCGGCGTGACCGCAGTCATCCAGCGCTGGATGGTCGCCGCGCGCTGCGCGAGCAGCGCCGAGCCCGGGTTGCGCTCGTAGAAGCGCGGCCGCGGCAGCATGGCGGCCATCCGGGCGGCCTGCGCGGGCGTCAGCTGGGCCGCGGCCACGCCGTGCAGCCGCCGTGCGGCGGCCTCGGCGCCGAACACGCCGACGCCCCACTCGGCGAGGTTCAGGTACAGCTCGAGGATGCGCCGCTTGTCGAGCACCGCCTCGAGCATCAGCGCGATCACCAGCTCCTGCGCCTTGCGCAGGTAGCTGCGATCGCCCGACAGGAACAGGTTCTTCGCGAGCTGCATCGTGATCGTCGAGCCGCCGTGGGTGATGCGGCCGCGACGCTGGTTGCGCGCGTGCGCCTCCTCGATCGCCCGCCAGTCGACCCCGTCGTGGTCCGCGAAGCGCGCATCCTCGGCGGCGATCACCGCGCGCTTCAGGTGCGCAGAGATGCGTTCGTACGGCACCCAGCGGTGCTGCAGCTCGGCGCGCGGGTCGGCGTGCCGCAGCGTCGCGAGCTGGGCCCGCATGAAGGCGGTGGAGGCCGGCGGCTCGAAGCGCCACCAGACGATGTGCGCGAGGAACCACAGCTGCAGCAGCAGCACCGCGGTGAGCGCCGCGGCCGCCGTCCAGGCGAGCGCGCTCAGCGCCCGGCGCAGCGGCCCGCGCCGCGCGGCCATCGTGCCCGCTCGCCGCTCAGCGCGGCGCCGCGAGCCGCTCGCGCAGCACCGCGTACACCGGCCGCACGTCGGGCCGCACGCCGCGCCACAGCGCGAACGACTCGGCCGCCTGCCCGATCAGCATGCCCAGGCCGTCCTCGACCCGCGCGCAGCCGGCGGCCCGGGCGGCGCGCATGAACGGCGTGGGGGCGGCGCCGTAGACCATGTCGAGCGCGAGCCCGACGCCGGCCCACGCCCGCGCGGGCAGCGCGGGCGCCGTATCCGCGAGCGCGGCCGAGGTCGCGTTGATCACCAGGTCGGCGCCATCGTCCACGTCCTGCAGCGCACAGGCCGACAACCGCGCGCGAAGGCCTGGAGGCAGCCGCACGCGCAGCGCCTCGACCATCGCCTGCGCGCGTTCGGGCGTGCGGTTGGCCACCCGCAGCCGTGCGACCCCGGCCTCGAGCAGCGGGTGCACGACGCCCCGCGCGGCCCCGCCGGCGCCGAGCAGCAGCAGGTCGCGGCCGGCGAGGTCCAAGCCGAGCCGATCGCGCAGGTCACCGACCAGACCGGGGCCGTCGGTGTTGTCGCCGAGCGCGTCCCCATCGGTGAACGCGAGCGTGTTCACGGCCCCGGCGACCTCGGCGCGCGCGGTCAGGCTGCGGGCGATCGCGTACGCCCGCTCCTTGAAGGGCAGCGTGACGTTCAGGCCGGCTCCGCCGGCGGCGCGGAACGCGTCGACCGCCGCCTCGAAACCGTCGACCGGCGCCAGCAGCCGGTCGTAGACCAGCCGCTGCCCGGTCTGCGCGGCGAACATCGCGTGGATCTCGGGCGAGCGGCTGTGCTCGACCGGGTTACCGATCACCGCGTACCGACTCGGTGAGCAGGGCATCGTTGGTGAAGGTCCAGGTTCGAACGATCTGCAGGATGTCGCCCTCGCGCGCCATCTCCGGCGGGAAGCGCTCGTACGGCTGGCCCGCGTAGACGATCTGGCGCACCGCGCGGTTCAGCGCCTCGTAGCGGGACTTCTTGTTGATCACCACGTCGACCACGTTGCCGTGCTTGTCGATCTCGGCGGTGATGATCAGCGAGTCGTACTGGCGACCGCGAGCTTCGGCCGGATAGCGCTCGGTCCCGATGCGCTCGATCCGGGTGGCCCAGTCGGCGACGTAGCGCGCGTAGCTGACGCCGACCGCGTTGACGCCGTAGGTCAGCCGACGCGGGCGCTTGTTGTAGTCGTCGATGTTCTTGGCGATCTCGGCCTGCATCCGCGCGAGCACCGCGTTCAGGTCGTCGGGGTCGGTCGCGTCGGGGCGGACCGGATCGCGCGGGGTCGTCTGGGGCTGCACGTACGCCTGCGGCCCACGGGCGAGCGCCATCAGCTCGCGCTGCTGCCGCTCGAGCGCCTCGACGCGACGACGCTGCTCCTGAAGCGCGTTGCCGTCGCGCGCGGTCGCCTGCGCAGGCAGCGGCGACTTCGCACGGCCCCGCTCGTGCTCGCCGCCACCCTCCTGATCGACCTGCGCGAGCACCTCGGGGGTGAGCGGTCGCGTCGCGGTCTGGGCGTTGAGCAGCACCACCTCGAGCCGCGCGTCATTCGGCGAGAGCTTCAGCGGGACGGGCGGCGCGAAGTTCACGAAGAGCACCGCCAGGTGCAGCGCCAGCGACACCATCATCGCGAAACCGAGCGGGTCGCGCACGCGCATCGCGTCCGCGAGCGCCGTGGCCGCGCGCGCGCCGATGCCCGGACCGGTGCGCGGCGGCGGGGCGAACGGCCCGGGAGCGCCGCGTCGTGCGGCCAGCCGCGCCGCGGCGGTCGCGGCGGTACGCGCGGCCGACGGTCGGGCGGGGCGGGAGGGGCCCGGGCGCATCGCGGGGCCGCGATCAGGCCAGGCCGCCGCCGAGACGGGCGGCGGGCTCGGCTCCGGGGTCCGTCGCAGGGTCGGCGTCGGGGCTCGACTCGACGCCGCCGTCCGCACCGTCCGCACCGTCCGCACCGTCCGAATCGTTCGCACCGGGCGCACCGTCCGCGGCTGCAGCGAGGGCTGCGGGCGGCAGACCCGGAACCTCGTCCACCCCGGCCTCTGGATCCTCGAGGCCCACCGGCTCGGCGTCATCCGGCGGCCCGCAGGCGAGCTCCACGAACCGGGCCGCGACCGACAGCTCGAGCGCGTCCAGGGCGCCGAGCTCGACCACGATCCGGCGTCCGGGCGCGAGCCGCATCGACGGCAGCTCGGGCATGCGGAAGTACAGCGGCGCGAGCGTCAGGCGCACCAGTTCGTCGCGCACGACCACCGCCTCGAAGCGCCTGCCCGGCTGCTGCCCGACCCAGCGCAGACACCAGTAGCGCTCCATCCGCTGCTGGAACTCGGCGTAGGCGGCGTGGCGCGCCTCGAACGCCGAGATCACCGCGAACAGCTCGGCGTCCTGCGCGCCGTAGGCGGGCGGCGCGCCGTTCGCCACGGCGATTAGTTGCCGCTGGTTGACCAGGTCGACGTAGCGGCGCAGCGGAGACGTGCACCAGCCGTACTGCGAGACGCCCAGCCCCTGGTGCGGCAGCGGCTGCGAGGACATCCGGACCCGGCCACCGGCCTGCTGCGACCGGTAGATGCCCGCGGCGCGGTGGCGCGCGAGCATCAGTCCCCACTCGGCGTTCGCCAGGATCATCATCTCGGCGACGATGCGGTCGAGCGGCGCGTCACGACGCCGCTGCACGATCCGCACGGTCTCACGACCCTCGCTGTCCAGGTCGACGTAGAAGCTGTAGTCGACGCGGTGGCGGGCCTCGGGCTTGCCGCGCACGCGGTCGCGCTCGGCCGCCAGCGCGAGCGTGAGCCGCCACAGCACGCGCAGGGCGTCGGCCTGGGGCAGATCGGCGAGCGGATCGGCCGCACCCGGGGCGGGTGCGGCGAGCGCGGCCTCATCGATCCGGCCGTCCAGGCGGTCGTGCCGCAGGTTGGCCGCGACCCGGATCCGCTCGACGCGCGTCGCGGTCGCAACCACGCGCGTGCCCGCCGCGTCCAGCTCGGCGTACAGCGAGAGTGCGGGCAGCACGCGGCCGGCCTCGAGCGAGAACCGCTCGATCGGGGCATCGGGCAGCATCGTGATCTTGTCGCCCGGCATGTACACGGTCGACATCCGGTCGCGCGCGATGCGATCGAGCGCGGCGTCCCGGTCGATCGCGAGCGCAGGCGCCGCGATGTGCACGCCGATCCGCACCCGCCCGTCGGGCAGGCGGGCGACCGACAGCGCGTCGTCGATCTCGGTGGTGGTCGAATCGTCGATCGAGAAGGGCTCGACCTCGGCCAGCGGCAGCGCCGCGGCGCGCTCGCCGAGCGTCGCATCGAGCGCCGCCTCCTCGACCGACCCGAAGCCCGTGCCGCCCGGGAACTGGGCGGCGACGAACACGCCCAGGTGCAGCGCGCGGGCGTCGGCGAACGCGCCCGCCTCCAGCAGCAGGCGGGCCGGCGTGGACCTCGCGATCGCACACGCCTGCTCGAGCGCCTTCCACTCGGCGGCGTTGCGGTCGGGCCGCACCAGCAGCCGCGCGGCGCATCGGCGGATCTCGTCCGGCGCGGTCCCGCCGGCGAGCGCCCGAGCCCAGCGCTCGACGCGCTCGGCCTGCTCGCGCTTGCGTTCCACCGCGGCGAGCGCGGCGCGCAGCGTGTCCGGGGGCGCGGGGCGGTAGCGGCCCCGCCCCTTGCGATGGAAGTACACCGGCGCGCCATGCAGCCGGAACAGCAGCCCGGCCGCCTCGACCGGCGACGGCGGGTGACCGTAGTACTCGTCGGCGAGTCCGGTGAACTCGAATTCCTCCTGCGGCGCGCACTCCCACAGGAAGTCCAGGTCGATCGCGTCCGCGGCGCGCTGCGCCTCGCGCATCAGGTCGCCCGGCGAGGGTTCGGGAAAGCGCAGCATCACCGCCGAGGACTTGACCTTGGTGCGCCGGCCGCTCGCGGCCTCGACCTGCAGGCTGGCCCCGGCGTCCGCGAGCACGGTCCCGGCCTTGAAGGCCCCGTCTTCCTCGAACAGCACGTGTGAAGCTGCCATCAGGCGCCGCCGACTGCCACCGACCGCGGCACCCGCCGCGAACTGCTCGGGATTATAGACAGTCGACCCCGCGCGACCCCGCCCGCGGTACGCTCGCGCATCGGGGCGCCGACCACCGCCGCGCGCCGCGCGCGGGCCGGTCGAACGCCCGCCCTCGGATCCCTTCGCGTCGTCGCGCCGGATGCCTACGACCCCGCCACTGCGAGTCCCGCCGCCCGAACATCCCGCGCGGATCCGGCCGCACCGCGTTGCGGCGGGCCGCGCACCAGGCCAACGGCGAGCGGCCGACCGCGCGCGCCGACGCCTGGGCGGCCCGCCGTGCCGGCACGGTGCGCGGTCACGCTCGCGGCCCGCCGCGCAGGCGCACGCGTGACCGCGACCCCGCGTCCGCCGCCGCTGCTGTGGCTGTTCGCGCTGGGCAGCCTGGTGATCGGCACCGGGGCGTTCGTGATCGGCGGCATCGTCGAGCCGCTGTCGGCGTCGCTCGGCGTGTCGGTCGCCACCGCCGGCCAGCTGATGACCGTCTACGCGTTCGCCAACGCGCTCGGCTCGCCGCTGCTGCTCGCCTGGGCCGGCCGTTTCGACGCCCGCACCGTACTGCTGTGGGCGATGGCCGGCCTGGTCGCCGCGAACGTCGCCTCGGCGCTGGCCGCCGACTGGGGCAGCCTGGCCGCGGCGCGTGCGGCGATGGCGCTCGCCGCCGGCCTGTTCACGCCGACCGCATCGGCGCTGGCGGTCGCGCTGGTGCCCGAATCGATGCGTGCCCGCGCGCTGTCGATCGCGTTCTCGGGGATCGGCCTGTCCTACGTGATCGGTGTACCGTTCGGCGCCTGGGCGGGCGTTTCGCGCTTCGGCTGGCCGCTCGCGTTCTGGGTGGTCGCGGCGGTCGCGGCGGCGGCCGGCCTCGCGCTGCGCCGCGTCCCCCGGGGCGTGCCGACCGCGCCGGCAAGCCTCGCCGCGTACGCACGCCTGCTGCGTACGCCCCGCACGCTGGGCGCGCTCGCGGTCACCGCGGCCTACTTCGCGTCGATCTTCTGCATCTTCAGCTTCGTCGGTGCATTCCTCACCGCCTACGGCGGACTCGCGCGCGAAGCGGTCGCGCCGGTGCTCGCCGCCTTCGGCGTCGCCGCGCTGGTCGGCACCTTCGCCGGTGGACGCCTCGCCGACCGGTTCGGACCGAGTCGCGTGCTGTACGGGATCTGTGCGGGCTTCGCCGTGGTGTTCGCGCTGCTGTGGGCGACCCCCGGCCAGACCGGGGTACAGGTCGGCATCTTCCTCGTGTGGGGCGTGATCGGCTTCGCCTTCTACGCGGCGCAGCAGTCGCGACTGATCGCGCTCGCGCCCCAGTCGGCCACCGCGGCGATCGCGTTGAACGCGTCGATGCTGTACGTGGGCACCGCGGCGGGAACCGCGCTCGGGGGCACGATGATCGCCGCCTTCGGCTGGGCCAGCCTGCCGCCTGCGGGCGCGGCACTGATCGGCGTGGTCGCGCTGCTGGTGCGGGCGACCGAGCCGCCCGTCAGAGCTGGATTCCCCCCGACACCTCGATGACCGCTCCGTTCAGGTAGGACGCGTCATCGGACGCGAGGAACGCGTAGACCGCCGCGATCTCCTCGGGCGTGCCCAGCCGGCCGAGCGGCACCTTGTCGACCATCCGCTGCATCACGGCCTCGGGGATGGTGTCGAGGATGGGGGTGCGGACGAACCCGGGACAGACCGCGTTGACCCGCACGCCCTTCGGTCCGAGCTCGCGTGCCCAGGTCTTGGTGAACCCGATCACCCCGGCCTTGGTCGCCGCGTAGTTGGTCTGCCCGAAGTTGCCGTACAGCCCGACCACCGACGATGCGTTGACGATCGACCCGCCCCGCTGCGCGACCATCGCCTCGGCCACGGCCTGGGTGCATTCGAACACGCCCTTCAGGTTGACCGAGACCACCGCGTCGAACTGCGCCGAACTCATCTTCTGCAGCCGGGCGTCCCGAGTGATGCCGGCGTTGTTGATCAGCACGTCGATGCGGCCCCACTCGGCGAGCGTCAACGCGACCATCGCGTCCACGGTCTCGCGCCGGGTGACGTCGACGACGCAACCGATCGCCGCGCCGCGCGCCTCGCGCACCGACCGCACCGCCGCCTCGACCCGGGCTGCCGCGAGGTCGGCGATCACGACCTTCGCACCCTCCGAGGCCAGGCGCAGCGCGGTGGCGAGCCCGATGCCCTGGGCGGAGCCGGTGACGATCGCGATCTTGTCGGACAGGCGCACGGTGCGGATCCCTGAGGAGCGGAGGTGGCGCGGATTCTAGTCGGCGTCGCAGCCGGCGCCGACCGCGGCGCCCGCACGCCCGACCCGCGGCGGCGCCCGGCCGACGCCCACCGGGGGCGGCGTGGCGGCGTACCCACCGCCCGCCGATCCGGACCGGGAGCCCGGGTCCGGCCCGGTCGGGACATGCCGATCGTCTATAATGGCCTTTCGTTCCGTGGGGACTCTCATGACCAACACCACCTCCCGCCGCCGCACCTTCCTGATCGCCGTCGCAGGCGCGTCGTCCGCCGCCGTGTTCGCCACGTCCGCACGCGCCCAGGCGGCGGTCGCCGAGACCGATCCGCAGGCTCAAGGGGTCGGCTACCGCGCCGACGCGACCAAGGTCGACAAGGCGAAGTTCCCGAAGTACGCGGCCGGCCAGCTGTGCTCGAACTGCGCGCTCTACCAGGGCAAGCCCACCGACGCGACCGCCGCCTGCCCGCTCTTCCCCGGCAAGGTGGTCGCCGGCAAGGGCTGGTGCAGCGCCTACAACAAGAAGGCCTGACCCGCTCCCCGCAGAAGGCCTGACCCGCTCCCCGCCCCCCGGCGGGCCGGTCAGCGCCCGGGCGGGATCCCTGCGAACGCGAGCACGTCGTCCAGATGGTCGGCGAAGCCCGACAGGCCGTGATCGCCGCCCTGCACCACCGTGTGCCGCGCCCCGGGATAGGCGGCGACCATCTCGCGCCAGTCGAGCAGCTCGTCGCCGGTGGCCGCGATCAGGAAATAGCGTTCGGGCCGGGTGATCGCCGCGACCTCGATCCGGCGCAGCTCCTCGAGGTGCTCGATGCGCAGCTCGAACGCGGCCGAGGGATCGTGGTATCCGGTCTGCGGCCCAACGTGCGCGGCCAGCCCGACCGACGGGCGGGTCGCTGGATTCAGCAGCACCGCTCGGCATCCGTGGCGCTCGGCGAGGTACGTCGCGTAGCAGCCCCCGAGCGAGCTGCCGACCAGCGTGGTCGACGCATCGAGCCGCCAGCGCGAGGCGACGCGCGCGATCGCCTCGCTCGGCGAGACCGGGAGCTGCGGGCACGCGAAGTCGGCGTCGAGGCCCAGCGCGGCCATCCGCGCCGCGAGCATTCGCGCCTTGAACGATGCCGGCGACGAGCGGAAGCCGTGCAGGTAGATCAGCATCGCCGCAGGGCGCCGCGGGTCAGCCGCCGGCGCGCAGCGCGTCCAGCAGCCGGCCGTGCACGCCGCCGAAGCCGCCGTTGCTCATCACGAGCACGCGGTCGCCGGGGCGGGCGTCCGCGACCACCGCGGCCACGAGCGCCCCGAGGTCGGTGAAGACGCGCGCGCGCGCGCCGAGCGGCGCGAGCGCCTGCCCCGGATCCCAGCCGAGGTTCGCGGCGTAGCAGTAGGTGAGTGCCGCGCCGCTCAAGCTGTCCGCCAGCATCGCCTTCATCGCACCGAGCTTCATCGTGTTCGAGCGCGGCTCGAGCACCGCCAGGATCCGCTCGTGCGGTGCGAGCCGCGCGCGCAGCCCGTCGATCGTGGCGGCGATCGCGGTCGGGTGGTGGGCGAAGTCGTCGATCACCGCCACACCCCGCTCGGTGCCGCGCAGCTCGAGCCGGCGCCGCACCCCGGCGAAGCCTTCGAGCGCTGCGAGCGCGCGCCCCGGATCGACCCCGACATGCTCGGCGGCGGCGACCGCTGCGATCGCATTCGACCGATTGTGGCGGCCGGCGAGCGGCAACCGACAACGACCCAGCCGCAGGTCGCCTCGCATCAGGTCGAACGCGGTCGCCTGCGCCGAGTCCTCGACCGCAGCCTCGTGCCAACCTTCGGGCGTGTCGAAGTCCACCCGTTCGCTCCAGCATCCGCGGGCGAGCACCCGCCCCAGCGTCGCCTGGGCGCCGTTGACCACCAGCCTGCCCGAGCGGGGCACGGTACGCACGAGATGGTGGAATTGCGTCTCGATCGCGGCAAGATCAGGAAAGATGTCTGCGTGATCGTACTCGAGATTGTTCAGGATCGCGGTCGACGGGCGATAGTGGACGAACTTCGAGCGCTTGTCGAAGAACGCGGTGTCGTACTCGTCGGCTTCGATCACGAACGGCGCCCCGGGCGGTCCGAGCCGCGCCGACAACCGAAAGTTGCCCGGCACCCCACCGATCAGGAAGCCCGGCGCGGTGCCGGCGGCCTCGAGGATCCAGGCGAGCAGCGACGCGGTGGTGGTCTTGCCGTGGGTACCCGCGACCGCGAGCACGTGGCGACCGCAGAGCACCTGCTCGGCGAACCACTGCGGTCCGGACACGTAGCGCCCGCGCGCATCGAGGATCGCCTCCATCAGCGGGTTGCCGCGGGTGACCACGTTGCCGATCACCCAGACATCCGGCCGCAGCGCAAGCTGGTCGGCGCCGAAGCCTTCGATCAACTCGATGTCCAGCGCTCGGAGCTGATCGCTCATCGGCGGGTAGACGTTCGCGTCGCAGCCGGTCACGACATGGCCGGCCTCGCGTGCGACCGCCGCCAGACCGCCCATGAACGTGCCGCAGATCCCGAGGATGTGGAGGTGCATGGCGGGCGATGCTATCACCCGGGGTACACTCCCCGGACCCTGCGCGCGGTCGCCGCTGCCATGCCGCCCCCCGGTCCCCACGCCCCGATTCCCCGCCCGCCGGGAACGCCCGCCGCAGCGGTCCCGGCCGATCCGCTGCGCCGGGAGATCGCGATCGGCGCGGCGCGGCTGATCGCCGATTCCGGCCTCGACTACGGGTCGGCCAAGCGCCGCGCGGCCGAGCAGCTGACCGGCGGGCGTTCGGCCCCGCGCGGAGCGATCCCGGACAACGCCGAGGTGGATGCCGCCCTGGCCGAACACCTGGCGATCTTCGACGACGCACACCCCGCGCGGGTCCGGCGAATGCGCGGGGTCGCACTCGCGCTGATGGACCGGATGGCCGACTTCCGGCCCCACCTGACTGGCGCGGTCTGGAAGGGAATCGTCGCCGAACATGCGCCGATCCACCTTCAACTGTTCATCGATGACCCGAAAGACGTATCGGCCTGGCTGATCGACTCGCGGATCGGCCACGAGGTCGGCGAGGCGCCGCACTTTCGCGGCGACCGGCACGACCCGGTCGAGGCGCTGATGCTGCACTGGCGCGACGAACCGGTGCTGCTGTCGCTGTACCGCTGCGACGAGTTGCGCGGTGCGTTGCGCGGCTCACCCCCGGAGCGTGGGGACGCCGCCGCGCTGCGGCGCCTGCTCGACGCGGGGCCGCACGGATGACCGCAGCGCGCCGCCGCGCGCTGCTGGGGGCCGGTGTCGCGATCGGCGCGGCGGCGCTCGGCGCCGGGGTCGCCGCGTGGCGCTGGCGCCCGCGCGAGGCCGACCTGCAGGCGGCCGCGATCCTGTTCGGCCAGACGCTGCCGGACGCGGCGGGCCGGCCGCTGGCCCTGTCGGGTTTCGCCGGACGGCCGCTGGTGGTCAACTTCTGGGCGACCTGGTGCCCGCCCTGCGTCGAGGAGATGCCCGAGCTGTCGGGTCTGTACGACCAGCTCGCGCCCCGTGGACTTCAAATGATCGGCATCGGCATCGATCAAGCGGATAAAATCGCCGAATTCGCTCGCCGAAGCCCGGTGTCATACCCGCTGGTGGTCGCCGGCATGGGCGGTACCGAACTCGGGCGGCGGTTCGGGAACACGAGCGGTGCGCTGCCGTTCACCGTGCTCCTCGATCGGCGTGGGGGCATTGCGCACCGGATCCTGGGGCGGGTCGACATCGCCCGGGTCCGCGCGATGGCGATCGATCTGGTCGGCTGACGCGGCTGCGGCCTCGGCCGCGCTAGACACCATTGCGTAACGCAGCGCACAATGCGCGCCAACTTCGCCGAATGTGTCGTCATCTGATCCATGGCTACCACGATCTGGGTGCTGCACGGACCCAACCTGAATCTGCTCGGCAGCCGCGAGCCCGGGATCTACGGGTCGACGACCCTGGCTCAGATCGACCGGACGCTGGCGGACGAGGGCGCCGCGGCCGGTGTGCGGGTCGAGTCCTTCCACAGCAACCACGAAGGTGCGCTGGTGGATCGGGTGCAGGATGCGCCGGCGGCCGGCGTCGGCTTCATCGTCATCAACCCGGCCGCGTTCACCCACACCAGCGTCGCGCTGCGCGACGCCCTTGCCGCGGTGGCCGTGCCGTTCATCGAGGTCCACCTGTCCAACGTGCACCGGCGCGAGCCGTTCCGCCACCACTCGTACCTGTCCGACCTCGCGGTCGGCGTCATCGCCGGACTGGGGCCTTCCGGCTACCGGTACGCGCTGCAGTACGCGATCGCGTCGCTCCGGTCCTGACCGGCCCGCGGTCTCATCACGTCCAGGGAACCCGCCGATGGATCTGCGCAAGCTGAAGACCCTGATCGACCTGGTCGCCGAGTCCGGCATCTCCGAGCTGGAGATCACCGAGGGCGAGGGCAAGGTCCGCATCGTCAAGGCGTCCGCCGGGGTCGCGCCGTCGTACCCGGGCGGCTACGCGCATCCGTACGCGACGCCGCCGGCACCGCAGGCGCCGCCGCCCGCACCTGTGGCTGCGGCCGCCGCGGTCGCGCCCGCACCGACGACACCGCCCGTGCCCGCCGCGGAGCCGGCCGCCCCGCAGCACGTCGTGAAGTCCCCGATGGTCGGCACGTTCTACCGGTCGGCCAACCCGAACTCCGCGCCGTTCGTCGAGGTGGGCGCGCCGGTCAAGCAGGGCCAGACGCTGTGCATCGTCGAGGCGATGAAGCTGATGAACGAGATCGAGTCGGACAAGACCGGCACGGTGATCGCGGTCCTGGTCGAGAACGGCCAGCCGGTCGAGTACGGCCAGCCGCTGTTCATGATCGAGTGAGCCGATGTTCGACAAGATCCTGATCGCCAACCGGGGCGAGATCGCGCTGCGCATCCAGCGGGCGTGTCGCGAGCTGGGCATCAAGACGGTGGTCGTGCACTCCGAGGCGGACACCGAGGCGAAGTACGTGAAGCTCGCCGACGAGTCGGTGTGCATCGGGCCACCGCCGTCGCGCGACAGCTACCTGAACATCCCGGCGATCATCAGCGCCGCCGAAGTCACCGACTCGGAGGCGATCCACCCGGGCTACGGGTTCCTGTCGGAGAACGCCGACTTCGCCGAGCGCGTCGAGAAGAGCGGGTTCGTCTTCATCGGGCCCCGGCCGGAGGCGATCCGGGTGATGGGCGACAAGGTGAGCGCCAAGGACGCGATGAAGGCGGCGGGCGTGCCGGTGGTACCCGGCTCCGAGGGTGCGCTGCCCGAGGACCCCAGGGAGATCGTCCAGATCGCCCGCTCGGTCGGCTACCCGGTGATCATCAAGGCGTCCGGCGGCGGCGGCGGCCGCGGCATGCGGGTGGTCTACACCGAGGCGGCGCTGCTCAACGCGGTCACGATGACCCGTACCGAGGCGGGAGCGGCGTTCGGCAATCCGGCGGTCTACCTGGAGAAGTTCCTGGAGAACCCGCGGCATGTCGAGATCCAGGTACTCGCCGACGAGTTCCGCAATGCGGTGTACCTCGGCGAGCGCGACTGCTCGATGCAGCGGCGACACCAGAAGGTGATCGAGGAGGCGCCGGCCCCGGGCATTCCGCGGCGGCTGATCGACCGCATCGGCGGCCGATGTGCGGACGCGTGCCGGCGGATCGGCTACCGGGGTGCGGGCACGTTCGAGTTCCTGTTCGAGAACGGCGAGTTCTACTTCATCGAGATGAACACGCGCGTGCAGGTCGAGCATCCGGTGACCGAGCAGATCACCGGCATCGACATCGTGCAGGAGCAGATCCGGATCGCCGCCGGCGAGAAGCTGCGCTTCCGTCAGCGCGACATCGTGCTCAAGGGCCATGCGATCGAGTGCCGGATCAACGCCGAGGACCCGTTCCGATTCACCCCCTCGCCGGGACGGATCACCAGCTGGCATCCACCGGGCGGCCCGGGCGTGCGGGTCGACTCGCACGCGTACACCAACTACTTCGTCCCGCCGCACTACGACTCGATGATCGGCAAGGTGATCTGCTGGGGCGACACCCGCGACCAGGCGCTTCGCAGGATGCGGATCGCGCTCTCGGAGATGGTGGTGGAAGGCATCCAGACCAACCTGCCGCTGCACCGCGAGCTGCTCACCGACGCGCGGTTCGTCGCCGGCGGCACGTCGATCCACTATCTCGAGAACAAGCTCGCCCAGAAGGTGTGAGCGGCTGGAACGAACTCCGCATCGAGGTCGGTCGCGACGACGCCGAGCCCTGGTGCGACGCGCTGCTCGAGGCGGGTGCGCTGTCGGTGCAGGCCGAGGACGCGGACGCCGAGTCGCCCGACGAGCAGCCGCTGTACGGTGAGCCCGGGATGCCCGCGGCCGAGGCCGACCGGATCGCCGGCTGGCGCCGCACGCTGCTGTCGGCGCTGCTCCCCGGCGACGCCGACCCGGCCAAGATGCTCGCGGCGGCCGCCGCGGCGCTCGGCGCGGTACCGCCGCCGGTTCAGGACCTGCGCCCGGTCGCCGATCAGGACTGGGTCCGTCACACGCAGTCGCAGTTCGAGCCGATCCCGGTCGGGGACCGGCTGCTGATCACGCCGAGCTGGCATGCGCCGACCGACGCGCGGCGGGTCGCGATCGTGCTGGACCCGGGGCTCGCGTTCGGCACCGGCAGCCACCCTACGACCCGCCTGTGCCTGCAGTGGCTCGAACGCCGGATGCCGGCCGGCGCCACGGTGATCGACTACGGGTGCGGCTCGGGGATCCTCGCGATCGCCGCGGCGCGGCTGGGCGCGGCCCGCGTCACCGGCATCGACATCGACCCCCAGGCGTTGGTCGCCACCCGCGACAACGCTGCGCGCAACCGGGTCGAGATCGACGTGCGTGCCGGCGGCGACCCGCGACCTGGACCGGCGGATGTCGTGGTCGCCAACATCCTGTCGAGCCCGCTCAAGCTGCTTGCCCCGGTGCTGTGCGATCTGCTCCGTCCCGGCGGCGCTCTGGTGCTGTCGGGCGTGCTCGAGCGCCAGGTCGACGAGGTCGCCGCCGCGTATGCCGGCCGGGTCACGCTCGCGGTCGCCGGCGGGGCGGATGGCTGGGCTTGCCTGGCCGGCACCAAACCCCGATGATCGGCCGCGATGGCACTCGCGACCACCTGCCCCCAGTGCAAGACGAGCTTCAAGGTCATTCCCGACCAGCTGAAGCTGCGCCGCGGGCTGGTGCGCTGCGGCGTGTGCCAGCACGTGTTCTCCGGCATCGATCATCTACGCTACGTCGATGACGCCGCCCGGGCCGCCCAGCGTCTGGCGCGGGCCACGGGGGCGGCCACGGGTACGGGTACGGGTACGGGTACGGGTACGGGTACGGGCACGGGTACGGGTACGGGCACGGGTACGGGTACGGGCACGGGTACGGGTACGGGCACGGGCACAGGTACGGCGACGGGGGCGGGCACGGAGGCGGGCGCAGCCTCGGGCGCCGGTGCCACGGCCGGCGCGCGCGGCCCGGGGACGATCGCCGAGGTACCCGGGCTGATCGCCGCCCGTGACCGGGTCCCGACCGCGCGCGCAGCGGCCCTGCCCGAGGCGGCCCACGGGCGTCGCGAGTCGGGCACCCGCCCGGAGCCCGCGCCGTTCGGCGCAGCTGCTGCTCCGCGCTCCCCCGCCCGCGACGGTGGCACGCCCGCCTCGACTGCGGCTCAGCCTCTTGCCTCGACGACGATCGACGGCGAGGACCCGAGCCCTGCGCTCCGACCGGTGCCCGACTGGCGCGCGCCCCCGTCGGGTGCGCAAGCGGGCGCGCGGGGCCCGGCCGCGGGCGCCACCGACCGCGCGGCGCCCGGGCGGGCGGATGCGATCGCGGGCTCCGACGTGGCGACGCCGCGGACCCCCGGAGCGCCCGACGTGCCGATCGCGCGGACGACCGCGAGCGCGGATTCGGGTGCGGCTCCGGGTGCGGATCCCGGCCCGGGCACCGCCGACCTGCCGCCGCTCGACGACTGGCCCGCGGCGGTGCGAACCGTCGCGCCGACCTCCGTCGCTCCCCGGGCGGCGACCGGGCGACCCGCGCTGCCCTGGCCGGACTCCTCGGCCGGCCCGCGGACCGTGATCGATCCGGACGACCTGAAGACCGCGTTCTTCATCAGCGACTCCGCGTTCGGTCCGCTCCCTCCGGCTGACGACGAGCGGTCCGATCGCTCCGGGGGCGCCACCGCCCCGGCGATGCCCGCTGCGACCCCCACGGCGGGCCGGATGCTCCAGCCCCCGACGCTCGCTCAGGGCGGAGCGTCGCAGACGCCCTCACGGTCGCTCTCGCCCCCGACCGTACTGCGACGCGAAGTGGACCCGCTCGCCGGCTTCCAGACCGACCCGCTGCCGTCCGACGAGGCGGTGACCGACGCCCGAGCGGTCGGCCGAGAGCCGCTGCGCGACGTCACGCTCGCGCCCGACCCGGGCGAACCGGCGATCGACTACTTCGCGCCGCCCCGGGGGCGCAGCCGCAGTCTCGGGCTCGCGCTGTCGCCCGTCGCGTGGGTCGCGGCCGGTGTGCTGACCATCCTGCTCGCCGGCCAGGCACTGGTCGGCTGGCGCGACGCGATCGCGGCGCGCCTGCCGCTGCTGTCGCCGCTGCTGTCGGCGATCGCCGCACCGCTCGGGCTGCAGGTCGGGCCCCCGCGGGAGATCGGCGCGTTGACCATCGAGTCGTTCGAACTCCAGGCAGCCCCGTCGCCGAACCTGCTGCAGCTGACCGCGCTGCTGCGAAATCGCGGCGGTCACTCGGTCGCATTCCCGGCGATGGAACTCACGCTCACCGACAGCTCGGGCGCGGTGCTCGTGCGCAAGGTGATCGGGCCGGAGGTGTACCTGTCCGACCCCGCGGCTGCGTCACGCGGGCTCGGCGAGCAGTCCGAGTGGCCGATCCGGCTCGCGCTCGAGCACCGCGGCCTTCAGCCCACCGGTTACTCGGTGGCGCTCTACTACCCCTGACCCCGAGCACCCCGACGATGAACCCTCCTCGCGTACTGATCAGCGGCTCGGTGGCCTACGACACGATCATGGTGTTCGACGGCCACTTCAAGGACCACATCCTTCCCGACCGCGTCCACATGCTGAACGTGTCGTTCCTCGCGCCACGACTGAAGCGCGAATACGGCGGATGCGCAGCGAACATCGCCTACACGCTGCGCGGCCTGGGCGGCTCACCGGTGGTGCTGGCGGCGGTGGGCCGTGACGGACCCGAGTACGTCGCGAGGCTCGCGGGC
>JBIKMO010000181.1:0-8647 GCA_044359175.1 Burkholderiaceae bacterium | reverse complement strand
CGGCCGCGAGGATGCGCACCGGGTGGCGTCGCAGGTCGCGCGCACGCTCGCGCGAGGTGACGATCAGCGCGCACGCGCCGTCGGTCTCGAGGCAGCAGTCGTACAGCCGGAACGGGTCGACGATCGGGCGCGCCACCGCGTGGTCGGCGAGCGTCAGCGGCCGGCCGCGCTGCACCGCGCGCGGGTTGCGCTGCGCGTGCTCGCGGAAGGTCACCGCCACGTGCCCCAGGTGCTCGGCGGTGGAGCCGTGCTCGTGCATGTGCCGCCGGAACGTCAGCGCGACGAACTGCGCGGGTGTCATCAGCCCGTACGGCGTCATCCACTGCCCGCCCTGCGGCCGCTCGCGGAACTGGCCGTAGCGCTCGTACTGGCCCTGGCACAGCGAGCGGTAGACCACCGCGTGGCGGCACAGGCCGGCGTGGACCGCGAGCGCGGCGTTCATCACGGCCCCCGCGCAGCCGCCGCCGCCCGCCCCCCAGACCATGCTGGAGAAGCGCAGCATCGGAATGCCGAGCGTCTGCTGCAGCAGCACCGGCTCGTGCCGCTCGGTGCCGAAGGACGCGAAGCCGTCCAGCTCGTCGGCCGGGATGCCCGCGTCGTCGCAGGCGGCGAGGACCGCGTCGCACAGCAGCCCGAACTCGGTGCGGTCGGCGACGCCGCCGCGCCGCGCGTAGCGGGACTCGCCGATGCCGGCGATGCAGGTGGCGTCGGCGAGCGACGGCCGCGTCGCCGACACGCGCACCGGATCGGCGACGGCGCCGGTCATCGACCCCGTCCCCCGCCGGCGATCGCGCGGTTCACCGCGGCCCCCCGGCCTTGCGGAACCGCGGCAGCGGCCCGTGCGGCGTGTCGTCCCACGCGAGCGTCACGCGCAGGCCGATCGCGAGCTCGTCCGGCGCGGCGTCGACCAGGTTGGACACCAGCCGCACGTCGCCCGCGCCGTCGAGCATCACGACCACCACGTTGTAGGGCACCGCGTCCTTCAGCGCCGGATGCACCGGGTGGCGGACGACCGCGTACGAGAACACCTCGCCCTCGCCGCTCACGCGCGCCCACTCGACCGCGTCCGAGCGGCAGTCGGGGCAGCGCGGCATCGGCGGGTGGCGGAAGCGGCCGCAGGCCGCGCAGCGCTGGATGCGCAGCTCGCGGCGCGCGCACGCGTCCCAGAACGGCCGGTCGTCGGGCAGCGGCTGCGGGCCGGGGACGGCGTCGGGCAGGTAGGCCATGGATTCAGGCGGGCAGCACCACCACCTGCTGCGGCGCGATCCGCACGCGCACCGCGCGGCCCGCGGGCAGCCGCCGCGGCGGGCTCGCCTGGCAGCGCAGCGACGCACCGCCCGCGTCGACGGTGACGTCCGACAGGTTGCCGAGGAAGAACGCGCTGACCACCCGCGCGGACAGCACGTTGGGTCCGGCGGCGTCGTCGTCGACCAGCTCGACGTGCTCGGGCCGCACCACCGCCTGCACGCGATCGCCCACCGCGAAGCCCGGGACGTCGGCCTCGAGCCGCGGGCCGGCGTCGAGCGCGATGCGCGTGGGCGAGGTGGCCGCGACCACGCCCGGCAGCACGTTGGCCAGGCCGATGAACTCGGCCGCGAAGCGCGTCGCCGGCCGGTGGTACAGCGTCCACGGATCGCCCATCTGCTCGATGCGGCCCGCGTTCATCAGCACCACGCGGTCGCCGATGACCATCGCCTCCTGCTGGTCGTGCGTCACGTAGACCGACGTGATGCCCAGCCGCTGCTGCAGGCTGCGCAGCTCGAAGCGCATCCGCTCGCGCAGCTTCGCGTCCAGGTTGGACAGCGGCTCGTCGAAGAGCAGCACCTTCGGCTCGAGCACGATCGCGCGCGCGAGCGCGACGCGCTGCTGCTGCCCGCCCGAGAGCTGGCTCACGCCGCGCGCGCCCAGCGCGCCCAGCCCGACCAGGTCGAGCACCGCGGCGACGCGCCGCTGCACGTCGGCCGCGGGCAGCCGCTTCAGCTTCAGCCCGAACGCGACGTTCTGCTCGACGGTCAGGTGCGGCCACACCGCGTACGACTGGAAGACCATGCCGATCGAGCGCTGCTCGGGGGGCACCGAGCGCTGCGCGCTCGACACCACCTCGTCGCCCATCCGGATGCGGCCGTCGCTCACGTCCTCCAGGCCGGCGATGCAGCGCAGCGTCGTGGTCTTGCCGCAGCCGCTGGGGCCGAGCAGCACGACGAACTCGCCGGGTTCCACCGCGAGGTCGAGCCGGTCGACCGCCACCACCTCGCCGTAGCGCTTGACGAGGCCCTCGACGACGACGCCGGTCACCGCGCGCCCTCGGGCGGCGGCGCGGCGTCCCGCGGCGGCCAGGCGCCCTGCGCGAACGCCGCGGTGTGCTCGCCGGGCGCCGACCCGAGGAACACCTCGCCGGGCGTGGCCGAGAACCGCCAGGGCACGCCGGGGGTGGTCACGCTGCCCCAGCGCGGCTCGTCGAAGCGACGCAGCACGTCGTTGGCCAGGTAGTGCACGTGGTGGCGGAACTCGTCGAACTTGGTGAAGGCCGCGCAGGGCACGTGAACGCGCCGAAGGTTGGTGATCCAGTAGTTCTGGAAGCGCTTGGCGATGATCTCGGCCAGCATCGGCACCAGCACGTCGCGATGCTCGACCCGCTTCGGGTTGGTCGCGAAGCGCGGGTCGTCGCGCCACTCCGGGCGGCCGACCGCGTCGCACAGCGCGGCCCACTGCCGGCGGCTGGTGACCGACACCGTGATCCAGCCGTTCTGCGTCGCGAAGGCCTGGTCCGGCACCAGGTAGCTGATCGCCGAGCCCATCGGCGCCGGCTGCCCGCCCTCGAGGTGCTCGCCCATGCGCACGCGCATCAGCGAGAACGCCGCCTGCAGCATCGTGACGTCGACCCGCTGGCCGCGGCCCGTGGCCTCGCGCTGCATCAGCGCGGCGAGCACGCCCTGCGTGATCACCATCGAGGTGGTGCAGTCGAAGTGGCCGTACCAGCGCCACCGCTGGCGCAGGCCCCCGCGTTCGCCGATCACGCTCGCGGCACCGCTGAACGCCTGCACGTGGGGGTCGGTGGCGCCGATCTCGACCATCGGCCCGGTGCGCCCGAAGCCGCAGGCCGACGCGTAGACCAGCCGCGGGTTCAGCGCGCTCAGCCGCTCCCAGCCGACGCCGATCCGGTCGGCCACGCCGGGGCGGAAGTTCTCGATGAACACGTCGGCCTGCGCGGCGAGCCGGTGCACCACCGCGCGCTCGTCGGGCTGCTTCAGGTCCAGCACGATGCCGCGCTTGTCGATGTTCATCGCGACGTAGGTCGTGCACAGCCCGCCCTTGGTCGGCATCACCGCGTGGATGAAGTCGCCGCCCGGCGACTCGAGCTTGACCACGTCGGCGCCGAGCAGTCCGAGCAGCGCGCCGGCCCACGGGCCGACCGCGCCCTGGCTCGCATCGAGCACCTTCAGGCCATCGAGCGGGCCGGTGCCGCGCCTGGGTTCGACCGGAAAGACGCAGGCCGCCATGTCAGCGCCCTCCCGTGCCGAGCCAGCGCGCGGTGTGCTCGCCGAGCGTCGGCGCGCGCCGGAACGCGCGCCGGGGCGGCGGGTCCTGCAGGACGAAGGGCACGCCGACCTGCTCGTGCGCGCGGCCGTCGGCCTCGTCGACCCGGACCGTGGGGTCGAGCGTCCTCGTCTGGGGATGCGCGAGCACCTCGCCGTAGTCGTTGAACTTGACCGAGATCCCGCCGAGCGCGTTGATCGACGCGCTCGCCTCCTCGCAGGTCATCCTCGCGAACACCGGGTCGTAGACCGTGCCGGCGCCGTGCCGGCGGTCGCCGATGTAGATGGTCGAGCGCCAGTCCCGGTACTCCGGGTCGTCCGGCAGGTGCCCGAGCCCGACGTTCCGGCACCACTGCACCCAGGCCTCGCGGTCCGGCGGCCGGAAGTCGAAGGTGACCTGTCCGTCCGAGGTGACCCAGCCGTAGTCGTACGGCCAGTACGGGTTGTTCAGGTGGAAGCCGTCCCAGCGTTCGGGCGAGTCCGACGCGTTCATCAGGATCGCCTTCATCGACACCAGCGAGCGCAGCGTGCACACCTGCACGTGCTGGCCCCGGCCGCTGCGCGCGCGCTCGACGAGCGCGGCGAGGACGCCGTGGAACGCGTGCTGCGCCGCCGCCATGCCGGCGATCTCGAACCCGATCCGCGCGGGGTCGCCGCCCGGGGTGCCGACGTAGCGGGTGAGGCCGGACAGCGCCTGGATCGCGAGTTCCGAGCCCGCGGCGCCCGCGAGCGGCCCCTCGAAGCCCACGTCGTCGATCTCGCACACGACCAGCGCCGGGTGGCGCGCCCGGATCGCGGTCCAGTCCAGCCGGCTCTCGGCCCGCACGTCGGGGTCCATCTGCACGACCACCGCGTCGGCGCGCGCGAGGAGGGCCTCGAGACGCGCGCAGTCGTCGGGCGACGCGGTGTCCGCCACCACGCCCTCCTTGCCGCGGTTCAGGTGGCAGTAGACCGCGGCGACGTCGCCCACCATCGGCGGTCCCCACTCCCGGCTGCGGTCGCCCCACGGCGGCTCCACCTTGACCACGGTGGCGCCCAGGTCGGCCATCAGCAGCGTGCACGCCGGTCCGGCGATGCCCTCGGCGATCTCGACGACCAGCAGTTCGTCGACCCGCTTCGTCCCGTCCATCCTCGTCATCCCCCCTTGCCGATCGCGCTCTCCAGCCGCACGCGGAACACCGCCCGCGTGACCACGACCAGCACGATCATCAGCACGGTCTGCACGACACCGACCGCCGAGGCGAACTGGTAGTTGCCCGAGTCCATGTAGTGCCAGGTCAGCACCGACAGCACCTGGCTCTCCTGCGCGTAGAGCAGGATCGACGCCGACAGCTCCTTGATGCTCATGATCATCACGAAGAAGAGCACCGAGATCAGCGTGACGCGCATCAGCGGCATCGTGACCAGCCTGAGCGCCTGGCCGGCGGTGGCGCCCGACATCCGCGCGCTCTGCTCGAGCTCGGGGTGGATCTGCAGCACGCCGGTGCGGCTGACCAGCACGCCGTAGGGCAGGAACTTGGCGACGAACGCGAGCAGCAGGATCCAGATCGTGCCGTACAGCGGCGTGTGGATGTAGGTCCACAGCAGGCCGATGCCGTAGACCAGCCCCGGCACCGCCACCGGCAGCACCGCGACGAAGGCGAGCAGCTGGGTCGCGCGGCTCGGCCGGCGTACCTCGGCGTAGCTGATCACCAGCCCGGCGATCACGCAGACG
This sequence comes from Burkholderiaceae bacterium, assembly GCA_044359175.1. Taxonomy (GTDB): domain Bacteria; phylum Pseudomonadota; class Gammaproteobacteria; order Burkholderiales; family Burkholderiaceae_E; genus UBA4615. The sequence goes on along the minus strand of JBIKMO010000181.1, from coordinate 3,397 downwards.
GCACCGGACATCACCGCGAGCAGCACGGTGTTGACGAAGGCCGCGCGCATGTTGGGCAGCGTGACCAGCTCGACGTAGTGCTTGGCGGTGAACACTTCGGCGGTGAGCACCGGCGCGCTGAACTTCATCAGCGACGACGCCAGCAGTGCGGCGAGGGGCAGCACGTCGGCGCACAGCACGTACAGCCCCACGGCGGCCAGCGCCGCCGGCTTCCAGCGGCCGAGCGAGAGCGGCCGGCCGCGGAAGCCCTTGCCGGTGATGCTCACGTAGCGCTCGGACACACGGGTCATCCGCCGCTGCAGCCACACGCCGACGAGCGTCACCCACAGCAGGATCGTGCCCGAGGCCGCGGCGTGCGCGAGCCGCACCGGGAACACCGTGGAGTCCTGGTAGATCCGCCAGGGCAGCGTCACGAATCCGAAGGTGCCGCCGATGATGCCCGGGATGGTGTACATCTCGGCGGCGAGGATGAACACCAGCATGCCGGCGGCGAAGATCGCCGGCAGCGACATCGGCAGCGTGATCCGCGTGATGGTCTGCCAGGTGGTCGCGCCGGCGGTGCGCGCGGCCTCCTCCAGCGACGCGTCCATCGAGCGCAGGCTGCCGAGCGTGAACAGGTACACGAACGGGCAGAAGAACAGGAACATCACCCAGACGATGCCGGCGTAGGTCCAGACGTCGATCAGCGCCTGCGGGTTCTCGAAGACCAGGCCGAGCACCGCCTTGATCGCCCCGTTCACGAAGCCGGTCTTCTCCGAGCCGAGGGCGATCCACGCGATCAGCCCGGTGAACGGGCTGAGGAACAGCGGCAGGATGATCGCCAGGTCCAGCACCGGCTTGTACGGCAGGTCGGTGCGCCCGATCAGCAGCGCCATGGCCACGCCGACCACGAGCGACAGCGCGGTGACCAGCACCGCGAGCACGATCGCGTTGACCAGCAGCGACAGGTACTCCCACGAGCCGTAGACCGCGATCACCGCCTTGAGGCTGCGGGTGGCCGACAGGCCGGTGCGGGTCTCGGCGTAGAACGCCGCGTCCACCGTGACCACCAGCGGCACCAGCACCACGACGACCACCGCCACGGCGAGCAGCGTCCACGCGATGCGGTCGAGCGGCAGCCGGAACGGCCTGCGCCCCGCGCCCGCCGCGGCGGCGGGCGCCCTCACGACGTCGGGGCCGGCGGACATGCTGGTGCCCGGGCGCGGGTTCGGGCGGCGATGCGGCGGGCCGCCCTCAGCGCGCCTCGCGCAGGATCCTCGCCCACGTGTCCATGTCCTTGTGGTAGTCCGCGTCCCAGCGCTTGAAGTCGACGTCGTAGCGCTGCTGGATCGGCTTGTACCAGGCCTCCTGCGTGACCTTGCGGGTGTCCTTCACGCCGCCGAGCGTGGTCGCGGTGCCGTAGACCTGCTGCAGCGCGACGGCGCCCTCGGTGCTGACCGACCAGTTCTGGAACAGCCGCGCCGCGTTGGGCCGCGGCGCGTACCGGCTGATCGCCTGCCACGAGTTGCCCCACTCGGGCGTGGGCGACGGCCGCACCCAGCGGATCGGCGCACCCTGCGCCCACTTGGTGGTCGCGACGCTCTCCCAAGTCCAGAACGTGAAGTCGTGCTCGCCGGCGATCACGCGGTCCAGCCCGACCAGGATCTCCGAGTACACGGTGGGCCGCTGCGCGGCCACCTGGCGCAGGAACTCCACGCCGTACTCCTTCGACATCTTCGGGTCGAGGAACATGTGGATGCCGGCGTAGCAGACGCCGCACTTCATCGTCGTGACCGCGAAGCGGCCCTTGAAGCGCGGATCGAGCACGCCCTTCCAGCTCGACTCGAGGATCCTCACCTCCTCGGGCGAGACCTTGTTCACGTTGTAGACGATCGCCATGTCGGTCTGGTACGCGGCGAACGCGTGGTTGCCCATGCGGAACACCGCGGGCATCTTGTCGGCCTCGGGCGGCTTCCACTCGATGACGTGGCCGTCCTTGATCAGTTCCTGCATGCTCGGGTAGTCGCTGATGTGCACCACGTCGACCATGTGGCGCTTCGCCTGCGTCTCCTGCATGAAGCGCTGGTACTGCGCGACGCCGACGATGCGCAGCACCTCGACCGAGACGCCCGGGTAGCGCTTGGTGAACGCCTCGGCCACCGCCTTCATCGGCTCGATCGGGCCGCTGACGTACCAGACCAGCGAGCCCTCCTTCCTGGCGAGCTCGTAGAGCCGGGCCTGGTCGTTCGGGTCGTTGACGACCTGTGCGGTCGCGGGGGTGGCGGCGAATGCGGCCCAGGCGAGGCTCGCGGCCGCGATCAGGCGGCGCCGGAACGTGCGCATCTTCGTCTCCCTGTGTCGTCCTGTTTTCGGTACGACCGATCATACGCCCCGCATTTCCGGGCTGTCACCCGGTGCTAGCATGGTCCGCAGGGGAGACCACCGCGCGCGCATCGAAGCGGAACGGACCACACCGATGAGCACCACACACCGGGCTCGCGTGGCGATGGTCGCCGCGCACGCCACCGTGCAGGGCGAGCACCCGGGTCGGTCCGCATGGGACCTCGGCGTCGAGGCGTACTCGGGCGCGCTGCGCGCGTCCGGCATCGACCGCGGCCGCATCGACGGCCTGCTCACGCAGACGATGCAGGACGGCTCGGGCCAGATGGACGCCACGCGCTTCGGCCAGATCGTCGGGCTGAACCCGGTGGCGAGCGGCTCGCTGCAGTACGGGACCGCGCCCTTCACGCTCGCGTACGCGGCCGCGCTGATCGAGTCCGGCCAGGCGAGCGTGGTCGCCTGCGTGTACGCGACCAACCAGCGCACCACCAAGTTCCGCTTCGCGCACGCGTCCGATCCGTTCGGCGAGCCGTACGGCTTCCTGAACCCGGCGGGCTTCGCGGGCCTGGGCTTCCAGCGCTACCTGCACAAGTACGGCCGGCTGGCCGACCGCGACAAGCTCGGCGCCTACGCGATCGCGATGCGCAGGTACGCCGCGCTGAACCCGATCGCCTTCCGGCGCGAGCCGATGGGCTGGGACGAGTACCTCGCCGACCGCTGGATCGTCTGGCCGCTGCGCCGCTCGGACATCTGCCTGATCACCGACGGCGGCGTGTGCATCGTGCTCGCCGACGCGGACCTCGCGCCGCAGCTCACCGACCGGCCGGTGTGGCTGCTCGGCCTCGGCCGGCAGGACGCGCTGCGGATGCTCGAGAACGAGGACCACCTGCTGGTGCCGCACATGAAGGAGACCGCGCGCAGGGTGCGCGAGGCCTCCGGCTGCGGGCCGTCGGACATCGACCTGCTGTACGTGCAGGACGCGCACGCGCCGGCGGTGCTGTTCAGCCTCGAGAACTACGGCTTCTGCGCCGAGGGCGAGGCGCTGGACTTCATCCAGGACGGCCGGATCGAGGCGGGA
>JBIKMO010000026.1:0-26952 GCA_044359175.1 Burkholderiaceae bacterium | reverse complement strand
ACCGGCCGGCGCGACCGGCGGCAGCGGCGGGCGACGACCGGCCGCGTTCATGCCGCCGGTCCGCCGCCGCCGTCCGTCCGGCTTCGCGTGCCGCCGTCCGCGCGGAGAACCCGGGGACCATCCGCCAGGAGGAGTGCGCACATCGGGGCGGACGGGATCGATGGCCGAGGGTGGGGCCGGGACCTCCGGCCGGCGCGGCATCTGCAGTACTGCGTACCCCCGGTGCGTGCAGTCGCTGATGCCACCGTCGGGGTGCTCTTCGATACTCGGCCCGCGTGTCGTCGCCCCGCGCCGGGGCCTTTGGAGATCGTGATGCCCGTCCGGATCCCGAGCGTGCGAGCCGCCGAAACGATCGACCCCGCAATCACGCCGAGCGTGACGCCGGCATCCGTCCGGCCCAGCGGGGCCGGGCGCGCGGCCCGCGGCACGGGCCGGTCGCGATGATCGACCCGCCGAGATGCGGTCCGCAGGCCTCCGCCGGAGCGGCCGGCGGGCCTCGCGCCGACGGTGACCGGTCGCCCCGTGGCAGCGGCGCAGCGGAGGCGATCGAGGCCCGGTCGCGGACCGGCCTGTCGCAGGAGGAGTTCGCGCGCCTGCTTGGCGTCTCGGTGCGTACGCTTCAGGACTGGGAGCAGGGACGACGCGAGCCCACGGGAGCCGCCCGGATGCTGCTGCGGGTCGCCTGCACCTACCCGGACGTGCTGCTCAAGCTCGCCCGCTGAGCGCGACCCGGATCCGCGGTCGCGCGGGTCGGACCGCGCCGCGGTCGGATCCGGACGGCGGCTGATCCGATCAGCCGCCTCGCCGCGCGCCGGGCGCCCTCGGCGGGCGCGGCGCCGGCTCGGCGGCGAGCGCATCGGCCGGCCACCGGCGCAGCAGCTCGCGCATCCGCTGCGGCGACGCGTCCAGCCACGCATCGTAGTCGCCCTCGTCGAGCACCACGACCATCCGCTTCTCGTCGTCCGGCGCGTGGAAGCGCCGCATCAGCTCGTGCCCGTCGGCGTTCACGGTCAGCATCGTGAACGACAGCAGCTCGGCGCCGTCCGGCGAGCGCCACGCGCCCCACAGCCCGGCCAGACCCATCGGTGCGCCGTCGCCGCGCGCGATCCGCCAGCGCACCGCGCGGCCGCTCTCCCAGCAGGGCTCGAAGATCGCCTCGGCCGGCACGATCGCCCGCCGGCCCTGCCGCCAGGCATCGCGGAAGCTCGGCTTGTCGGCGACGGTCTCGGCGCGGGCGTTGTAGGTGCGCCGCCCGATCGTCGGATCCTTCGACCAGAACGGCACCAGCCCGAACAGCCCGATCGCCGCCTCGCGCTCGGACTCGCGCGCAGTCCGCGTGCGGCGCACGAACGGCGCCGCGTAGCCGGGCCAGGTCTCGCCGGGCACCGGCCCCGCGGCCGCCACTCCGAAATGATCCCGCAGCCGCTGCGGATCGGTGACCGGAACGTAGTTCGCGCACATCGCCGGGTCAGAGCAGACCGCGCGCCGCGAGGTTGCGCATCAGCGCGCCGATGCCGAAGGTCCAGGGCTCGCACTCGTGCGTCGGCCGGATCCGGTTGACCAACGCACCCAGCCGCGGCGCGGCGATCGTCACCCGGTCGCCGGTGGCGTGCGTGAAGCCCTGCCCGGGCGCGCCGCGATCCTCGGTGGGCGCGAACATCGTGCCCAGGAACAGCAGCACCCCGTCCGGGTACTGGTGATGGGGCCCGATCAGCTGGGCCACCAGCTCGAGCGGATCGCGGCTGATCCGCGCGAGCGACGACTCGCCGCGCAGCACGAAGCCGTCGGGGCCGTCGACGCGCAGCGACACCGTGGTGGCGCGCAGCTCGTCCAGCCCGAAGTGCGCGTCGAACAGCCGCACGAACGGCCCGAGCGCGCATGACGCGGTGTTGTCCTTGGCCTTGCCGAGCAGCAGCGCCGAACGGCCCTCGACGTCGCGCAAATTCACGTCGTTGCCGAGCGTGGCGCCGACGACCGCCCCGGCCGGGGAGACCGTCAGCACCACCTCGGGCTCCGGATTGTTCCAACTCGACATCGGGTGCACGCCCGCGTCCATGCCGGTGCCGACCGCAGACATCGGCGGGGCCTTGGTGAAGATCTCAGCGTCCGGCCCGATGCCCACCTCCAGGTACGGGCTCCAGGCACCCTGTTCGACCAGCACCCGCTTGAGCGCCATGGCGGCCTCCGACCCCGGGCGCAGCCGAGAGAGGTCCTCGCCGATCAGCCGGCGCACCTCGGCGCGAAGGGCTGCGGCCGCGCCCGCGTGGCCGCGAGCGCGCTCCTCGATCACGCGCTCGAGCATCGACGCGGCGAAGGTGACGCCGGCGGCCTTGATCGGCTGAAGGTCCACGGGCGCGAGCAGCCACGGCCGGGTCGCGTCGCGCACCTGCGGCGGCGTGTTGTCGAGCAGCGTCTGCAGCGCGCCGATCGGCTCGCCCTCCGCCGCGCGCAGCGCGGCCGCGGGGTCGGGGCGCCCGCACAGGTCGCTCACCGTCGGGAACGCGCGGGTGACGTCGATCACCTCGCGGTCGCGCACCGCGACCACCGACGGGCCGCCGGCCTCGGGGCGCCACGCCCGGCCGACCAGCACCGCCCGGTCGGCGTCCTGCGGCAGGCTGCTGCAGGCGTCCAGCACGATTCTCGGAACGAGGGTCATCGGGACGACCATCCGGAGGGGCGAGTGCGCCGACGATTCTAGACCGGCCGGCACCGGGCCGACCCGCGCCCGCCGCCTACAATCGCGTCGATGTCGCGTACCGAAGCCGCTCACGGCGGGCGCCGGGCCCCCGCGTGGCGGGTGCACGCACGGGCCTGGCGGATCCGCGCCGCAGGCTGGTCCGCCACCACGCGCGGCCTGCTGTGGGCGATCGCCGCGGGCCTGCTGTTCACGATCGGCAACGCGACGATGCGAGCGCTGACGCTCGAGATCCATCCGATGCAGGCGATGTTCCTGCGCTATGCGATCGGCGTGGCGCCCTTCCTGCCGCTGCTCGCGCGCGTCGGCCCGCGCGGGCTCAAGCCGGGGCCGATCCGCGGCCAGCTGTGGCGGGCGGCACTGCACTGCGGCGGCCTGGTCCTGTGGTTCCTCGCGCTGCCGCACCTGCCGCTGGCCGACATGACCGCGATCAGCTTCACCGGACCCTTGTTCATCATGATCGGCGCCGCGTGGTTCCTGCGCGAACCGATGAGCGCGGCGCGCTGGACCGCGGTGCTCGCCGGCTTCGTCGGCGTGCTGGTCGTGGTCGGTCCGAGCCTGACCGGGTCGGGCGGCTGGTGGAGCCTGGTGATGCTCGCCTCCGCGCCGATGTTCGCCGCGTCGTTCCTGGTCACCAAGGTGCTGACCCGCACCGCGTCGGCATCGGCGATCACGTTCTGGCAGACGCTGCTGATCGCCGTGCTGTCGCTGCCGCTCGCGCTGCCGTTCTGGACCTGGCCGCACGCCGGCCTCTGGCTGGTGGCGATCGTCGGCGGCGTCGCGGGCACCGTGGGGCACTACTGCCTGACGCGCTCGTTCGCATCCGCCGACATCTCGGCCACCCAGTCGGTGAAGTTCGTCGACCTGGTGTGGGCGGCGCTCGCCGGCTGGCTGATGTTCGGCGACCCGCTGCATCCGACGACCTTCGTCGGCGGGGCGGTGATCATCGCAGCGATCGTGCTGTTGTCGCGCTACGAGCGGCGCTCCGCGCGCGGCTAGCCCGGCGATTTGCGGGGCTGCGACCCCGCTGCTACCCTGCGGCCTCCCGAGCGCCGCCCGGGGCGCCGTGTGCGCGGGCGACGCCCGGTCGCCTCGGGCGGGTCCGCCGCCCGGCCCGAGCGTCCGAAGCTCGCCGACGCCCCTGCCGAGCCATGCCCGTCGACCGAACCGCCGCCGCGCGCCCCGCCCCCGTCCGTCCGATCCGCCGGCTGCTGATCGCCAATCGCGGCGAGATCGCGATCCGGATCGCCCGCACCGCCGCAGAGCTCGGCATCGCGACCGTGGCGGTGCATGCGCGCGACGACACGCTCGCACTGCACACCCGCACGGCCGACCGAGCGCACCCGCTGAGCGGCGACGGACCGGCCGCGTACCTGGACGCCGCCGCGATCGTGGCGGCCGCGCGCGCCGCGGAATGCGACGCGATCCACCCGGGCTACGGGTTCCTGTCGGAGAGCGCATCGTTCGCGCAGCGCTGCGCCGACGCCGACCTGGTGTTCGTCGGACCGCATGCGACCACGCTCGCACTGTTCGGCGACAAAGGCGCGGCGCGGGCGCACGCGCTGCGCTGCGGCGTGCCGGCGCTGTCGGGCACCGAGCGGGCGACCACGATCGACGAGGCGCGCGCGTTCCTCGCGCGGCTGGGCGAGGGCGGCGCGATGATGGTCAAGGCGCTCGCCGGCGGCGGCGGCCGAGGCATCCGGGAGGTACGCACGCCCGAGGCGCTGGAGGACGCGTGGGCGCGATGCGCGTCCGAGTCGCGCGCGGCGTTCGGCGACGACGCGCTCTACGTCGAGCAGCTGATGCCGCGGGCGCGGCATGTCGAGGTCCAGGTCGCCGGCGACGGTTCGACCGCGGTGCACCTCTGGGAGCGCGAGTGCAGCCTGCAGCGGCAGCGCCAGAAGCTGGTCGAGATCGCCCCGGCGCCGGGGCTCTCGCCCGGGGTGCGCGACCGGCTGCTCGGGTTCGCGCTGAAGATGGCGCGCGAGGCGCGGCTCGTCAATCTCGCCACGATCGAGTTCCTGGTCGACGCCGAGGGCGCCGGCCGCAACGACGGGGCGATCGCGTTCGTCGAGGCCAATGCGCGGCTGCAGGTCGAGCACACGGTGACCGAGGAGCTGCTCGGCATGGACCTGGTGCAGTTGCAGCTGCAGCTCGCGCAGGGTGCCACGCTCGCGCAGCTCGGCCTGGTGCGCCCGCCCGCGCTGCGGCCGGGCTGCGTGCTGCAGGCACGCATCAACTTGGAGACGATGTCGCCCGACGCCACCGCCCGGCCGGCGGCCGGCACGATCACCGCCTACGAGCTGCCGTCGGGCCGCGGGGTCCGCGTCGACGGCGCGGGCTACGCCGGGCTGCGCACTGGGCTGCGCTACGACGCGCTGCTCGCCAAGCTGATCGTGCGGGCGGACTCGGGCGGGCTGGCGGCCGCGTGCGCGAAGGCGCGGCGCGCGCTGGACGAGTGCCGGATCGAGGGCGTCGACACGAACCTGCCCTTCCTCGCCGCCCTGGTGGATGCGCCCGACGTGCGCGCGGGACGCCTGCACACGCGGTTCGTCGACGATCGGATCGACGCGCTGCTCGCCTACGCGGCCGGCGCCGCGCCGCGGCGGCACGTGACGGGGGCCGATGCGGCCGCGGCGGCGGCGTCCGCCCCCGGGGCCGCGGGCGCGGACGGCGCCGCGCGGCCCGGCGGGACTCGCGCCGACGGCGCCCTCGCCGGCGGTGGACCCGTCGGCGATGAGCTCTCCACGCGGGTGCCGGTCGCCGCGCCGATCCAGGGTACGGTGCTGTCGGTGTCGGTCGCCGACGGGGACCCGGTGCGCGCCCGCCAGACGCTGCTGGTGCTGGACGCGATGAAGATGGAGCATCCGGTGCCCGCACCCCGGGCCGGCCGCGTACGCGGGCTGGCCGCGGCGGCGGGCGATACCGTGGCCGAGCGTGCGGTGCTCGCATGGATCGAGCCGGACGACGACGCGGCGCGCGCCGAGCCCGAGGACATGCCCGAGGCCGCGGACGGTGTCCGCGCCGACCTCGCCGAGGTGCTCGCCCGCCAGGCCGCCACCCGCGACGCGGCGCGCCCCGAGGCGGTCGCGAAGCGGCACGCCGCGGGGCGCCGGACCGCGCGCGAGAACCTCGAGGCGGTGTGCGACCCCGGCTCGTTCGTCGAGCACGGGTCGCTGGTGGTCGCGGCGCGTCGCGGCCGGATGTCCGAGGACGCGCTGATCGCGCGCACACCGGCCGACGGTCTGGTCTGCGGCATCGGCCGGGTCAACGGCGACCGCTTCCCGGACGAGCGGGCGCGCGTGCTGGCGATGGCCTACGACTACACCGTGCTCGCCGGCACGCAGGGCCACAAGAACCACGAGAAGAAGGATCGGATGCTCGAGCTCGCCCACCGGCTGCGGCTGCCGGTGGTGCTGTTCGCCGAGGGCGGCGGCGGTCGGCCGGGCGAGACCGACCGCGTGATCGCCGCGCACCTGAACACGCGCGCCTTCGAGCTGTTCGGCCGGCTCTCGGGGCTGGTGCCGCTGGTGAGCGTGGTCTGCGGGCGCTGCTTCGCGGGCAACGCGGTGCTCGCCGGCTGCTGCGACGTGATCATCGCGACGCGGGACGCGAACCTCGGGATGGGCGGGCCCGCGATGATCGAGGGCGGTGGCCTGGGCAGCTTCGCGCCCGAGCAGATCGGCCCGATGTCCGACCAGGTGCCCAACGGCGTGGTCGACGTGCTGGTGGACGACGAGGCGCAGGCCGCCGAGGTCGTGCGCCGCTACCTGTCGTACTTCCAGGGACCGCTGTCCGACTGGCGATGTGCCGACCCCCGGGCGCTGCGCGCGCTGGTGCCGCAGAACCGTCTGCGCGTGTACGACGTGCACACCGTGGTCGAGACGGTGTTCGACGAAGGCTCGGTGCTCGAACTGCGGCCCGCGTTCGGTCCGGGCATGGTCACCGCGCTCGCGCGCATCGAGGGCCGGCCGGTCGCCGTGATCGCGAACAATCCGATGCACCTGTCGGGCGCGATCGACTCGGCAGGCGCCGACAAGGCCGCGCGGATGATGCAGCTGGCCGACGCGTTCGACCTGCCGATCGTCACGCTGATCGACACCCCCGGCAACATGGTCGGGCCGCAGGCCGAGACTACGGCGCTGGTGCGCCACTGCTGTCGGCTGTACGTGACCGGCGCGAGCCTCACGGTGCCGCTGGTGAGCGTGGTGCTGCGCAAGGGCTATGGGCTGGGGGCGCAGGGCATGGCCGGCGGCTCGTTCGCCGCCCCGCTGCGGATCGTCGCGTGGCCGACCGGCGAGTTCGGCGGCATGGGGTTGGAGGGCGCGGTGAGGCTCGCGTGGCGCAACGAGCTCGCCGCAATCGCAGACCCGGCCGAGCGCCGCGCCGAGTACGAGCGCCGCGTGGCACAGCTGTACGAGCGGGGCCGCGCGCTGTCCACCGCATCGCTGTTCGAGATCGACGACGTGATCGACCCGGCGGACACCCGCCGCACGATCGTCGAGGCGCTGCGCGCAGCGCCGCCGCCGGCGCCGCGCGTCGGCAAGAAGCGCGCGTGCGTGGACACCTGGTGAGCGGCGCGCCGGTGCAGCTCGAGGCGGTCAGCGCGCTGCTGCGCGGCGCCGGCGCGGCGCCGGTCCACGAGCGCCACCTGCTCGGGCGCTGGCTGCACGCGGACGCGCTCGACGCGCCGTACCGCGGCGACCCCGGCTTCCTGCCGCGGCGGCTGCGCGATGCGCTGCCGGCGATCGGCGCGACGCTGGACGGGCTCGTGCAGGTGCACTCTCGGCACCCGGCCGCCGACGGCGCCGAGCGGCTGCTGCTGACGCTCGCCGACCGCCGCACGGTCGAGGCGGTGCGCCTGCCGCGGGGCGGGCTGTGCGTGTCCTCGCAGGTGGGCTGTGCGGTCGGCTGCCTGTTCTGCGCCACCGGACGCGATGGGCTCGCACGACAGCTCGGCGGCGCGGAGATCGTGGCCCAGGTGGTCGCTGCCCGCCGGCTCGGTCCGGTGGACCGCGTGGTGTTCATGGGCATGGGCGAGCCGGCGCACAACCTCGAGGCGGTGCTCGAGGCGATCGCGCTGCTCGGCACGCACGGCGGCCTGGCACGCGGCCGGATGGTGTTCTCGACGGTCGGCGACCGGCGGGCCTTCGAGCGGCTGCGCGCCGCCGCGGTGCACCCGGCGCTCGCGCTGTCGCTGCACGCCACCGACGCGGCACTGCGCGCGCGCCTGCTGCCGCGTGCGCCGCGGATCGCGCCGGACGAGCTGGTGGCGCTCGCCGACGAGTGCGCGCGTGCGAGCCGCGTGCCGCTGCTGGTGCAGTGGACGCTGCTCGACGGCGTCAACGACGACCCGCGCGAAGCGGGTCCGCTCGCTGCGCTGCTCGCCGGCCGGCGTGCGATCGTCAACCTCATCCCCTGGAACCCGGGCGAAGCGCTGCCGTTCGCCCGGCCCCCGTTGGCCCGTGCGGTCGGCTTCGTGCGGGCACTGCGCGCCCGCGGCGTGGTGGCCACGCTGCGCTGGTCGGCCGCGCAGCAGGTCGACGGCGGCTGCGGCCAGCTGCGGGCGCGCGCTGCGTTTCCGGTGCCGGTCGCAGCGGTCTGAGCGCGGCCGGCTGCGCGAACCGCGTCAGCCGGCGCGCTTCTGCCCGATCCGGGTCTCGCGCCCGGCCAGCAGGTTGGCGACGTTGGCCCGGTGGCGCAGCAGCAGCAGCGCGCTCATCGCGACCAGCACGGCGAGCACCCCGTCGGCGCCGGCGAGCAACAGGTAGTACGCCGGCGCGAACACCGCCGACACCAGCGCGGCGAGCGACGAGTAGCGGAAGAACACCGCGATCGTGATCCAGGTCGCGAGCGTGGCCAGCCCGAGCCAGGGCGACAGCGCGATCAGCACGCCGGCGGCGGTCGCCACGCCCTTGCCGCCCCGGAAACCATGGAACACCGGGACCAGGTGGCCCACGAACGCGGCCAGCCCGACCGCAGCGAGGGTCGCGTCGGAGAAGCCGAAGCGCTCCGCGAGCGTCCGGGCGAGCAGCACCGCGACCGCGCCCTTCGCGGCGTCGCCCGCCAGCGTCGCGAGCGCCGCCGCGCGGTTGCCCGAGCGCAGCACGTTGGTCGCGCCCGGGTTGCCCGAGCCGTAGCTGCGCGGATCGGCGAGACCCATCACCCGGCTGACGACCACCGCGAACGACACCGAGCCGATCAGGTAGGCGATCGCGATCGCGGCGATCGCGGGCAGCGCGTCCATGGGGTCTTCGCGAGGCAGGCTCGTCAGTCGCTGAGCGCGCAGTCTACCGGCACCGCGTGCAGCAGGTCGACCAGCACGGCGGGCTCCAGCCCGAGCAGGTAGCCGCGGCGCCCGCCGTTGATCCAGATCCGGGGCAGCGCGAGCACGCCGCGCTCGACGTAGACCGGCAGCGCCTTGCGGGTGCCGAACGGCGAGGTGCCGCCGACCTGGTAGCCGGTGTGCCGCTGGGCGACCTCCGGGTCGCACGCGGCGATCGACTTGCGCTGCGACTGGCGCGCGAGGTTCTTGGTGGAGACCGTTCGGTCACCGTGCATCAGCACCAGCAGCGGTCGGGCGGTCTCGTCCTGCATCACCAGCGTCTTCACCACCGCGTGCTCGTCCAGCCCGAGTTGGCGCGCCGACTCGGCGGTGCCGCCGTGCTCGACATAGTCGTACGGGTGCTCGGTGAACGCGACCCGGTGGCGCCTGAGCAGCGCGGTGGCGGGGGTCTCGGAGACATGCTTCGCGGCCATCCGCGGATGATAGCGGCGGCGCGCGCAGTCACGGCGGCGGGCGCGCGCGCCGGACGCGTCGGGTCAGGCGAGCAGCCCGCGGCCGCGCGCGAACACCCGCGCCACACCGAGCAGCGCGTCGACGTTCGGCGTGTCCAGCCCCACGCGCCGGCCCATCTCGCTCACCGCTCCGATCAGCGCGTCCAGCTCGATCGGGCGGTTCGCCTCGACGTCCTGGAGCATCGACGTGCGCACCGCGCCGATCCGGCGCGTGACCACGTGACGCTCCTCGGGCGTCATCGCGATCTGCAGGCCGAGCCGCTCGCCGATCGCACGCGCCTCGAGCATCGCGTCGGACGCGAAGCGGCGCACCAGCGGGTCGTCGAGCAGCACGTCCAGCGTCGCACCGGTCAGCGCCGACAGCGGGTTCATCGTCATGTTGCCCCACAGCTTGAGCCACACCTCCAGCTCGATGCGGGGGGTCACGTCGACCCGCATGCCGCCGGCACGCAGCATCGCGGCGACCGCCTCGAGCCGCGCGGTCGACGCACCGCCCGGTTCGCCGACGATCAGTCGGTCGAACCGCGCGAGCTGCACGACGCCGGGCTCGGGTACCGAGGACGACAGGTGCGTGACCGCGCCGATCACGCGCTCTGGCGGGATCGCCCGCGCCAGCGCGCCGCCCGGGTCGGTCGCATCCAGCCGCAGGTCGCGCCAGGGTGCGGCCAATCCGTGGAAGAACCACCACGGCACGCCGTTCATCATCGACACGACGGTCGTGTCCGGCCCAAGCAACGGCGCGATCGACGCCGGCACCGAAGGCAGCGCGGTGGTCTTCACGGTCAGCAGCACGACGTCCTGCGCACCGAGCTCGGCCGCTCGGTCGCTCGCCGGCAGCGGCACGGCGCGACCGGAATCGCCGGGCGACTCGCGCACCACCAGTCCGCGCCGGCGCAGCGCCGCCAGCGTCGCGCCGCGGGCGAGCGCACTCACCGCCACCCCGCCTTCGGCCAGCCGGTGCGCGATCAGGCCGCCGACCGCCCCGAGACCAAGCACGCAGACCCTCATCGTCACACCCCTGTCAGACGACCGGGAATACCGCGTTGATCTGGCCGGTACCCGAGCTCGGGAAGTACGGCGTGATCACCTCGGCCGGCCGGTCGTAGTCGGCCCAACCGAGCAGGCCGAGCAGCATCGCGGTGTCGTGCATGCCGCCCTCGCCGATGCAGCGCTCGGCGTACTGCGGCAGCATCCGGATGAAGGTCGTCCAGTCGCCCCGCTTCCAGAGTTCGACCACGCGCAGGTCCACCTGGCGGAAGAACTCGTCGCTGATCTCGTGCATCGACGCCTCGGGGCTGCCGTTGTCGTTGAAGCGGTGCGACAGCGATCCGCTCGCGAACACCGCGACCGTCCCGTCGAAGCGCTGCTCGATCGCGCGGCGGACCGACGCGCCGAAGCGCGCGCTGTCCTCGAGCCGGTGCCAGGCGCACCAGGCGGCCACCGACACCACCTTGAAGCGTTGATCGGCGTTCATGTAGCGCATCGGCACCAGCGTGCCGTACTCGAGCTCGAGCGTGGTCGCGTCATGCGCGCGGGTGAACGTGCCGTCGGCGCTCGCCTGCTCGGCGATCGCGCGGCCGAGCACCGGATCGCCCGGATACGCGTACGGCATGTTCCGGATGAAGTGCGGCAGCTCGTTGCTGGTGTAGGTGCCCTCGAATCGCGGCGCGCAGTTGACGTGGTAGCCGGCGTTGACCTGCCAGTGCACGTCGAACACCACGATCGTGTCGACCCCGAGCGCGCGGCATCGGCGGCCGATCTCGTGGTGACCGTCGATTGCCGCCTGCCGGCAGCCCTGGTGCGGACCCGGATGCTCGGAGATGTACATCGACGGTACGTGGGTGATCTTGGCGGCGAGCGCGAGCGTGCCCATGTCAGACCCCCAGACGCGGCACCGCGTGGCTGCCGAGGGCGAGGGCGACGTTCTTCGTCTCCATGTAGAAGTCGAAGCTGTAGTCGCCGCCGTCGCGGCCGATGCCGCTCGCCTTCATGCCACCGAACGGGGTTGGCAGGTGGCGCACGTTCTCCGAGTTCACCCAGATCATCCCGACGTCCAGCGCCAGTGCGACCCGGTTGGCGCGGCCCGCATCGCCGGTCCACAGGTAGCCGGCGAGCCCGTAGCGCACGTCGTTCGCGATCCGGATCGCGTCCGCCTCGTCGTCGAACGGCAGCACCGTGAGCACCGGCCCGAAGATCTCCTCCTGCGCGATCCGCATCGACGGGGTCGCGCCGGTGTACAGCGTGGGCCGCACGAACTGCCCGCCTGCGGGCAGCCCGGGACCCTCGGCGCGGCCGCCGCCGACCGTGACCGCGGCACCCTCGGCGCGCGCGATCGCCTCGTAGGACAGCACCTTGTCCAGGTGCCGGGCGTGCACCAGCGGCCCGACCTCGGTGGCTGGATCGAGCGGGTGACCCACCTTCAGCCGCCGCACGCGCTCGGCGAGCCGAGCGACGAACGCGTCGTGGATCGAGCGCTGCACCAGCAGCCGCGACGACGACGTGCAGCGCTCGCCGTTCAGGCTGTAGATCATGAACACGACCGCGTCCAGCGCCCGGTCGAGGTCGGCGTCGTCGAACACGATCACCGGGTTCTTGCCGCCGAGCTCAAGGTGCACGCGCTTGAGCGTGGGTGCGCCCTGCGCCATGATCAGCCCGCCGGTGCGCGACTCGCCGATGAACGCGGTGGCGCGGATCTCCGGCTGCTCGGTGAGCGTGCGTCCGGCGGTCTCGCCCAGCCCGTTGACCAGGTTCGCGACGCCGGGCGGCAGGCCGGCCTCGTGCAGGATCTCGATCAGCAGCCACGCGGTGAGCGGGCTCCACTCGGCCGGCTTGTGCACCACCGTGCAGCCGGCCGCGAGCGCGGGCGCGATCTTCCAGGTCGACAACATGAACGGCGTGTTCCACGGCGTGATCACCGCGACCGGACCGACCGGCTGGCGAACCGTGTAGTTGAGGTGCGTGTCGGTCGGCAGCGACAGCCCGTTGGCCGCGTCGGGCGCGCGGTCGGCGAAGAAACGGAAGTTCTCCGCGCCGCGCAGCGCGGCCTTGCTCATGAAGCGCCATGCCTGACCGGTGTCCATGCACTCGACCAGCGCGATCTCGTCGGCGCGCGCCTCGATCGCGTCGGCGATCCGGTGCAGCAGCCGTCGGCGCTCGGCGCCGGGCATCGCGCGCCACGCGGGGAACGCGCGCTGCGCGGCGCGTGCGGCCCGCGCGACCTCGGCCCCGGTCGCGTCGGTGACGCGCGCGAGCAGACGCGCGTCGACCGGAGACCGGTTCTCGAAGACCTCGCCCTCGCCCACGACCGGGCGGCCGTCGACGAAATGACCCAGCGGCTCGGCCGCGAAGCGCGCGAGCGCCTGTTCGGCCCGGGCGAGCTGCGACGACAGCGACGCGCTCATGGACGCTCCCTGCCCGCGCGGCGGGCCTCGACGTAGTCGTGAAGGTTGTTGCGCTTGAAGTTCAGCACCGGGTCGATCTCCTGGACCTCGAACGAGATCGCGAGCGGCGAGACCGACTGCACCGGGCCGAGGGCCGCGCACAGCGCGTCGAACACCCGCTGGCCGGCGGCCTGGCGGACGTCGAGCGTGCGGCCGTGGCCGATGCGCAGCGTCACGTGCACGAACGCATTGTCCGGGTGACCGTCCGCGATCAGGTAGTCGGTGCGCGCCACCGCACGCGTACGGGTGCCGCCGAAGGGGAAGACGCCGGTGGCGATCGCCGCATCGTGCAGCGTGCGCAGCAGCCCAGGCAGGTCGATTCGCGGCCGAAGGTTGGCCGAGTACTCGACGACGATGTGCGGCATCCGGTTCCTCCGTGGGGTGGGGCGCGGCCGCGCGCCGGCGCACCGACCGCGCACGGCGCCGCCGGTTGCCCGGCGTTTCGTTGACATGTTAACGTGTTCCACGGTGTCGGGAAGAGGCCGCACGATGAAACTGGTGTCCTACGAGCAGGGCGGGCGCGAACGCTGGGGCGCGGTGGTCGGCGAGCACGACGCACTCGTGGTCGACCTGCAGGCGCGGCTCGCAGGCATCGACTCCCTGCACGCGCTGCTCGCCGCCGACGCGGTCGACCGCGCGCGAGAGGCCCTCGCGCACGCCGCGCCCGATCACGCGCTCGCCGACGTTCGGCTGCGCAAGCCGCTCGCGCGGCCGGGCCGGATCGTCTGCGTGGGCGTCAACTACGCCGACCGCAACGAGGAGTACAAGGACGGTTCCGAACGGCCGAAGTGGCCAAGCCTGTTCATGCGCTCGCCGGGGTCGCTGGTGGCGCACGGCGAGCCGCTGCTTCGACCGCCGGAATCGCTGCAGCTCGACTACGAAGGCGAGATCGCGATCGTGATCGGCCGCGCGGGCCGGCGCATCCCGCGCGAGTGTGCGGCCGCGCATGTCGCCGGGCTCACCTGCATGAATGAGGGCACGGTCCGGGACTGGCTGCGACACGGCAAGTTCAACGTCACGCAGGGCAAGAACTTCGAGTCGAGCGGCGCGCTCGGCCCCTGGCTGGTGACCGCCGACGCGTTCGAGGGCTTCGGCGACCTGCGCGTGAGCACGCGGGTCAACGGCGAACTGCGCCAGGACGACACCACCGCGCGACTGATGTTCCCGTTCGACGCACTGATCGCGTACCTGTCGACGTTCATGCGGCTGGAACCGGGCGACCTGATCGCCACCGGCACGCCCACCGGCGCCGGCGCACGGTTCGATCCGCCGAAGTGGCTGGTGCCGGGGGACCGGGTCGAGGTCACCGTGACCGGGGTCGGCACGCTCTCGAACCCGGTCGCGGACGAGGCCGCGTGACGCGAGCGGCCCGACCCGGCACGCCCCGCGCGCCCCGCGTGCCCGCGGGCCCGCGCGCAGCCGCCGCCGAACCGATCCGCGAGTTCTCCCAGTCGCTGCCGATGCTGCTGCTGCGCTGCCACCAGGCGGTGATGGCCCAGTTCCGGCCGGTGCTGCGCGCGCACCGGATCACCGAGCAGCAGTGGCGCGTGCTGCGTGCGCTCGCCTCGGTCGAGGATGCGCGGATCACCCGTCTGGCCGAGCTCACGCTGATCAGCAAACCCAGCCTGTCTCGGCTGCTGCCCGCGCTGCAGGCGCGGGGGCTGGTCGCCAGCGCCCCGAGCGTGAACGACGCGCGCGGCATCAGCGTGCGCATCGCGCCGGCCGGCCGTGCGCTGATTCGAACCGTGGGTCCGCACTCCGAGGCGCGCTACCGCGCGATCGGCGAGGCGGTCGGGCCGGCGGCGCTCGCCGGGCTGTACACGCTGTTGCCCCGGGTCGCGCGGCGACTGGAGGATCAGGTACCGCGCGGATGATGGCGCGCATGCAGCGCCTTCAGGCGCTCGCGCGCGACGTGCGTGTAGATCTGCGTGGTCGAGATGTCGGCGTGTCCGAGCAGCATCTGCACGACCCGCAGGTCGGCACCGTGGTTGAGCAGGTGCGTCGCGAACGCATGCCGCAGCGTGTGCGGCGACAGCGGCGCGACCACGCCGGCGGCGCGGGCGTGGCGCCTGATCAGCGTCCAGAACATCTGCCGGGTCATCGGGCCGCCGCGTGCGGTGACGAACAGCGCGTCGCTCGCGCGCGCGCCCAGCAGCGCGCCGCGCCCCTCACGCAACCACCGCTCGATCCAGTCGCGCGCAGGCTCGCCGAGCGGCACCAGCCGCTCCTTGCCGCCCTTGCCGGTCACCCGCACCACCGCGTCGACCCGCGACAGCGCGACCGTCGGCAGCCCGACCAGCTCGGACACACGCAGGCCGGTCGCGTACAAGGTCTCGAGCATCGCGCGGTCGCGCAGTCCCAGCGGCGTCCCGGCGTCGGGGGCGGCCAGCAGCGCGTCGACCTGCGCCTCGGTCAGCGCATTCGGAAAGCGCGGCGGCTGGCGCGCCGCTGCGATCCGCACGGTCGGGTCGTCGCGCCGGCGGCCCTCGCGCAGCAGCCAGCGGAAGAAGCGGCGAAACACCGTCAGCCGGCGGTTCGCGCTCGCGGGGCGCGACGCCGCATGGCGGTCGGCGACGTAGGACTGCAGGTCGTGCTCGGTCGCTGCCAGCAGCGTCCGCCCTCGCCCGTCGAGCCAGCGGGCGAGCAGCGCCAGATCGCGCCGGTAGGCGGTGAGCGTGTTGCGCGCCAGGCCGTCCTCGAGCCAGAGCGCGTCGGTGAAGGCGAGCAGCGCATCGCGGTCGGCTGCGTCGGGCGGCTGGGCGGCGGCCGCGCGTGCCGGCGCGGCGGGCTGGGCAGCGGGTCGGGACACCGCGCGACATCCGGGGTCTCGTGAAGGCGCCCGACTATAGCGGAAGCGGGTACGTGCGCGCCGGTCGGGCCGGGGCGACGGCGCGGCGGGGCGGCGACCGGCCACCGGTCGCGGCGGCGGATCAGGGCGTGGGAGGCGGCGTCGGCGTCGTTGCGGGCGCGGCGGTGGCGGACGCGCCGGATGCGGCAACGTGCCGCGCGAGCGCCCAGCGCACGTGCTCGGCCACCAGCATCGACGGATCGTGCTCGCGCGAGCGCAGTGCGGCGAGCACCGTCGGTGTGGTCGGCGCGTTGCCGAGCGCGACCGCGAGGTTGCGCAGCCAGCGCTCGTGGCCGATGCGGCGGATCGCCGAGCCGGCGAGGCGCGCCTCGAAGGTCGCGCGATCCCACGCGAACAGCGCGGCGAGCGACGCCGCGTCCAGCCCGTGGCGCGGCGCGAAGTCCGGCTGTGCCGCGGCCGCGGCGTAGCGATTCCACGGGCAGGCGAGCTGGCAATCGTCGCAGCCGTAGATGCGGTTGCCGATCGACGCGCGGTGCTCGACCGGGATCGGGCCGTGCAGCTCGATCGTCAGGTACGACACGCAGCGCCTCGCGTCGAGCCGGTACGGGGCGACGATCGCGCCGGTCGGACAAGCGTCGATGCACGCGGTGCATCGGCCGCAGTGCGCGTCGACCGGCGCGTCCACCGGCAGCGGCAGATCGGTGTAGAGCGTGCCCAGGAACCGCATCGAGCCGCCGTCGCGCGCGAGCAGCAGCGTGTGCTTGCCGCGCCAGCCGAGCCCGGCGCGGCGCGCGAGCTCGACCTCCATCACCGGCGCCGAGTCGCAGAACGCACGCCATCCGAACGGACCTGCCTCGGCCTGCAGCCGCCGCGCCAGCTGCGCGAGCCGACCCCGGACCACCTTGTGGTAATCGCGTCCGAGCGCGTAGCGCGACACGTAGGCGCGCTCGTGGTCGCCGAGCGTCGCCCATGCGCGAGCCACCCAGTCCGGATCGCGCGGCGCGTAGTCCATCGCGACCATCACCGCGCGCACGGTACCCGGCACGAGCGCGTGCGGGCGGGTGCGCAGGTCGGCGTGGCGGGCGAGGTAGTCCATCTCGCCATGGAACCCGGCGGCCAGCCAGCGGCGCAGCCCGGGCTCGGCGTCGGACAGGTCGACGTCGGCCACGCCCAGATGCGCGAATCCGAGCTCGGCCGCCCACTCGCGCAGCCGCGCCACCCACCGCCGGCCGGCGTCCGCATCCATGCCGGTATTCTAGGTCGATGACCGATACCGAGCCGCCGGCCGAGACCGTGGTCGAGTTGCCCGACGAGCAGGCCACCGGCGCGCTCGCCGCGCGGCTCGCGCCCGCCCTCGGGCCGGGCCTTCTGGTGACGCTGTCGGGCGGGCTCGGCGTGGGCAAGACCACGTTCGTGCGGGGGCTGTTGCGGTCGCTCGGCTACAACGGCCGGGTACGGAGTCCCACGTTCACGCTGCTCGAACCTTATAATCTGCCGAAGTTCCCTGTGTATCACTTTGATTTTTATAGATTCTCTTCGGAAGACGAGTGGCGTGAGGCGGGTTTCGGAGACTATTTCGGCGGTGACGGCGTGTGCCTGGTCGAGTGGCCGGAGCGGGCTGGGGCCGGTCTGCCGACCGCCGATCTGCAGCTGGCTCTGGAGTTCCGGGGCGACGCGGCCGACGGCGCGGGCGCGCGGACCGCTCGCCTGCGCGGCCTCACCGCGGCGGGACGGCGATGCGTGACCGCCGTCGCGCGCTGCTGAAGGCGGTTCCGGGCGCGCTCCTCGCGCTGGAGGTGCCGCTCGCCCATGGCGCGACCATCGTCGCGGTCCGCGTCTGGCCGGCACGCGACTACACCCGGGTGACGCTCGAGCTGGACCGATCGCTGCGCACCTCGCACTTCACGATCTCCGACCCGCCGCGCCTGGTGGTCGACCTGCAGGGGGCGGCGATCGACGACGAACTGCGCGAGATCGTCGCGAAGGTGCAGCCGAACGATCCGTACATCGCCAGCGTGCGGGTCGGCCAGAACCGGCCGCGCGTGGTCCGGCTGGTGCTCGACCTGAAGACGCCGGTCGCGCCCCAGGTGTTCACGCTCGCGCCGGTCGAACGCTACCAGCACCGCCTGGTGATGGACCTGCACCCCGCGGTACCCGCCGACCCGCTGCTGCAGCTCGCGGATCCCAGCCCGGCGGCGCGCACGGCGGCCGCGGCCGCGACCGCCCGGTCCCCCGTCGCCGACCCGCACGGGGCGAACGCCACCTCCGCAGCCGCCGAGTCGGCGTCGGCCGCAGCGACGCCCGGCGCGTCAGCGCCCGGCCCGTCGGCGAGCGCCTCGGCCACGGGCGGCCGCGCCTCGGCCGCGTCCCCCGCCGGGGGTACGCCGTCCGCCGCGACCGATCCGATCGGTGCGCTGATCCGCAGCCGGGACCCGGTCGCGATCGACGCCCGCTCCCGCGACCGTCGTCCCGCGGTCACGCGGATGGTCACGATCGCGATCGACCCGGGTCATGGCGGGGAAGACCCCGGCGCGGTCGGCCGCGGCGGCACGCTCGAGAAGGACGTCGTGCTCGCGGTCGCCTTCAAGCTGCGCGACCGGATCAACGCCGAGCCGAACATGCGCGCGTTCCTGACGCGGGACTCGGACTACTTCGTACCGCTCGCCACGCGGGTGAGCAAAGCGCGTGCGGTGTCGGCCGACCTGTTCGTGTCGGTGCACGCCGACGCGTTCGTGCTGCCGCAGGCGCGCGGGTCGTCGGTGTTCGTGTTGTCGAACCGCAGCGCGAGCAGCGTCGGGGCGCGCTGGCTGGCGAGCCGCGAGAACCGCTCCGACCTGATCGGCGGCGTGAACCTGCCGCGCCGCAACCGTGAGGTGGCGCGCGTGCTGCTCGACCTGTCGACCACCGCGCAGATGAAGGAGAGCCGGCGACTGGGAGACTCGGTGCTCGGCGAACTGCGCGTCGTGGGCAACCTGCACAAGCCGAGCGTGGAGCAGGCGGCGTTCGCCGTGCTGCGGGCGCCGGACATCCCGTCGATCCTGGTCGAGACCGCGTTCATCTCGAATCCGGACGAGGAGCGCCGGCTGCGCGACCCGCGCTACCAGGCGCGCCTCGCCGAGGCGATGCACGCCGGCATCGTCAAGTACTTCCGCCGCCATCCGCCGGGGCCGCGCAGCGGGCGCGTGGTCTGAGTCCCGCGCGCACGGAGCGGCCCGGGCCGTCCGCGCGACAGCCACGCGGGGCGGTGCGCCTTGACACCGCGCGCGGGCGGGTTGCAGGCTACGCCCTGCGGGCGCGCAGGCGCCCGGGCGCCGGTTCCACACCTGTCCGGGCCCGGCACGATCCCCTCCTCTCGCAGGCCCGCATGCCCCCGATCGAACCGGCGACCGTCGCCCTGCCCGCGCCCGTGGCGGAGCCCGCACCGGGCGTCTCGCCCGTGACACTCGCCGGCCGCGCGAGGCTCGCCGCCCGCGCGGCGGTCCGCGCCCGAGCGACGCACGCCGCCCGCGGGCGGGTCCGCCTTCCGACGCCGCGATCGGCCGCGCGCGGAGCCGCACGGTGACCGATCCCGCGCCCGCGGCGACGATCCCGTTCGGCGAGGCGCTGCGGTTCTGGCTGAAGCTCGGGTTCATCAGCTTCGGCGGTCCGGCCGGCCAGATCGCGATCATGCACGCCGAGCTGGTCGAGCGGCGGCGCTGGATCTCGGAGCGTCGGTTCGTGCACGCCCTCAACTACTGCATGCTGCTGCCCGGACCCGAGGCGCAGCAGCTCGCGACCTACCTCGGCTGGCTGATGCACCGGACCGCGGGCGGGCTGCTGGCCGGCGCACTGTTCGTGCTGCCGTCGCTGGTGCTGCTGATCGCGCTGTCGTGGCTGTACCTGGCCTGGGGCGATCTGCCGGCGGTGAGCGGCGTACTCGCCGGCATCAAGCCGGCGGTGGTCGCGATCGTCGCGGCCGCCGGCTGGCGGATCGCGTCGCGCACGCTGCGGCACCCGCTGCCGTGGGCGATCGCGATCGCCGCGTTCGTCGCGATCACGATCGCGGACCTGCCGTTTCCCGCGGTGGTCGCGTCAGCCGCGCTGGCTGGCGCGCTCGGCGGTCGGCTCGTGCCGTCCGCGTTCGGCGGCGCGGCGACGGCGCACGGCGCGGCCGCGGCCGCGGGCGCCGCACCCGCGCTGATCGACGACCACACGCCGCCTCCCGATCACGCGCGGTTCTCGCGGGCACGCTGCGTCGCGGTCGCCCTCGCGGGGCTCGCCTGCTGGGCGCTGCTGTACGGCGCGCTGAAGGCGAGCGCGACCGGCCCGCTCCTCACCGACATGGCCTGGTTCTTCACGAAAGCGGCGCTGCTGACCTTCGGCGGCGCGTACGCGGTGCTGCCGTACGTCTACCAGGGCGCGGTCGAGCACTTCGGCTGGCTCACCGGGCCGCAGATGATCGACGGCCTCGCGCTCGGGGAGACCACCCCCGGACCGCTGATCATGGTGGTGGCCTTCGTCGGCTTCGTCGGGGGCTGGACGCTGCAGGCCTTCGGCCCGGACGCACCCGCCGCCGCGGGCATCGCGGCGGCAGTGGTCGCCACGGTGTTCACCTTCCTGCCGTCGTTCGTGTTCATTCTCGCCGGCGGGCCGCTGGTGGAGAGCACGCGCGGCGATCTTCGGGTGGCCGCGCCGCTGGCCGGGATCTCGGCCGCGGTGGTCGGCGTGATCGCCGCGCTCGCGGTGTTCTTCGCCGGGCACGTGCTGTGGCCCGACGGCTTGCGCGGGCGGTTCGACACGATCGCCGCGGCGATCGGCGTCGCCGCCGCGGTCGCGCTGATCCGCTTCAAGGCGGGGGTGGTGCCGGTGATCCTCGCCTGCGGCGCGCTCGGGCTCGTGCTGCGCTGGAGCGGTGCGTACTGACTGGGCGCCGGGCGGCGGCGCCGCACGCGCCGCCTATAATCCGCGGGTGACTGCCCCGACGCCGCCCGGCACCGATGCGACGCCGGCCGGCCTCGGCCGGTCGCCCGCCACCGCGCGCCGGCCGATCCAGCAGCTTCCCGACAGGCTGGTCAGCCAGATCGCCGCGGGCGAGGTGGTCGAGCGACCGGCCTCGGTGGTCAAGGAGTTGCTGGAGAACGCAGTCGACGCGGGCTCGAGCCGGATCGGGCTGCGCATCGACGAGGGCGGGGTGCGGCGCGTGCTGGTGTCGGACGACGGCTGCGGCATCGCGGCCGACGAGCTGCCGATGGCGCTGTTGCGGCACGCGACCAGCAAGATCGCCTCGCTGCACGATCTGGAGCAGGTCGCCACGCTGGGCTTTCGCGGCGAGGCGCTCGCCGCGATCGCCTCGGTCGCGCGGGTGCGGATCACCAGCCGCGTCGCCGGCGCGGAGGCGGCGACGCTGCTGGACACCGCGGCAGCCGGCCTGCAGCCGGCCTCCGGCGCGATCGGCACCACGGTCGAGGTGCTCGAGCTCTACGCCGACACCCCGGCGCGACGCAAGTTCCTCAAAGCCCGGGGCACCGAAACCGCGCACGCGCTCGATGCCTTCCGGCGGGTCGCGATCGCTCACCCGCAGGTCGCGTTCGAGTGCCGCGTCGACGACGGCCGCCCCGAGCGCTGGCCTGCCGCGGACTGGCCGCAGCGGGCCGCCGCCGCACTCGGCGAGGACGTACCGTCGCGACCGATCGAGCACGCCGCCGGCGGCGTGCGCCTGTACGGGCTCGCCGGCGCACCCACGGCGGGCCGCGCTCGCGCCGACCGCCAGTTCCTGTGCGTGAACGGGCGCGTGGTGCGCGACCGGCTGCTCGCGCACGCGGTACGCCAGGCTTACGTGGACCTGCTGCATGGCGACCGCCACCCGGCGTGGTGCCTGTTCGTCGAGATCGACCCCACCGAGGTCGACGTCAACGTGCACCCGGCGAAGACCGAGGTCCGCTTCCGCGATGCACGGGCGATCCACGGATTCGTGTTCCACGCGATCGCGCAGGCGCTGCGGACCGGGGCCGGCGCGATGGCCCCCGGCGGGCGCGCGGCGCCCGCGGGCGAGCGGGCGACGCCGGCGAGTGGTTCGGCCACGGCGGCGCGCGCCCTGGCGGCGGGTACCGACCGGTGGGTCGCGGATCCGGGCGGGCCGCGCGCCCGACAGGCCGGGCTCGCGTTCGGGGCCGCTGCCGAGCCGGCGCGGTCGGCGGCGCAGCTCGCGTCGCTGATGCACTTCCTCGCGCCGGATGCGCCCTCGGCGGGCGGCGGGTCGCCCGCAGCGCTCCGGCCCGGCGCTACGCCGATCGCCGCCGATGCCGCCGCGCTCGCACCGACCCTCCGCGCGCCGATCGCGGCCGATCCAGGGCGCGCGGGCGCGGCGTTCCCGGCATCGCCCCTGCAGCCGCTCGCGCCCCGCGCCGGGGACGACCGACCGACGGGCGACCTCGGCGACCACGACCGCGCCGCGGACACGGGCCTGCCGCCGCTCGGCTGGGCGATCGGCCAGGTGCACGGCGTGTACGTGCTCGCGCAAAACGCCCACGGACTGGTGGTGGTCGACATGCACGCCGCGCACGAACGGATCGTCTACGAGCGGCTCAAGGCCGGGCTGGACGAGCGCGACGGCGCCTCGCAGCCGCTGCTGATTCCCGCGTCGTTCCCCGCCGACCCGTTCGAACTGGATACCGCGCTGGCCGAGCGCGACGCGCTCGCGGCGATGGGCCTGACCCTCGCGGTCCGCGACGACGCGACGATCGAGGTGCTCGCGGTGCCGGCGCCGCTGGTCGGCGGCGACGCGGTCGCGCTCGCGCGCTCGGTGCTCGCCGGGATGCGAGAGCAGGGCGCGAGCCGCGCGGTGGCCGAGCGCCGGGACGCGCTGCTCGCAACCATGGCTTGCCACGCCGCGGTGCGGGCGAACCAGCGACTGTCGCTCGAGCAGATGAACGCGCTGCTGCGCGACATGGAGCGCACCCCGGGCGCGGACCAGTGCAATCACGGCCGGCCGACCTGGGTGCAGGTGCCGATGGCCGAGCTCGACCGCTGGTTCCTTCGGGGCCGGTGAGCACGGTGTCCGCGCCCGACGGGTCCGCCCCGCGGCTGCCGTCGTGGGCGTCCGGGCGCCGATGACCGGCGCGCCGGACGCGGTGCTGCTGCTCGGCCCGACCGCCTCGGGCAAGAGCGCAGTCGCGATGGCGCTGGCGCGCGAACGTCCGGTCGAGATCGTCAGCGTCGATTCGGCGCAGGTCTACCGCGGCATGGACGTCGGCACCGCGAAGCCGACCGCCGACGAGCGACGCGCCGTCGCGCACCATCTGATCGACCTCGTCGAGCCCACCGGCAGCTACTCGGCGGCGGCGTTCGCGAATGACGCGCGCGCGCTGATCGTTGCGATCCGCGGGCGCGGTGCGCTGCCGCTGCTGGTCGGCGGCACGATGCTGTACGCGCGCGCGCTCGCGCACGGGCTGGACGCGTTGCCGCCGGCGGACCCCTCGGTCCGTGCGGCGATCGAGGCCGAGGCGGCGACGCTGGGCTGGCCCGCGCTGCACGCCCGGCTCGCCGTGCTGGACCCGACGACCGCAGCCCGGCTCGAGCCGACCGACACCCAACGCATCCAGCGCGCGCTCGAGGTCGTGCGCGTGACCGGGCGGCCCATGTCCGCGCAGCTCGGCGGGCCGCGCGGCGACGGCGTACGGCCGCCGCGGCTGCTGACCGTCGCCCTCGAGCCGTCCGACCGCGCGGTGCTGCACGCGCGGATCGACGCCCGGTTCCGCGCGATGCTCGCAGCCGGTCTGCTCGACGAGGTGCGCGCGCTGCGCGCCCGCGGCGACCTGCACCCGGGCCTGCCGTCGATGCGCTGCGTCGGCTACCGGCAGGCGTGGACGTGGCTCGACGCGCTCGACCGCGGCGATGGGAGCCCCGCCGGCCGCGACGCATTCGTCGCGCAGGGCGTCGCCGCAACCCGTCAGCTCGCCAAGCGCCAGCTCACCTGGCTGCGCAGCATGCCGCAGCGCATCGTGGTCGATGCGCTCGCCGCGGACGCCGCACGGCGCGTGTCCGATATCATCGCCGCCCATGACCCCTGAACCCGCTTCCACGGATCCGCCCCCGGTGCTCGCGATGGTCGGGCTCGGCCGCATGGGCGCGAACATGGCCCGCCGCCTCGCGCGAGCGGGCGCGACCGTGCACGGGTTCGACGCGCAGGCAGCCGCTCGCGACCCGCTCGCGGGCGAGCCCGGCGTGAGCGTGCACACGAGCCTGGAGGCGACGCTCGACGCACTGCCCGCGCCGCGCACCGTCTGGCTGATGCTGCCCGCCGGCGAGGCGAGCGCGCAGGCGATCGACCTGCTGGTGCGTGGCCTGTCGCCCGGCGACCTGGTGGTCGACGGCGCGAACGCCAACTACCTCGACTCGCAGCGGCGCGCCGCCGAGCTCGCCGCGCACGGGCTGCTGTTCGCCGACTGCGGCGTCTCGGGCGGCGTCTGGGGGCTGGAGGCCGGCTACTGCCTGATGTTCGGCGCGCAGCCCGAGGCCGCCGCGCGCCTCGCACCGATCGCACGCAGGCTCGCGCCCGCGCCCGACGCGGGCTGGCTGCACTGCGGCCCGCCCGGCGCCGGGCACTTCGTGAAGATGATCCACAACGGCATCGAGTACGGCGCGATGCAGGCGTACGCCGAAGGCTTCGCGCTGCTCGCCGGCCGGCGCGACCTGGAGCTCGACCTCGCCGCGATCGGCGAGACCTGGCGGCACGGCTCGGTGATCCGCGCTTGGCTGCTCGACCTGACCGTGGCCGCGCTGCGCGACCCGGGCGCGCTCGACGCGGCCTCGCCGCGAGTAGCGGACTCGGGCGAGGGCCGCTGGACGGTCGATGAAGCGGTGCGCCAGGGCACGCCCGCACCGGTGATCGCCGCCGCGCTGATGAGCCGCTTCGACTCGCAGGGCGGGGCCGACCCGGCCAACCGGCTGCTCGCGCTGATGCGCCAGGGCTTCGGCGGGCACGCGGTGACCCCGAAGTGAGGGATGCCCACGCCGCCGTGCCGCGCACGGTGGTCGTGATGGGCGTGTCCGGCTGCGGCAAGACCACCGTCGGCCTCGCACTCGCCCGGCGCCTGGGCAGCCGCTTCGTCGACGCGGACGACTGGCACCCGGCGGCGAGCGTCGCGAAGATGCGCGCCGGCGTTGCGCTCGACGACGCCGACCGGGCGCCATGGCTCGCGCGCCTCAACGCGGTCCTGCGGCACGCGGCGGCACGCGGGCAGCCGGTGGTGCTCGCGTGCTCGGCGCTGCGCGCCCACTACCGCGTCGCACTCGCCGAGCGTCTGCCGGACGTGCGCTTCGTCTTCCTGCACGGGACGTTCGAGACGATCGCGCGCCGGGTCGCCGCGCGCGAGCACCGGTACATGCCCGCGAGCCTGCTCCAGAGCCAGTTCGCCGCGCTCGAGCCGCCGGCCGACGCGATCGCACTCGACATCGACGCGCCGGTCGCCGCGATCGTGAACGCCGCGCGGCGGGCGCTGGGTCACCGGGACGCGGCCGACTCGGTGGACGTCGGGCACGCGGGACACACCGGCTGCGCCGCCGGTCAGTCGTAGCGCAGCGTCCACAGCAGGTCCACGCCGTTGGAGGTGCCGGCGCGCGCGCGCACCGACAGCCGCTCGGTGATCTCGTACTGCAGCCGCACCAGGTTCTGCAGGCCGCGCAGGCTCTGCTCGTAGCTGACGAACAGCCGCTGCGACAGCCGCTTGCCGAGCGTGACCACGCTGTCCTGGGCCGAGGCGGTCGCGCTCGCGCCGGCGCCGTCCCCCGAGGCGCCGGCCTGGCCGGTGCGGATCGACAGCACGTCCAGGCCGAAGGTCTCGGCGAAGCTCGGCGTGGCCACGTTCGGGTCGCCGCGCGACAGCAGGGTCGCCGCGGCGGCCTGCATCGCCGCGTTCTCGGCGCCGCTGCGTGAGGCGTCCGCCGCGGAACCGAGCACCAGCCACGACAGCTTGTCGGCCTCGGGCACGTCGGGCTTCGAGACCAGGGCGAGCTGCGGCGCACGCGCTGTGCCGGTCAGTTGCACGCCCGCCTCGACCGGCAGGTAGCGGCGGTAGGCGGCGATATCGATCGCCGGGTTGTCGACCGGCCCGCTGAACACCAGCGTGCCCCGCTCGATCTCGAGCTTGCGCCCGAACGCGGTGTAGCTGCCGTCGACGATCCGGACCGTGCCCGCCAGCCGAGGCGCCTCGGGCAGCCGTCCGGTGAGCTGCACCCGGCCGGCGAGACGGGCATCGACCCCGGCGCCGAAGACCCGCAGGCTGTTGCCCAGGTCGATGCCCAGGTCGGCGATCACACGGAATCCGCGGTCGTCGCCCGCCGCGGTCGGGGCCGGCTCGGCATCGCGACGCGTGCCGGCCGGATCCGCCACGGCGGCAGGTGCGCCGCGCGAGTCCGCCGCCGCGCGCCGTGCCCCGGCCGCCTGCGCCGCCCCGGGGCGCGCGCCGCCGGCGCGGCGGCGCGCCGCCTGCGCCGCATCGTCGACCACCACGACATCGGAAGACACCTCGGGCGTGTCGAACGCGGTGAGCTCGATCACGCCCTCGTCGGCGCGCAGCCCACCGCGCAGCGTGAGCGCGTTGCCTCGCAGCGTCGCGCGCGCCTCGCCCGACAGCGTCAGCCGCTGGCCGGCACCCATCGGCACGCGCACGCGATCGAGCGTGAGCACGGCCTCGCTGCGATCGTCGGCCCGCAGCGTGCCGCGCATCGTCAGCGAACCCTCGCCAGCGGCGAAACGCAGCGACTCGACCTGCGCCTCGTTGTCGCGCAGCGTGAGCGCGAGCGTGCCGTCGGTGAGCCGCAGGCCGAGCTCGCGCTGCTCGGCGATCAGCCGTTCGCCGGTGACCTGCCCGCTGAGCACCGGCACGGCGAGCGTGCCGGCGAGCGTCAGCGACGCCCGTAGGCGGCCGTCGACCCGCCAGACGTCACCGATCGCGGCCCGCGTGAAGGCGAGCGACGGCACCTCGATCGCAACCCGGCCCTGCAGCGGCACGTCCAGCCGCGGCACCGGTGCGTCCGCGGCCCACGCGAGCGGTGCATCGGCCTCGCCCTCGAGGCTGCCGAAGCCGGTGCCGCGCACCACGAGCCGCGCCCGCAGCCGGTCCTCGGCGAGCGCGAGCGACGCGCGGACCTCCTGCAGCCCGGCCGGCACACGCTGCGGGCCGCCGTCGGCCGTCGGCAGATCCACCGTCAGGTCGCCGCTCTCGCGGAAC
>JBIKMO010000025.1:0-27096 GCA_044359175.1 Burkholderiaceae bacterium | reverse complement strand
TCGCCGATCCGGACGCGCCGATCCTCGACGGTGTCGCCGTGCTCGACCTCACCCAGATCTACAACGGCCCGTACGCGACCTTCCTGATGGCGCGCGCCGGCGCGACCGTGATCAAGGTCGAGCCGCCTGGCGGGGAGAACCTGCGCCGACGGCTCCACACCGACGGCGTCTGCGATCCGTTCGCGTCGCTGAACGCGAACAAGCGCTCGGTCGCGATCGACCTGAAGCGGGCGGCGGGGCGCAGGCTGGTGCTCGAGCTGGCGGCGAAGGTCGACGTGCTGGTCGAGAACTTCGCGCCCGGCGTGATGGACCGGCTCGGGCTGGATACCCACGCGCTGCACGCGGCGAACCCTGGGCTGGTGATCGCCTCCAGCACCGGCTACGGCAGCAGCGGGCCCTATCGCGACTACCCCGCGATGGACCTGTCGATGCAGGCGATCTCGGGCGTGATGGCGACCACCGGCGAGCCGGATGGGCCGCCGATGAAGGCCGGGCCTGCGATCTGCGACTTCCTTTCGGGCGTCCACGTGTACGGCGCGATCGTCACCGCGCTGCTGCGCCGGCTGCGCACCGGGCGCGGCCTGCGGGTGGAGGTGGCGATGATGGCCGCGGCGTTTCCCACGCTCGCCTCCAACGTCGGGCTGTTCGTGCCCGGGCGAGGGCTGCCGTCGCGCACCGGCAACCGCCACGGCGGACTTGCGATCTCGCCGTACAACGTCTATCCGACCCGCGACGGCCACCTGGCGATCCTGGCGATCAACGATCGCCACTGGGACGGCGTGGTCGAGGTCCTCGGACTGCAGGAGGCCGCGCGCGACCCACGCTTCGCCGACAAGGCCGCGCGCGTCGCGCACATGGCGGCGGTCGACCGGCTGGTCGCCGAGCGCACCGCGCCGCGGGCCAAGGACGAGCTCTTCGCGGCGCTCGCGGCCGCCCGCGTGCCCTGCGCGCCGGTGCGCGAGCTCGGCGAGGTGATCGAGGATCCGCACCTGCACGCCACCGGGATGCTGCGCTGGATCGATCACCCGCAGCTCGGCAGGCTGCTGGTGCACGACAGCCCGATTCGTGCCGACGGGGTGTCGCGGCCGGACTACCTGCCGAGCCGCCCGCTCGGCGCGGATACTCGCGAGGTGCTGTCCCGCTGGCTCGGTCTGGACGAGGCGAGGATCGACTCGCTGGCCGACGAGGGCACGGTGATCGTCGGATGACTGCGGCGCGGGCTGTCGGAGGTTCGGGCGATCGCTGCTGCAGGACGGGCCGGCATCGGTCCGCCGTCTGGCGGCGGACCGAGATCGGTGGCAGGCTAGCGCTCGAGCGGCCGCCTGCGCAGCGAGCCGTGCAGCCCGCGTGAACATGGAGGAGACATGCACCCGACCCGTCGTCGCATCCTGGCCGCCGGCGCGGCCGTGGCCGCCACCGCGCCGTTCGGCGCCGCGGCCCAGGACGCCGCCAGCTTTCCGTCCCGACCGATCCGGTTCATCCTGCCGTTCCCGCCGGGCAGCGGCACCGACATCAGCGCCCGCGCGGTCGCCAAGGCGATCACCGACCAGACCGGGCAGGCGGTGGTGGTCGACAACCGCGCCGGCGGCAACGGCCTGATCGCCGCTCAGGCGAGCGCGGCGGCACCGGCGGACGGTTACACGGTCTTCGTCACCACGATGACCACGCAGGCGGTCAACCTCGCGCTGTACCGCAAGCTGCCGTACGACCCGATCAAGGACTTCGTGCCGGTGACGCGGTTCGCGCTGTCGCCGATGCTGCTGGTGGTGCGCAACACGCCCGATCAGCCCAAGACCGTGGCCGAGCTGGTCCAGCTGGCGCGTACCAAGCCCGGCGGGCTGAACTACGCGAGCGGCAACACCTCGTCTCGGGTCGCCGGCGCGGTGCTGATGAAGCACGCCGGCGCGAACGCGACGCACGTACCGTACAAGGGCACGCCGCAGGGCCTCGCCGACCTGCTCGCCGGCCAGGTCGACTTCTTCTTTCCCGACCTGACGCCGGTGGTGCCGCTGGTCAAGGACGGCAAGCTGCGCGCGCTCGGGGTGACCGGCACCGACCGGATCGCGTCGCTGCCCGAGGTCCGGACGATGAGCGAGGCCGGCTATCCGATCGAGCTGGTCACCTGGTCGGGGGCCTACGTGCCGGCGGGCACGCCGCGCCCGATCGTCGAGCGGCTGAACGCGCTGCTGCTCAAGGGCCTCGACAGCCAGGAGTACAAGGACATCACCGCCCGCAGCGGCTCGCGGATCGCGCCGCTGTCGCTCGAGGCCTTCGGCGCGTTCACGCTCGCCGAGGTCGACCGCTGGGGCAACGCCGTGCGCGCGGCGAACATCGAGCCGGAGTGAACGCGTGCCGGCCGGACGATCGCCGCGGCGGCGGCGATCGCTCGCGCCGTGCTCGCGGGTCGCGCGCGGCCCGACCGCACGCGCCGAGGCCCGGCGCGCCCGGGCGGATACACTGGGCGGCCCACCGTCTTCGCAGGATCCTCGATGCTCACCCGCACCCTCGCGCTCGTCTGTGCGGCGAGCCTCGGCGCCGTGTCCTCACCGCCTGCGGGCGCCCAGCCCCGTACCGGCCAGCAGGTCTACGAGTCGGTCTGCGCGGCATGCCATGCCGCGGGCGTGGCGAACGCGCCCAGGTTCGGCGACGCGAAGGCGTGGAAGCCGCTGATCGCTGAAGGTCAGGCCGCGCTGTCGCGGACCGCGATACGAGGCATCCGTGCGATGCCGCCCAAGGGCGGCCGACCGGACTTGACCGAGCTGGAGGTGCGACGCGCGGTCGCGTACCTGGCGAACGCGGGCGGCGCGAGATGGGCCGAGCCGGCGAAGTGAACGCGCCCGGTGTCGTGGGCGCGGTCGGTCTGGCTCGCGGGCAGGTCGCTGCCCGGCCGGCTGCACCGGTCGCGCCTGCGTGACGCAGTCGTCGTTCGCCGGCGGGTCGGGCTGAACCCGGGCGCGCCGCAGCGCTGAGACCGGTTTCGCCCGCGCCGGCGCGATCAGGGACAGCGATCCCGCGCGCCGTCGTCGACCACGTGCGTCAGGCCGACGTTGCCGCTGCAGGTCGACTCGGCCGTGCCCTTGCTCATGACCAGCTGCGCACGCTGCGCTTTCAGATCCGAGAAGTCGTTGCCGATCAGCCGCGTACGGCTGCCCGCGAGCGCCGGGGTCGACGCCACGGTCAGGCCGCTGAGTCCGCGTCCGCGCAACGTGTTGCCCTCGACCTGCACGTCCGAGCCGAGCACCATGACCGCGTTCGACGCGTCGCCGTCGATGGTGACGACGTTGCCGCGGGCCACCACGCCGTTGGCGAGCAGCAGCATGCCCACCGAGCTGCGACCGTGCGTCTCGATGACGTTGCGTTCGATGCGCATGTCGACGGCGCGCGCCGGGTCCACCGCCGCCTTCGGTTCGGAGAAGTAGCCGACCAGCACGCCGTTGGGGGTCTGCGCCCCGGGGAACGGCAGACCGGCCTCGGCGGTCGCGAGCCGGTTGCCCTCGACGACGAGTCGACCGCGGCCGTCGGCGCCGCGATAGTGATCGATCGCTTCGAACGCGGTACGCGTCGCGCCGGTCACGGTGTTGCCGGCGATGCGGGCCTCGACCCCCTCGGTCCACTGACCGTAGATGCCGTAGCCGAGGGTGACCGCGGGTCGGTCGGTGCGCACGTCGATGACGTTGTTCTCGATGGTCACCGGGCCGCTGAACACGCCGGGCGAATACCGGCGATTCGTGATGCCCTGGGCCCAGGCCATGCCGTACAGCACGCCGGCCTGCGCCTGGCCGTCGGGCGTGTTCGGCATGGGCAGCGGATGCGGCCGCAGTCCCGAGATCCGGTTGCCCGAGACCACGAGCGCACTCGCGTACCCGATGTTGATCGGCGACCACAGCGCGCCGGTGAAGGTCAGGTCACGAATGACGATCCTCGGGCCCGGACCGGCGGGCGGCAGCGTCGCCGGCACCGGACTCAGGAAGGTGAAGAATCCGCCGCGGATCGTCGCGCCGTCGCGACCCACGATCTCGACGTCGCGCCTCAGCGTCACCCGCCCCTGGTCACCGAAGTCGAAGGTGCCGCGCAGCCCGACGCTGCCTCCGGCGTCGACGGCGGACTGCACCGCGGCGACGTCCTTCGCCGGATCGCCGGTGCCGACCACGACCGTCCCGATGCCCCCGAGCGACTGGCAGCCCGCCAATGCGGCGACCAGCGCCGTGCCCAGAACCATCCCACTCGCTCGTCCGATCGCATGTGTCCGCATGAGGGTGCCTCCCCGGGCGCGGCCCACAGCCCATCCGTCGGCTGCACTCCCGCGCAGCCGTGACGATCGCCGGCCGCGACGCGGCGCGCATTGATCGGGATCAAGTGCGGCCCGCGAGGCCGCGTCCGGATCGCCCCGGGCGGGTGCGAGGCGATCGCGGCGCGGAACGGCCGCGCCGCCTCACATCACCGCGCCCAGGTACCAGGGGACGAATTCCTCCTGACCGATGCCCAGGGCCTCGGACTTCGAGCGTTCGCCGGAGGCCACGCGCAGGATCCGCTCGAAGATCTCGCCACCCTTCTGCTGGACGCTGACCGTGCCGTCGACGATCTCGCCGCAGTTGACGTCCATGTCCTCGGTCATCCGCTCGTACAGCGGCGTATTGGTTGCGAGCTTGATCGACGGGCTGGGCTTGCAGCCGTAGACCGAACCGCGGCCGGTGGTGAAGCACACCAGGTTCGCGCCGCCGGCCACCTGGCCGGTGGCCGACACCGGGTCGTAGCCGGGCGTGTCCATGTAGACGAAGCCCTTCGCGGTGACCGGCTGCGCGTACTCGAACACGTCGATCAGGTTCGTGGTGCCCGCCTTGGCGACCGCACCGAGCGACTTCTCGAGGATCGTGGTCAGCCCGCCCGCCTTGTTGCCCGGCGACGGGTTGTTGTCCATCGAGCCCTCGTGGCGTGCGCAGTAGTCCTCCCACCACCGGATCCGCGCGATCAGCTTGTCCGCCACGGCCTGCGACACCGCGCGCCGCGTGAGCAGGTGTTCGGCGCCGTAGATCTCGGGCGTCTCGGACAGGATTACCGTACCGCCGTGCGCCACCAGCAGGTCGCACGCGGCGCCGAGCGCCGGGTTCGCGGTGATGCCGGAATAACCGTCCGAGCCGCCGCACTGCAGGCCGATGGTGATGTGACCCGCCGGCACGCGGGTGCGCGTGAACGCGTTCGCCCGCGGCAGCATCGAATCGACCGCCGCGATCGCCGCCTCGACCGTGCGGCGGGTGCCGCCGCCGTCCTGGATGACCAGTGGTTCGAGCAGCGGCCCCGCCTCGAGGTGCTGCGCGGCGAACAGCGCGTCCATCTGGTTGGCCTCGCAGCCCAGACCGATGATCACGATGCCGGCGAAGTTCGCGTGGCGCACGTAGCCGGCGAGGGTCCGGCGCAGCACGTCCATGCCCTTGCCGTTGGAGTCCATTCCGCAGCCGATGCTGTGCGTGATCGGCACGACGCCGTCGACGTTCGGGAAGGCGGCGAGCCGCTCGGGCGTGAAGTGCTGGGCGACGAACTTGGAGACGCTCGCCGAGCAGTTCACGGTCGACACCACGCCGATGTAGTTGCGCGTCGCCACGCGGCCGTCGGCCCGCACGTAGCCCATGAAGGTCGCGGTCTCGGCGGGCCGCGGCACCGGCTTCACGTCGACCCCCACCGCATGGTCGCGCTCGAAGGTGTCGAACGCGAGGTTGTGCGTGTGCACGTGCTGGCCGGGCAGGATGTCCCGCGTCGCGAAGCCGATGATCTGACCGTAGCGCCGCACCGGCCGTCCGGCCGTCACCGCGCGCACCGCCAGCTTGTGGCCCGGCGGAACCGCGTCGACGCAGACGACGCCCTCGTCGGCGATCCGCGTGCCCGCCGGCAGCGGGCGGGCGGCGATCACGACGTCGTCGGCCGGATTCAGGCGCAGGACCGGTTTGCGGATGACGTTGACGGTGGCGGACATGGCGGTCTCGGGCGGTGGGGGTGGGGCGTGGCCGGATACGCCGGCGCCGCCGGCCGGATTATCGCGCGCCACCCGGGTTCGCGGCGTCACTCCGGTTTCGCGCCGATCGACTTCACGACCGGGCGCCAGCGCGCGATCAGTGGCGCAGCGCCCGCGGCAGCCACACCGACAGCGCGGGCACGTAGGTGAGCAGCGCGAGCGCGCCGATCAGGGCGGCGACGAACGGGCCGATCTCTCGCACGATCAGGCCCAGGTGCGTGCGGGACACTGAACTCGCGACGAACAGCAGCACTCCGACCGGCGGCGTGACCTGACCGATCACGAGGTTGACCAGCAGCACGATCCCGAAGTGCAGCAGGTCGATGCCGACCGAGTTCAGCAGCGGGATCAGGATCGGCACCAGGATGATCATGATCGCGAGCGTCTCCATGAACATGCCGGCGATCAGCAGCGCCAGGTTCAGGATCAGCAGGATCACCCAAGGCTCGCTGGAGATCGAGGTCAGCAGCGCGGCCACCTTCTGGGGCGCCTGCTCGACGCCGAGGATCCAGCCGAACGGCGCTGCGCCCGCGGCGATCACCAGGATCGCCGCGGTCTCGCGACCGGTGGCGAGCAGGATCCGGGGCAGCGACCGCCAGGCGACGGTCCGGTACACGAACAGGCCGACGAACAGCGAGTACGCGCAAGCCACCGCGGCGATCTCGGTCGCGGTGAACACGCCCATCCGGAATCCCACCAGGATGAGCACCGGCATCGCCAGCGCCCACAGCGCATCGCGCAGCGCGCTGCCCAGACGCGCGCCGCTGAACGCGGCGTCCTTCGGGAAGCCGCGCCTGCGCGCGGTGCGGGCGATCACCAGCATCATGGCGATCGCCATCACGACCCCGGGAACGAGCCCGGCGACGAACAGGTCGCCGAGCGACACGTTCGCCTGCCATGCGTAGATCACCATCAGGATCGACGGCGGGATGATTGGGCCCAGGGTCGCGGCCGACGCGCAGACCGCCGCCGCGAAGCCCTGGCCGTAGCCGGCCGCGGTGAGCTGTGGCACGAACACCCGCGAGGTCGCGGCGCAGTCGGCGACCGACGAGCCGGAGATGCCCGACAGGAACACGTTGCCGACCACAGCGGTCTGCGCGAGCCCGCCGCGGACGTGGCCGACCAGCGCCCGGGTGAAGGCGAACAGCCGCTCGCTGATGCCGGATTCGTTCATCAGCGCGCCGGCCAGCGTGAACAGCGGCACCGCGAGCAGCGGGAACGACTGCACGCTGGTGGCCACGCGCTGTGCGACCACCGACACCGGGATGCCCTCGAGCCCGATCACCAGCAGCGCCGAGCCGAGCATCGCGAAGCCGATCGGCACGCCGATCAGCAGCAGCCCGACGAACACGCACAGCAGCAGCGTCAGCACCGCTTGCGCCTCAGGACTGCGCCGAGTCGATCACCGACTCGGTCGCGTTGCGGAACACCGCGTCCGGGCCCTCGTCGATCAGGATGACTGCGGCGTGCAGCAGGGTGAGCGCGAAGCCGATCGGCATCGCCACGAAGATCCACGCGGCCGAGTAGCCGAGCATTGGCGTACGGCTGGACGCGACGTTGGCGGTGTGCGACCAGCCGGCGCAGATCGCGGCGACGAAGATGACCAGCGCGGCGGCGCAGGCGAGCGCGCCGCACGCGCGGCGCCCGGCCGGCCCCAGACGCAGGATCAGCGCGTCGATCCGCACGTGCATCCGGGCGCGCAGCGCCGACGGGATACCCAGCATCACCGACCACACGAAGACCGTGACCACGAACTCCTCGGACCAGGTCAGCGGGTCGTTGAACACGTAGCGCAGCACGACGCCGGTGAACAGCAGCACGGTCATGGCGGCCACGGCGATCGTGACGACCGCATCCTCGAGCCGCGCAAGCGCCCGGTCGGCGGCGCGCAGCAGCGGCATCATCGACGCGGCGCGGCGGCGGCTGGCCCCCGCCGCAGCCGCCCGGGACGCGGGCGGGCCCGGCCGGGCCCGCGGCGTGCGTGCGGTTGGCCGTTCACCGGCCGGCGCGCAGCTTGTCGATCTCGGCGCGCATGCGCTTCCAGTGCTCGGCGCCCCAGCGGGCCTCC
Organism: Burkholderiaceae bacterium; assembly: GCA_044359175.1. Lineage (GTDB taxonomy): Bacteria > Pseudomonadota > Gammaproteobacteria > Burkholderiales > Burkholderiaceae_E > UBA4615. The sequence goes on along the minus strand of JBIKMO010000025.1, from coordinate 19,021 downwards.
AGCCGCGGGTAGACCGCGTTCATCCGTGCGGCGAACGCCTCGCGGTCGGGGTTGTCGATGATCCGGATCCGCGGCGACTTGCGGATCTCCTCGAGCATCGACACCTCGCGTCCCTGCTGCGCGACCGTGTTCTTCGCCGAAGCGGCCGCCGCCTCGTCGATCAGCAGCTTCTGTAGCTCGGGCCTGAGCTTGTCGAAGCTGGCCTTGTTGATCAGGATCGTGTTGTTCTGCAGCATGTGCCGGCTCATCGTCAGCACGCCCTGCACTTCGAAGAACTTGCGCGAGAAGATCGTCGGGATCGGGTTCTCCTGTCCGTCGACCGTGCGCTGCTGCAGCGCGGTGTACACCTCGCCGAACGGGATCGGCGTGGGCGCCGCGCCGAAGCCGCGCACCATCTCGACCCAGATCGGCGACTCGGGCACGCGGACCTTGAGCCCGGCCATGTCCTCGGGTCGGCGAACCTCCTTGCTCGCGAAGGTGAAGTTGCGCCAGCCCCAGTACCAGATCTTGGTGAGCGGCACGATGGTGTGCTTGTCGCGCAGCTCGTCCCAGATCGGCTGCATCGCGGGGCCGGTGATGATGGTCTCGGCCTCCTTCCAGTCGCGCCACAGGAACGGCGCGCTGGGCATCTCGAAGGCCGGCACCAGGGAGTTGAGCGTCGGCATCGACGGCGACGAGATGTCGAGCGCGCCCGACTTCAGCTGCTGCAGCAGGTCGACCTCCTTGCCGAGCTGCTCGGAGGGGAACACGCGGACGGTCAGCTGACCGTTCGACTTCTTCGTGACGTTGTCGGCGAACTCCTGGTACAGGTCGAAGGCGATCTCGCCGGGGTTGTTCGCGTGACCGAAGCGCAGCGTGGTCTGCGCCGCCGCGCCGAACGCGGCGAGCGCCAGCGCCGCGGCCGCGGCCGCACGCACCATCGGGGTCAGGGGCTTCATCGGGTGTCTCCTCGTGGGCGAAGGGGTCCGTCTTCGCGGGCGGCCCGGTGGGCGTGCGTCGCACGCGCCCGGAGCCGTATCGTAGCCGAGCCGGTGCACGGGCGGCACACCCGCCCGTGCCCGGTCACTCGAACACGTGCAGCGCCGTGCGGTGCGCGGCGATGAAGGCCCAGTCGTAGTCGACGCCGAGCCCTGGGCCGGTGGGCACCGGCACGCAGCCGTCGGCGCCCACGCAGTCGAGCTGGTCGCTGTAGCCGCACGCGTACACCGGCGGCAGCGCGTTCGGGCAGTCGGGTCCCACCAGCGCGACCTCGTAGAAGTTGGTGTTCCGAAGCGCCGCCATCAGGTGACGGTGCGCGGGGCCGCTCGCGTGGATCTCGCAGTCCAGTCCGAGTGATTCGGCCAGGTGGGCGATCTTCAGCGCGCCGGTGATGCCCAGGTCGTACTCGGGGTCCACCCGCACGAAGTCGGTGCCGCCGGCCAGGATGAAGTCCGCCTTCGGCTCGACGCCGCGCACGTGCTCGGTCATCAGCAGTGGGGTCCGGATCATCTCGCGCAGCCGCTTGTGGGCGAACGCCGAGGTGCCGCCGTCGCGATACGGGTCCTCGTACCAGAAATAGCCGGCCTCGTCGCACGCGCGGCCGACGTACAGCGCGTCGGCGAAGGTGCGCAGTTCGCACGCCGGATCGAGCATCAGCGTCATCTCGTGACCGACGTGGCGGGCGAGGTGCAGGACGTTTTGCGCCTCCTCGCGCGCGTTGCCGTCGTTCCAGCCGTGCACCTTGAACGCGCGGTAGCCGAGCTCGCGGCAGTGACGGGCGAAGTCGACGAACGCCTCCTTGCTGTCGAGGCCGCCGGCGCGGTCCGCGTGGTAGGTGCTCGCATAGGCGGGCAGTCGCTTTCGGTAGCCGCCCAGCAGCTCGGCCACCGGCGCCCCGTAGCGCCGGCCGGCCCAGTCCCACAGCGCGATGTCGATCGGGCCGTGCCCCATGTGGTCGAACTGCCGGATGTCGCGCTTGAGGTCCTCGTAGATCGCGATGCGCTCGCGCGCGTCCTTGCCGACGAGCCGCGGGCACAGCATCAGCGCCTGCCCGAGCGAGGAGCGAGTCGCCACCCACTGCGCGACGTACTCGCCGCGGCCGCCATCGGCGGTGCGCACGACCACCGCGAACTTGGACAGGCGCACGCGTGATCCGCGGCTGAAGGTGATCGTCTGCGCGACTCCATCGCGCGCGAGGTTGTGCGCGTCGAACTCGAACTCGTGGACTTCGACGCGGTCGATGCGGCTCATCGGCGGCTCCGGGGTCAGCGGTAGGTGCGCGCGTCGAACGCGTGGCGCTCGATGAAGTCCCAGTCGTAGGTCACGCCCAGCCCGGGTCCGGTGGGCACCGGCACGCGACCGTCGTCGCCGAGCGCGGACTCCTGGTCGCTGTAGCCGCACGCATAGACCGGCGGGATCAGGTTGGGCATGCCGGGGCCGACCAGCGCGAGCTCGTACAGGTGGGTGTTCCGGATCGCCGACAGGCACGCGCGGTGTGCCGGGCCGGGGGCGTGCACCTGCACGTCGATGCCGAGCGCCTCGGCGAGGTGCGCACACTTCATCGCGCCGGTGATGCCGAGGTCGTACTCGGGGTCGATGTGGAACAGGTCGCAGGCCCCGGCGATCGCGTAGGCGGCCTTGCGCTCGGGACCGCGCGCGTGCTCGGTGATCATCAGCGGCGTCTTCAGCTTCTGACGCAGGATCTGCGCGCCCGTGGTCGACACGCCCGAGTCGCGGTAAGGGTCCTCGTACCAGAGCGCGCCGATCTCGTCGCAGACCTGGCCGAGCCGCAGCGCCTCCAGATGCGTGCGGATCTGGCATCCGGGGTCGTACATGATCTCGATGCGATCGCCCACCGCCGCGCGCACCGCGCGCAGCGTCGCGGCCTCGCGCCGCACGTTGCCGTCGTGCCAGCCGTGGACCTTGAAGCCGGCGAAGCCGCGGTCGGCGCAGGCGCGCGCGTAGTCGGCGAACGCGGCGGGCGAGTCCAGCCCGCCGGGGTCCTCCTGACCGTGGTGGGTGCTCGCGTAGACCGGCAGCCGGCGGCGGTAGCCGCCGAGCATCGTCGATACCGACATCCCGTACTTGCGGCCCACCAGGTCCCAGAGCGCGATGTCGAGCGGGCCATGGCCCATGCCGTCGTAGGCGCGCAGTTCGCGCTTCAAGTCGTCGTAGATGCCCTCGCGGTCCTCCGGGTCGCGTCCGAGCAGGTGCGGCGCGATCATGTGGGTCTGGCCGAGCGCGCTGTAGGTACCGACCCAGTGGGTCACGTACTCGCCGCTCAGGCCGTCGTCGGTGCGCAGCCGCACCGCGTAGCGCATGACCTTCAGCGTCGCGCCCTTCTGGTACTGCAGGTTGCTCACGCCCATCGCCGCGTGCGCACCCAGGCCGAGGTCCGGGACCTCGAAGGTGAACGGCACGACGCGGACCTCGGTGATTCGGGACATCGGACGATCCTCCGGTGGGCGGCTGCTCGCCGCCGGGGTCAGGCCGCCGCGCCGCGGCGGGCTCGGATCACGGTCGGTCCCGCGCGCCGCTCGACCTCGGCGCGCAGCGCCCGGCGCAGTCCGAGCAGGAACGCCGCCTCGGCCGCGACGAACAGCGGGCCCACGATCAGGCCGCTCAGGTCGTCGACGAACGCGGGCTTGCGGCCCTCGTACGCGTGCCCGACGAACTGCAGGACCCAGCCGAGCACGAACAGCCCGAGGCCCCAGCCCAGCCACACGGCCGTGCTCCCGGTCGCGAGCGGCAGCGCCAGCGCGAGCATGCCGGCGAACGCCGCCGCCATCGTCAGCCCGAGCGCGCGGTCGAGCGACACGTACCAGCCGATCGACGCGATCGACGCGATCACCGCCGGCGTCACCGGTGCCCCGCCGAGCTCGAACAGCGCGGGCCGCGACGCCAGCACCATCACGGCGAACACGATCAGCGGGATGCCGACGAAGTGGGTGGCGATGTTGCGCCGGTCCCGGTGGTAGGTGGCGTAGCGGCTCAGGTGGTCGGTCAGGGTGCTCACGCGGTGTCTCCTCGTCTGCGGGGCGCTCGGCGTGCCGCCTGCCGAGATTCTATGCGGCCGGCGATCCGGGTGGGCGCCGGCGCACCGGTGCGGCGCTACCATGGCGGACCCGTCGACCCCGAGACCGCCATGGACCTGCCCGTCAACCGCTTCAAGCACGCCCTCGCCGCCGGCACCCCGCAGATCGGGCTGTGGTCCAGCCTCGCCTCCAACGTGACCGTCGAGCTGATCGCCGCGGCCGGCTACGACTGGATCCTGCTCGACATGGAGCACGCGGCGAACGACCTCGAGTCGTTGCTCGGACAGCTGCAGGCCGCCGCGGCCTACGACACCCATCCGGTGGTACGCGTGCCCTGGAACGACTTGGTCGCGATCAAGCGCGTGCTGGACGCGGGCGCGCAGTCGGTGCTGGTGCCGATGATCGACACGCCCGAGCAGGCCCGCGACGCGGTGGCCGCGATGCGCTATCCGCCCAACGGCCTGCGCGGCGTGGGCGGCACCACGCGCGCGACCCGCTGGGGCCGGGTGAAGGACTACCCCCGCCACGTCGAGCGCGAGCTGTGCATCCTGCTGCAGCTCGAGACCGAGCGGGCGCTCGCCAACCTCGAGGCGATCGCCGCGGTGGACGGCGTGGACGGCCTGTTCATCGGCCCCGCCGACCTGCACGCATCGTTCGGCCATGTCGGTGAGCGCCACCACCCGGAGGTCTGGCCGCGCATCGAGGACGCGGTGCGTCGGATCCGCGCCGCCGGGCGGGCGCCGGGCTTCCTCACGCCGGACGAGGCCGACTCCCGGCGCATTCTGGAGCTCGGGGGCCTGTTCGTCGCGGTCGGCTCGGACGCCGGGCTGCTCGCGAAGGCGGCCGACGCGCTGCGGATGCGTTTCGTCCCGAGCGGCGACTGACGTGGCGTCGCGGCTGGCGCCGATACTCGTGGTCGGAGCCGGTATCGCCGGACTCACGGCCGCGTTGTCGCTGCGGGCGCGCGGCATCGACTGCACGGTGCTCGAGTCGGCGCGCGAGATCGTTCCGCTGGGCGTCGGCATCAACCTGCTGCCGCACGGCGTGCGCGTGCTCACCGAGCTCGGCCTGGCCGAGGCGCTCGCGCAGGTCGCGATCGAGACCCGCGCGATCGAGTACCGTACGCGCGACGGCCGGCTGATCCACAGCGACCCGCGCGGCCGCCACGCCGGCCTGCCGTTCCCGCAACTGTCGGTGCATCGCGGCAACCTGCATACCGTGCTGTACCGCGCGCTGCTCGAGCGCCATGGGGCCGACGCGGTGCTGCCCGGGGCGCGGCTGCTCGGCTACGAACGCCGCGGCGGCTTCCTGCACGTGCGCTTCGAGGACCGGCGCCGCGGCGGCGAGCTGCGCTTGGACACCGAGGCGCTGATCGGCGCCGATGGGGTGATGTCGGCGGTGCGCGCGGTGATGCGGCCCGACGAGGGCGCGCCGCGCGGCTCGGGCATCACGATGTTCCGCGGGCTCACCTGGGCGCGGCCGATGCTCGATGCGCGGACCATGGTGATCGCGGGCGTGCACGAGCACAAGGCGGTGCTGTACCCGGTGCGCGCGCCGCGTCGCGATGGTCTGCAGCTGATCAACTGGGTCGCCGAGCATGGCGATCGCTTCGGCGGGGACGAGGGCGCAGGCGACTGGAACCGGCCGGTCGAACGCGACGCGGTCGCCGGGCTGTTCGCGTCCTACCGGTTCGACTTCGCCGACGTGCCGGCGCTGATCCGGGCCGCCGAGGTCTGCCTGTCCTATCCGATGGTCGACCGCGATCCGGTGGCCGCCTGGGTCGACGGCCGGGTCGCGCTGATCGGCGACGCCGCCCACCCGATGTATCCGATCGGCGCAAACGGCTCGTCGCAGGCGTTGCTCGATGCCGAGGCGATCGCCGAGTGCATCGCCGCCCAGCCGGAGGACCTGCCGTCGGCACTCGCCGCGTTCCAGGCGCGGCGGCTCGCGGTGGTCAACGCGGTGGTGATCGCCAACCGCGAGCGCGGCCCGGAGAAGCTGCTGGAGCTTGCCGACGAACGGCTGCGTGCGGGGCCGCTCGCCGACGGCGAGCCGCTGCTCGCCCCCGAGACGATCGACGCGGTCACGCGCGGCTACCGGCTCACCGCAGGGTTCGAGCGCGACGCGCTGCACGCGATGGCCGACCGCCCGCGGTTGTGGCCGCGCCGCTGACGGCGCGCCGGGCTTACCCCGCGGGCAGCAGTTCGGCGAGTGCGATGCCGGCCTCGCCGCGCACCGCGTACAGCAGCCAGGTGCGGCCGTCCTCCTCGAACAGCGCCGGATCCCGCAGCTGGTTCACGTCCACCCCGATCGCGCCCCGGTACGACGGCCGTACCGGCAGGTCGGCGCCTTCCCAGTCGAGTTCAGGGCGCAGCAGCGCGCTCGGCGGGCCGGCGCGCCATGCGGTCCACGGTCCGTCCAGCGCCACCTCGGACAGCAGGATGTGCTCGGGCGCATCGCCGACCCGGGTCCAGAACACCTCGAGCCGGCCCGCGCGCACGCGGACCGCGGTGTGCCGCTGCAGCGGCTCGCCGAACAGATCGGGGCCGCGCTCGAAGTCGCCCAGGCCGTCGCGCGAGCGCAGCAGCACGCCCGGCATCGCGAGCGCGTACACCTGCCCGTCGTGGCGGAATGCGCGGAAGTAGGCCGGGCCGAGCGAGCCCGGCCGGCAGACGAAGGCGAGGCCGTCGGTGGAGGTCGCGACCCGGGTGCGCTGCACCCCGAACGATTCCAGGCCGTGGAAGTACATGACGATCCGGCGCCCGACCGGATCGACGTGGACGTCGGGCGAGGCGACGTGCGGGGTCGTCGCGTCGGCGAGCGCGTCCGGGATGCCCGGCGTACCCGGCGGGGCGAGTCCCGGCCGGTTTCCGGCGACCGATGCGGCAGTCGCCCCCGGCGGGGCCGCGATCGGATCGGTCGGCAGTCCGCTGTGCTGCAGCCGCAGCGCGCCGGGCCGGTGCACGCGCCACGGCCCCTCGATCGCGTCCGAGTACGCCAAGCGGATGTAGTCGCCCTTGTGATCGGCGAAGTACAGGTAGTAGCGACCCAGCGGATCGCGCACCCAGTCGGGTACGCGGATCAGCGATGGCCCCTGCACGTTGCGGCCCATCCGATCGTCCTGGTCGGGCCGGACGATCGGATTGCCGGGCAGCCGTCGAACCCGGTAGCGCGGTCCGGCGGTCACGGTCAGTCCGCCTGCAGCTTCAGCGCCTTCACCAGCCCGCCGAAGCGCTCGAGGTCGCGGCGAACGGTCCGGGCGAACTCGGTCGGGTCCAGTCCGAGCAGCCGCAGGTCGAGCCCCGCGATCCGCTCCTGCAGGTCGGGCTGACGCAGGACCGCGGCGGTCGCGGCGTGGATCTGGGCGACGCGGGCCGCCGGTGTGCCGGCCGGGGCGAGCAGCCCCATCCAGGGCTGCACCGGCTCGAACTGCGGCACGCTCTCGGCGAGGGCCGGCACGTCCTTGAGCTGCGCCAGCCGCTCGGTGCCGGTCACCGCGATCGCCTTGACCTTGCCCGCCCGCACCTGCGCCAGCACCACCGCCGACGACTCCTGCGCGAATTGGATCCGCCCGCCGATCACGTCGGTCATCACCGCCGCCGCGGCCTTGTAGGGCACGTGCGTCGCGTCCAGTCCGGTCAGGCCCTTGAGCACCTCCATGTTCAGGTGCGGGACGGTGCCGCTGCCGGCGGTGCCGTAGTTCAGCGTGCCGGGCTGGGCCCTGGACAGCGCGAGCAGTTCCGCGAAGGTGTTCGCCTTGAGGTCGAGGTTCGCGTACAGGATCGCCGCCTGCGTGCGCGCGACCGCGGTGATCGGGATGAAGTCGGCGATCGGGTCGTAGCCCACGCGCGCGTACACGTGCGGGTTGATCGCGATCGCGGCCATTGCGGAGAACAGCAGCGTGTAGCCGTCCGGCGCCGCCTTCGCCGCGACCTGCGCGCCCAGGCTGCCGCCCTGACCGGGGCGGTTCTCCACCACCACCGGCTGCTTCCAGTGCTCGGCCAGCTTCTGCGCGACCGCGCGTCCGAGCACGTCCCCGATGTTGCCGGCGGCGTAGCTGACGATCAGCCTCACCGGACGGTTGGGGAAGTCGTCGCTCTGCGCGATCGCCCGCGGTGCCGCGGCGGACGCGAACGCGAGCGCGATCCAGCGGATCTTGTCCCGATGCGGCATCGCCCGTGTCTCCTTCGGGGCGGCGTCGGCTCGCCCTGCGCGCACGATGGTATCGGCCGGGGTGCGCCGCGGCAACGGTCTCGGCGTGGTCACGCGCCGCGGGCATACTCGAAGGAACGGGGCACGCACTGGAGCGGGGCCCGGCCACGGGAGATCGGAATGCGTCGGGGCGTCGCGGCCGGGATGATGTCGGCCAGCGTGTTCGTCGCGGCGGGCGCGGCGACCGCGGCGTTCGGGGCCGGCGCGCCGGTTCAGTAGATGTCCGGTTCGCGCACCGGCGCGCCGAACGTGGTCTCCAGGAAGTCGAAATCGCAGCCCTGATCGGCCTGCAGTACGTGGCGGCTGAACACCCAGCCGTAGCCGCGCTCGAAGCGCGCCGGCGGCGGCGCCCATGCGGCGCGCCGCCGCGCGAGCTCGTCGTCGTCGACCCGCAGGTGGATGCGGCGGGCCGGAACGTCGACCTCGATCAGGTCGCCGGTGCGCACCAGCGCGAGCGGTCCGCCCACGTAGGCCTCGGGCGCACAGTGCAGCATGCACGCGCCATAGGCGGTGCCGCTCATCCGCGCGTCGGACAGCCGCAGCATGTCGCGCACCCCTTCGCGCACGAGCTTCGTCGGGATCGGCAGCATGCCCCACTCGGGCATGCCCGGTCCGCCCAGCGGCCCGGCGTAGCGCAGCACCATCACGTCGTCGGCGGTGACGTCCAGCGTGGGGTCATCCACCGCGCGTTTCATCGACGCGTAGTCGTCGAACACGATCGCGCGCCCGACGTGCTTCAGCAGCCGCGGCGCACAGGCGCTCGGCTTGATCACCACCCCGTCGGGCGCGAGGTTGCCGCGCAGCACCGCGAGCGCGCCTTCGGCGTAGATCGGCCGCTCGAGCGGCCGGATGACGTCGTCGTCGTGCACTTCGGCGCCCGCGACATTCTCGCCGATCGAGCGGCCGTTCACGGTCAATGCGTCCGCGTACAGGTGACCGCGGATGCGCGCGAGCAGCGCCGGCATGCCGCCCGCGTAGTAGAAGTCCTCCATCAGGTACCGGTCGCCCGAAGGCCGGATGTTGGCGAGCACCGGCACCCGTCGGCTCGCGGCGTCGAAGTCGTCCAGCGTCACCGGGTGGCCGGCGCGCCTCGACATCGCGATCAGGTGGATGATCGCGTTGGTCGAGCAGCCCATCGCCATCGCGGTGGTGATGCCGTTCAGGAAGCTCTCGCGGGTCAGCAGCTTCGCGGGCGTCAGGTCCTCCCAGACCATCGCCACGATCCGCCGGCCGCACTCGGCGCTCATCCGCGGGTGGTTCGCGTCGGCCGCCGGGATCGCGGCCGCGCCGGGCAGCGTCATGCCGATCGCCTCGGCGATGCCCATCATCGTCGCCGCGGTGCCCATCGTCATGCAGGTGCCGTGGCTGCGCGCGATGCCCGCCTCGACCTCGAGCCAGTCCTCGGTGGTGATGTTGCCGGCGCGGCGCTCGTCCCAGTATTTCCACACGTCGGAGCCGGAGCCGAGCACCGTGCCCTTCCAGTGGCCGCGCAGCATCGGGCCGGCGGGCAGGTACACGCACGGCAGGCCCATCGAGAACGCGCCCATCAGCAGGCCGGGCGTGGTCTTGTCGCAGCCGCCCATCAGCACCGCGCCGTCCACCGGATGGCTGCGCAGCAGCTCCTCGGTCTCCATCGCGAGGAAGTTCCGGTACATCATCGTCGTGGGCTTGACGATCGGCTCGGACAGGCTGATCGCGGGCAGCTCGAGCGGAAAGCCGCCCGCCTGCAGCACGCCGCGCCTGACGTCGTCCACGCGCTGCCTGAAGTGCGTGTGGCACTGGTTCACGTCCGACCAGGTGTTGACGATGGCGATCACCGGCCGGTCCTTCCAGTCGGCCGGCCCGTAGCCCATCTGCATGAAGCGCGAGCGGTGACCCATCGAACGCAGGTCGTCGGGGGCGAACCAGCGCGCACTGCGCAGCCGCTCGGGGGTCATCGTCATGGCAGCGTCTCCTTGCGCACGCGATGGTAACCGCAGGCCGCTCGCGCACGGCCGGGTGCTACGCTGTTCGCGGCACGTGCGGCGCGTCGGTCGCGGTGCCCCGCCGCCAGGAGACCCCATGACGCCCGATGACGACTCCGCGCCGTTCTCCCGCACCCCGCTGCCCGAGGGCGAGGTGTTCCGGATCGAGCGACCCGCCAAGCTGAACGCGCTGACCCGGCCGGTGCTCGATGGTCTGGCCGCGTGCCTCACCGATCTCGAACGGCGGCGCGCGCGGCTGCTGGTGATCACCGGGGCGGGTGCGCGGGCGTTCTGCGCCGGCACCGATCTCGCCGAACTGCAAGGCCTGTCGGGCGATGCGCGGATGGCCAAGACCACGATGGCGCGCGATCTGCTCGTGCGGCTGTCGCGCTCGCCGCTGGTGTCGGTTGCCGCGGTCAATGGCCTGGCCTACGGCGGCGGGCTCGAGCTCGCGATGGCATGCACGCTGCGCATCGCCGCGCCGGACGTGTCGCTGTCGCTGCCCGAGGTGAAGCTCGGCCTGCTGCCGGCCTACGCGGGCACGCAGTTCCTGCCTGCGATCGTCGGGCCGGCGCGCGCGCTCGAGATCATGCTCACCGGCCGCGCGGTACCGGCCGACGAGGCGCGGGCGATCGGCCTCGTGCACCGCATCGCGGCTGCGGACGCACCGCTGCTCGAGCAGGCGCTCGCCTTCGGCCGCGAGGTGGTGCGGCACAGTCCGGAAGCGGTCGCGGCAATCCGCCGCTGCGTGGCCGCCGCCGGTGCTCAGGTCGGCGACGCCGGCCTCTCGACCGAGGACGCGCAGGTGCGCGCGACCTTCGACGGCGTGAACGCACGCGAGGGCGTGGCGGCCTTCCTCGAGAAGCGCGCGCCCCGTTTCGTCGACCGCTGAGTCGGCGGCGCGCGCCACCGATCGTGAAGAGGGGTCGCGGACCGCACCCCGGGTGCGGCAGCGCGACCGCTTCAGACGAGGCGTCTCGGGCCGACGTCATCCTTCCGGGTCGGCCGGGTACGACCTGACCGTCCGGAACCGGGGGACTCGCCCCGATGAAGGATCGGCGCGCCGATACACTGGGCGCAGCCCTTGCGCGAGCCGTCGTACCCACATCATCGACCGATGCATCCCGCCCCGTCGAACTCCCCGCGCGCCGCGGCGCCCGTGCCGCCGCCCCGTTCCTTCCCTCGATTCGAAGCGCTCTCGATGACGCGCGCCGCCCGGCGCCGACGACGGCCGCGGGCCTGAGCCGCAGCCTCGCCCGAAGCGCGATCGCCGCGCTTCCCTCCGATCTCGTCGTTGGTCCGACTGGGGATTGCCCCCCGGTCGCGGTTGCGTGCGCGCATGACATCGTCCAGCACTCCACGGATCCTCGTCGCTACGCTGTGCCTTGCGGCTCTGACCGCCGGCTGCGGCGACGCTGGCGTACCGCCCGCGGCCCAGGTCGAGTCTGGGCAGCCCGCCGCAGCCGCCCCCATCGAGGGGCCCGGCGTGCCGGCCCGACGCAAGGCGCTGGATGGCGCCACCGCGGCACGGGCGCGCTGGGGGTCGGTCGGCGGCCTGCCGCTGGTGCCCTCGGCGATCGCGAACCTGCCCGACGGGCGGATCCTGATGTGGTCGGCCGGGGACCGGTTCAGCTTCGGCGCGACCTCGGGCTTCACGATGTTCGGCGTGCTCGACCCGGTGAGCGGGGCGGTGAGCGAGCGGCGCATCGCCGAGACCGGCCACGACATGTTCTGCCCGGGCACCGCGTTCCTGCCGGACGGCCGCCTGCTGATCAACGGCGGCATCGACTCGTACCGCACCACGCTCTACGACCCGGCGACCGGCGCGTTCGTGCCGGCCGGGTCGATGAACATCAACCGGTCGTACAACGCGAGCGTCACGCTCGGTGACGGCTCGGTGTTCACGCTCGGCGGCTCGTGGGGCGACGGGGCGGGCGACAAGCACGGTGAGGTCTGGACCCCAGCCACCGGGTGGCGTCTGCTGCCCGGCGTGCGCGCGACGCCGTTCGTGCAGGACAGCACGGTGTGGGGCCGCGACTCGCACATGTGGACGATCCCGGTGGGCAACGGCCGAGTGCTGCACGCGGGCCCGCAGCGGACGATGCACTGGATCGACACCCGCGGCGGCGGCGCCACCACACCGATCGGCCCGCGCGGCGACGACGTCGAATCGCTGGTCGGCAACACCGTGATGTACGACGTCGGACGCATCCTCAAGGTCGGCGGAATGCGGGCCGCGAACAACGACCGCACCGCCAACCGCAACGCGTTCGTGATCGACGCCACCGCGGGTGCGACCGCCCGTCGGATCGCACCGATGCACTACGCGCGGGTGTTCCACAACAGCGTGGTGCTGCCCAACGGGCACGTGGTGGTCATCGGCGGGCAGACCTACGCCGTCGAGTTCAGCAGCGACTTCGCGGTGCTGCCCCCCGAGATCTTCGATCCGGTGTCCGAGACCTTCACCGTGCTCGCGCCGATGGCCCGGCCGCGCACCTATCACAGCGTCGCGCTGCTGCTGCCCGACGGTCGGGTGCTGTCGGCCGGCGGCGGCCTGTGCGGCGCCTGCTCGACGAACGAGCCCAACTACCAGATCCTGACGCCGCCTTACCTGGTGGCCGAGGACGGGACGGCGGCACCGCGGCCGGCGCTGACCTCGGCGCCGAGCACGGTCGGCTACGGCACCCGCGTGCGGGTGCAGGGCGACCCGACGATCGTCGCCTTCGCGATGGTGCGGATGTCGGCGACCACCCATACGGTCAACCACGACCAGCGCCGCGTGCCGCTCGCCTTCCGGGTCGAGGCACCGGGTGAGTACGAGCTCGAGGTGCCGTCCAACCCGGGCGTCCTGCTGCCGGGCGAGTGGATGCTGTTCGCGATGAACGGGCAGGGCACGCCGTCGATCGCGCGCATCGTCCGCGTGACGCTGCAGGACGCGCCGTCGGTGGCGGGCCCGGGCGAGCACGCGTCCGTCGCGGGGGCCTTCGTGCGCATCGCGATCGACGGCGCCGACCCGAGCGGACGCGCATTGCGCTGGTCGGCGCTCGGCCTGCCGTCCGGCGTGGCGATCGACGCCGCCAGCGGGGTGATCTCCGGCGTGCCCGACCGCGCGGGGCGTCACGTGGTGACCGTGTCCGCGACCAACGGGCTGCGCACGGTCGAGACCTGGTTCGCATGGACCGTGACCGGCGACGCGCCGGGTGGACCGAACCGGGCGCCGGAGTGGGGCGCGCTGCCGCAGCCGGCGCTTACCCGCGGCGTCCCGGTGAGCTTCGACGCGCGGGCGACCGATGCGGACGGCGATGCGATCACCTACGCGGCCGCCGGCCTGCCCGCGGGCCTCGCCCTGGATGCCGCGACCGGGCGGGTGAGCGGCACGCCGCAGGTCGCGGGCGACATGGTCGCGACGCTGATCGCGACCGACGCGCGCGGTGCGAGCGCGCAGACCACGCTGCGCGCGTACGTCGACGACGCGCCGATCCAGCTCGCCGAGGCGCTCTCGGGGCCCGCCTCGGCCGGTGAGACGGTGACGTTCTCCGCGAGGGCGGTCGGCGCCGGTCTGCAGTACCGGTGGGACTTCGGCGACGGTTCGCCGGCGACCGGATATCTGACGTCGCCAACGGTCACCCACGTGTACCCGGCGGCGAACGCGTACACGGTCACGCTGACCGTGCGCTCGCCGTCGGGGCAGACCTCGACGCGCACCTTCGTGCAGCGGGTCGAGGCGCCGGCGCCGTTCGCCGCGCCGCGATCTTCGTCGAGCATCGTGCTGGAGCGGCGCGCGACGGGCGGGCATCGGGTCTGGGTGGTCAACCCGGACAACGATTCGGTGGCGGTAATCGACGCGGCCACTCACCAGCGGGTCGCCGAGATCGCGGTGGGCGCCGATCCGCGAGCGGTCGCGATCGCCCCCGACGGACGGGTGTGGGTGAGCAACCGCGCGTCCTCGACGCTGTCGGTGATCGACCCCGCGACGCTGAGCTTGGCGGCCACGGTGGCGCTGCCTCCGGCCGCGCAGCCCCACGGCCTGGTGATCGCGGGCAGCGGCGCGGTGTTCGTCGCGCTGGAGGCGTACGGGGGGGTCGCGCGCTACGACGCGGGCGGCGTGCAGCGCGCGCTGCTGTCGGTGGGCGCGACCCCGCGGCACCTGGCGCTGACCGCGGACGATCGCCGGCTGCTGGTGTCCCGGTTCGTGACGCCGCCGCAGCCGGGTGAGTCGACCGCGCAGGTGCGATCGGGTACGAACGGCCAGGCCACCGGCGGCGAGGTCGTGGTCGTCGACACGGCGGCGATGTCGGTGGCGCGTACCGTCGTGCTCGGCCACGGCACGCGGCCGGACACCGAGGTGAGCGGGCGCGGCGTGCCGAACTACCTGGGGGCGCCGGCGATCGCGCCCGACGGACGCATGGCCTGGGTCCCCTCCAAGCAGGACAACCTGATGCGCGGCCTGCTGCGCGACGGGCTGCCGCTCGATTTCCAGAACACCGTGCGTGCGGTGAGCTCGCGCATCGACCTCGCGGCGCTGGTCGAACACGGCGAGTCGCGCGTGGACCACGACAATGCGAGCGTCGCCTCCGCAGCGCTCTACCACGTCTACGGCCGGTTCCTGTTCGTCGCGCTGGAGACCAGTCGGCAGGTCGCGGTGATCGACACGGTGACCGGGCTGGAGCGGTTCCGCCTCGAGGCGGGGCTGGCGCCGCAGGGGCTCGCGCAGTCGCCCGACGGACTTCAGCTGTACGTGCACAACTTCATGAGCCGCAGCGTGGGCGTGCACGACCTGGCGCGGTTCCTGGACGCGGGCGAGACCGTGGCGCCCGTGCTGGCCGAGGTCGCCACGGTGACGAGCGAGCGCCTGCCGGCGCCCGTGCTGCGGGGCAAGCAGTTGTTCCACGACGCGCGCGACCCTCGGCTCGCTCGCGACAGCTACCTGAGCTGCGCGAGCTGCCACGCCGACGGCGGGCACGACGGCCGGGTGTGGGACTTCACGCAGCGCGGCGAGGGACTGCGCAACACGATCTCGCTGCGCGGGCGGGCCGGCGCGCAGGGCCGGCTGCACTGGAGCGCGAATTTCGACGAGGTGCAGGACTTCGAGACCGAGATCCGCGCGCTGGCCGGCGGGGTCGGGCTGATGACCGACGCGCAGCTGGGTACCGGGACGCGGCGCCAGCCGCTGGGCGATCGCAAGGCGGGCGTGAGCCCGGAGTTGGATGCGCTCGCCGCGTACGTCGCCTCGCTCGACCGGGTCGCGGCGTCACCCCACCGCGCATCCGACGGCTCGATGACCGCCGAGGCGCGGGTGGGACAGGCGCTGTTCGTCGCGCGCGGCTGCGCCGAGTGCCACGGCGACGGCGATTTCGCCGGCGGCGGCGCGCTCGAGCCGCGTGCGGTCGGCACGATCCGCGCGACCAGCGGTCGCCGCCTGGGCGCGGCGCTGACCGGCATCGACGTGCCGACGTTGCGCGACGCCTGGTCGACCGCGCCCTACCTGCACGACGGATCGGCGCCGACCCTCCCGGCGGCGATTCGGGCCCACGCCCCCCCCGGGCTGGCCGACGCGGAGGTCGAGCCGCTCGCGCGCTACGTCGCCGAGATCGGCGTCGACGCGCCGGCCGTGCCGATGCGCCGGCGAGCCGACCTGCTGTGGCACGATCGGCGCGGCGGCGACACGGTCGCCTGGCGGATGGACGGGCTCGCGGTGATCGAGGCGATCGCCCTGTTTCGGTCGTCCGCCTGGCAGGTTTCGCACACGGCCGACGTCGACGGCGACGGCCGCGAGGACCTGGTGTGGCAGGACGCCTCGACCGGATCGGTGGCGGTGTGGCTGATGGATGCGAACGGGCGCGCACGCGAGGGCGCGATGCTGATCGCCGGAGCCGGCTGGCAGGTCACGCACGTCGGCGACTTCAACGGTGACGGCCGGGCCGACCTGCTCTGGCGCGACGCCGGTACCGGCGCGACCGCGATCTGGATCATGGACGGTGCGCGGGTGTTGCGTCAGCGCGTCGTGCTCGCCGATCCGTCGTGGCGGGTCGTGCAGGTTGCCGACCTCGACGGCGACCGCAGGACCGACCTGGTGTGGCGCAGCGCGTCCGGCGGCACCGCGGCCTGGCTGATGGACGGCGTGATGCCCGCCGCGCAGGCGCCGCTGCTCGCCGACCCCGCCTGGGAGGTCACGCACGCAGCCGATCTCGACGGCGACGGCCGGGCCGACCTGCTGTGGCGGCACCGCGCGAGCGGGGCGGTCGCGGCCTGGCGGATGTCCGGGCTGACCGCGACCGCGACCGCCTTCCTGTCCGCCGACCCGGCGTGGGCCGTGCAGGAGGTCGCCGACCTGGACGGCGACCGCCGGGCCGACCTGCTGTGGCGCCACGCCGGCAGCGGCTGGACCGCGGCGTGGCTGATGGACGGACTCGAGCGGCGCGCGGCCGCGGTGCTGCTGTCCGCACCCGACTGGCGCATCGTCCGGGCGGCGGATCTGGACGGCGACGGTCGAGCCGACCTGGTGTGGACCCACGAACGCACCGGCGACACCGCAGCCTGGCTGATGGACGGGCTGGGCCTGCGCGCCAGCGGGTTCCTGCTCTCGGACGCACGCTGGCGGGTGACCGCGGCGCGTGGTGCGGTGGTCGCGGGCGCCCGCTGAGCGTCGCCGCGCGCCGCGCTCACGCGGCCGCGTCCGCCGCCACGGCGAGCGCCCGCCACATCGCGACCTTCGCGACGAATCCCTCGCCCACGCGAACCGCCATCGGCTCCCGGCCGATGCGCACGAATCCGCAGCGCGCGTACAGGCGCTCGGCGGCGTCGTTGCCGTCGGTGACCGTGAGCCGCACGGTGAGCATCCCGGGGGTCGCGCGCAGGTCGGCCAGGACCGCGTCGACCAGCGCGCGCCCCGCGCCGCGGCCGCGGACGTCGCCCGCGACGAACATGCCGAACAGCTCGGCGCGGTGCGCGGTCTTGGAGCGGTCCTCGCGCTGCCAGCCGGCTGCGGCGACGAGGCGGTCGCCGACGAACGCGCCGAACACGCGCTGCGCGACCTCCGCGCCGGGCGCGAGCCGCCACGCCCAACCGTCGGCCGGCTGCGCGGCGCGCTCCTCGTACGAGGAGGTGAATGCCTCGGGGTGGTCGCGGTAGGCCGACAGCATCAGCGTGCGGTAGGCGGGCGCGTCCGCGGGGATCAGGCGGCGCACGAGCATCCGACCAGCATACCGCCGTCGGGCGGGGGCGCGTACCGGGGTCGCGACGTGGGCGCCCCGGCGCGGGCGCCGGGGCGTCGGGAGGCCGGTGGCGCACCCCGGGGGCGGCCCGCGGCGGTGGCGCAGTCGCACGTCCGGGGCTAAGCTCGGCCACCGGCGCGGCGCCGGCGCCTGCCGGGCGCACGCCGCGACGCCGGCTCCGGGGAGAGGAAACCGCCATGATCTCGATCGAACGCGTGAAGGCGATGCTGCTGTCGCCGCGGACCGAATGGCCCAAGGTCGACGTCGACCCGGCCGAGCCCGCAGCGGTCATCCGCAACTACCTCGTGTGGCTCGCCGCGATCCCGGCGATCGCAGCGTTCATCGGCTTCTCGATCATCGGCTTCGGCGCGCTCGGCGTGACCATTCGCCTGCCGTTCTTCTCGGGCCTGGTGCAGGCGGTGCTGCAGATCGTGATGACGGTCGTGATGGCGCTGGTGGTCGCGAAGATCGCCGACCTGCTCGCACCGAAGTTCGGCGGCCGCTCGCACTACCCGAGCGCCTTCAAGCTGATCGCCTACGGCAGTACCGCCGCGATGGTCGCGGGCGTCGTCTACCTGCTGCCCGGGCTGTCGCTGCTCGCGCTGCTGGGTGCGCTGTACACGATCTACCTGATCTACCTCGGCGCACCGGTCGTGATGAAGGTGCCCCAGGACAGGGCGCTGGTCTACACCGCGGTCCTGGTGGTCTGCGGCTTCGTCGCGAACCTGCTGGTGGTGGCGGTCAGCGCGATGTTCATGCCCGCGGTGCCGACCACGACCGGCGAGCTGAAGATCTCGACGCCCAAGGGCGAGGTCGCGGTCGACACGAAGAAGCTCGACGAGTTCGCCAAGAAGATGGAGCAGGCCGCGAAGAAGGTCGAGGAGGCCTCGAAGTCGGGCGATCCCGCGGCGATCGGCAAGGCCGCGGGCGAGGCGCTGGGCGCGGTGGCGGGTGCCGCCGGCGCGGGGCAGCGCGTGCCGATCGGCGCGCAGCAGCTGAAGGCGGTGCTGCCCGAGACGGTCGCGGGGCTGGCGCGAGGGCAGTGGGAGGCGAGCGACACCACCGCGATGGGCATCAAGGGCTCGTCCGCGAAGGCGGACTACGGGCAGGGCGAGCGGCGCGTCGAGCTGGAGATCATGGACATCGGGGGCTTGTCCGGACTGATGTCGATCGCCGGCTGGATGGGCGTGACCGGCGAGCGCGAGACCGGCACCGAACGCGAGCGCACCTACAAGGACGGCGCGCGGATGGTGCACGAACGCGAGGAAAAGACCGGACGCCGCTCGGAGTACAAGCTGGTGCTGGGCAATGGCGTGGTCGTTCAGGCCGAGGGCGAGGGCGTGGACCTGGCGACGCTCAAGCGCGCGGTCGAGGGCCTGGACCTGAAGACGCTGGAGGCGGCGGGCAAGGGCGGCTGAGCGGGGGGCCCGGCGGGGCGCAGGCGACGGGGCGTCCGACGCGGCGCCCGATCCGACGGGCACCCCGCCCGGGCGAGGCACAGAAGGCAGCCGCCGGATCCGCGGCGCGATGGCCGACGGTGGCTGCGAACGTTGCGACCGCATCGATCGCGCGTGAGGCCGACCTCGACCGCGTCCGGCCCGTTCGCTACCGCGCACGC
>JBIKMO010000180.1:0-8713 GCA_044359175.1 Burkholderiaceae bacterium | reverse complement strand
GTCTGGAGGCGCTGAACGCGGCGTACGCGACGCGCGGGCTGGTGGTGCTCGGCTTCCCGTCGAACGACTTTCAGCAGGAGGACCCCGACGCCCGCAAGACCGCCGCGGTCTGCTTCAACACCTACGGTGTGCGGTTTCCGATGTTCACGGCCGTACGCGTGCGGGGGCCGGACGCGCACCCGCTGTTCGCGGCGCTCGCCCAGGCCACCGGGCAGCCGCCGTCCTGGAACTTCGAGAAGGTGCTCATCGGCCGCGACGCCCGCCCGATCGCGCGGTTCGGCAGCTCGGTCGCTCCGGGCAGCCCGAAGCTGCGGATGGCGATCGAGTCCGCGCTGCAGGCGCGCGCAACGGCCGGGGGGAACGCGGGACGATGACGCTGCGACTCGAGGGCGCCGTGGCTGCGATCACCGGTGCGGGCCGCGGGATCGGCCGAGCGATCGCGCTGCGCTTCGCCGAGCAGGGCGCGGCGGTCGCGCTCGCCGCGCGTACCGGGTCCGAGGTCGACGCGGTGGCCGATGCGGTGCGCGCCGCCGGCGGGCGGGCGATCGCCGTGCGCTGCGACGTGCGCGATGACGAAGACGTCGTGCGGTTCGCGCAGCGGACCCGCGAGGCCTTCGGCGACGCGACCGTGCTGGTCAACAACGCAGGGATCCACCGGGTCGCGCCGTTCCTGGACGCGACGCTGGCCGACTTCCAGGAGACGATGGAGGTCAACTACATCGCGCTGGTGCGCGTCACGCGCGCGTTCCTGCCGGCGATGGTCGCGGCACGCGCCGGACGCGTGATCAACGTCGCCTCCACCGCGGGAAAGTACGGCTCGCGCAACCAGTCGATGTACAACGCCTCGAAGCACGCGGTCGTCGGACTCACCCGCTGCCTCGGGCTGGAGACCGCGGCGAACGGCGTGCGCGTCAACGCGATCTGCCCCGGGTTCGTCGACACCGACATGATCGGCGAGGCGCTGCCGCGGATGGCGCAGGTGCTCGGCGTGCCGCAGGAGCGCGTGCTTCCCGCGCTGATGGCGAACGTGCCGATCGGTCGGCTGCTCGCACCGGACGAGATCGCGCACCTGGCGGTGTACCTGGCCTCGCCCGAAGCCGACGGCATCACCGGTCAGGCGCTGACGATCGCAGGTGGGCTGATCCTGATCTGAGCCGGGCTCCGTGGGCCGGCTGGCCCGGAGCGGTGTCGGTGCGCGTTCCGGTGCCGGGTGCCCGCGGCGGACGCGGACGGCGATCCGAGGTACACGTTGCGCATGAACGTCTTCGATCTCGAGACCCGGCTCGATCCGGCGGGGCACGGTCGCTTCACCGGCCGCATCCATCCCGGCTGGAGCATCGGTGCCAACCCCAATGGCGGGTATCTGGCGGCGGTCGCCGTGTCGGCGCTGCGTGCGGCGCTGCCCTCGCATCCCGACCCGCTGAGCGTCACCGTGCACTACCTGCGCCCCGGCCTGCAGGATGCGCCGTGCGAGGTGGGCGTGGACGTGCTGCGCACCGGCCGCACGCTCACCACCGCGCGGGCGACCCTGGTGCAGGACGGCGGGTCGCGGCTCGAGGTGCTGGCCGCGATGGGCGACCTCGGCGCGGTCGGAGAGCCCGCGATCGCGATCGCGCCGCCCGCGGTGCCGCCGCCCGACGCGTGTGTCGCGCGCTCCGGGGGGGAGCAGGGCGTGACCCTGTCGATCCTCGGGCGGCTGGACATCCGGCTCCACCCGGACGAGGCCCGCGCCGGGGCGGCCGGGCGCGCGCAGGTCACCGGCTGGGTCCGGTTCAGGGATGGCCGCGCGCCCGACCCGCTCGCGAACCTGCTGTTCGCCGACGCGTTCCCGCCGTCGGTGTTCGGGGTGCTGGGTGCCGTGGGCTGGGTGCCGACCGTGTCGCTGACGGTCGACCTGCGCCGTCGGCCCGCGCCGGGCTGGATCCTGTGCCGCTTCCGCACCGAGGACCTCGCCGATGGCCGACTGATCGAGGACGGCGTGTTGTGGGACGAATCGGGTCGTATCGTCGCCCAGTCGCGCCAGCTCGCGCTGCTCCGGCGTCCGGGAGCCGCGACGTGAGCGTCGCGCCGTTGCGGCTCGGTCTGGTCGGTCTGGGCGAGATCGGTCACGGGCTCGCGCGAGGGCTGCGCGACGCCGGGCTGGTCGGCACGGTCGCCTGGCAGCGCGACGCCGGGCGCGAGCACCTTCGGCGCCGCGCGGCCGAGGCCGGGGTACGGCTGCTCGAGTCGCCCCAGGCCCTCGGCACCGAGGCGGACCTGGTGATTGCGGTGACGCAGGGTTCGCAGGCGCTCGAGGCCGCCCGGGCGATCGCCCCCGCGCTGCGGGCCTCGCAGCTCTACGTCGACCTGTCGTCCGCGTCGCCCGACGTCAAGCGCGCGATCGAGGCCACGCTCGCCGTGCATGGCACGCCCTTCGCCGACGGCGTGCTCGAGGGCTCGACGCTCGAGCACGCGCACCGCGTGCCGATCCTGGCGAGCGGCGCGGGCGCATCGGCGTTCGCCGATCGCATGGGTCCGTGGGGCATGCGGATCGAGGTGATCGGCGCGCAGGCCGGGCAGGCGAGTGCGGTCAAGCTGCTGCGCAGCGTGCTGATGAAAGGCACGATCGCGCTGCTGCTCGAGTGCCTCGCGGCCGCTCGCGGCGCGGGGGTAGACGCGCAGGTGATCGAGTCCGCCGCGCAGTGGCACGACGCGCTGCCGTGGCGCGCGAATGCGCTGCGCATCATCCGCACGACGCCGGTGCACGCCGGACGTCGCGCCGAGGAGGCCGACATGGCGCGCGCGCTGCTCGAATCGTTGGGGGTGGACCCGGTGATGACCCGTGCGACCGTCGACGTGCTCGGCCGCGTCGCGACGCTCGGGTTGCGCGATGCGCTCGGGGACCGCTCCCCTCAGACGATCGAGGCCGCGATCGACCTGATGGCCCCGGCGGTGCGCCGGGGTGGACCGTCCGCTGGGTGATCGGCGCTGCCCGCCGCCGCAGCGGTGCGTTCGACGCCGAGGCGGCCTGCCCACCCCGCGTTCGAGCCGGAGCTGTTACAGTGCCGCCGCTCACCCTGATGCGATCGGGGTCTTCCGGGTACCGACATGACCCAACCTTCGGCACTGCAGCTGATCGGCACGATCCTGTTCGCGATCGCGGTCGCGCACACGTTCCTCACCAAGTTCTTCGAGCGGCTCGCCCACCATCAGCCGGCGCACGCGGGCGTGTGGCACCTGCTCGGCGAGGTCGAGGCGGTGTTCGGCTTCTGGGCGATGGTGCTCGTGGTCTTCATGGCCCTCGCGCTGGGCAGCGGTGCGGCCACCGGCTACCTCGAGGGGTTGAACTTCGGCGAGCCGATGTTCGTGTTCGTCGTGATGGTGATCGCCGCGAGCAAGCCGATCCTGCAGCTGGCACGGCAGGCCGTGGTGGTGCTCGCGAGGCTGCTGCCGCTGTCGGGCGGCGTCGCGTTCTATCTGGTCGCGATGACCGTCGGCCCGCTGCTGGGCAGTTTCATCACCGAGCCGGCCGCGATGACGCTGACCGCGCTGCTGCTGCGCGATCAGCTCTATGCGCAGGGCATCTCGAACCGCCTGCGTTACGCGACCTTGGGGATCCTGTTCGTCAACGTGTCGATCGGCGGCACGCTCACGCCGTACGCGGCCCCCCCGGTGCTGATGGTGGCCGGCCAGTGGGGCTGGGACCTCGCGTTCATGCTGACTCAGATCGGCTGGAAGGCGGCGGTCGCGGTGGTGGTCAACGCGGTGGCGGTCACCCTGCTGTTCCGGGCCGAACTGCGCGGCCTGACGATCGACGCGCTCGGGCAGCGCATCGACGTACCGATGGCGCTGGTGGCGGCGCATGTCGTCTTCCTGGTCGGGGTCGTGGTCTTCGCTCACCATCCGGTCGTGTTCATGGCGCTGTTCCTGTTCTTCCTCGGCGTGGCCACGGCGTACGCGCGCCACCAGGACCGTCTGCTGCTGCGCGAGGGGCTGATGGTGGCGTTCTTCCTCGCGGGTCTGGTCACGCTGGGTGCGCAGCAGCAGTGGTGGCTGCAGCCCGCCCTCGAAGGCATGAGCCCGACGGTGCTCTACTTCGGCGCGACCGCGCTGACCGCGATCACCGACAACGCCGCGCTCACCTATCTCGGTTCGCTGGTGCAGGGTACCGATGATGCCTTCAAGTACGCGCTGGTCACCGGCGCGGTCACCGGCGGCGGACTGACGGTGATCGCGAACGCACCGAATCCGGCGGGCTGGGCGATCCTGCGCGGTCACTTCGACGACGGCGCGATCAGCCCGGGCGGACTGTTCGTCGCTGCGGTACCGCCGACGCTGGTGGCGATCCTCGCGTTCCTGCTGCTGTGATCGCCGCGCCCCTCGCGATCTCGCTCGACCTGGACGACACGCTGTGGCCGGTCGGACCGGTGCTCGAGCACGCCGAACGGGTGCTCGCGGACTGGCTCGCCGAGCACGCGCCGCGCACCGCCGCGCGGACCGACGCGGCGGTGCGGGCCTCGATCCGGCGCGCGGTGCTCGCCGATCACCCCGAGCGTGCACACGACATGAGCTTCCTGCGCCGCGAGGGGCTGCGCCGCGCGATGCGGCATGCGGAGGAGGATCCAGCCCTCGCAGACGCGGCGTTCGAGACCTTCCTCGCCGCGCGGCAGCAGGTCACGCTGTTCGACGACGTGCTGCCGGTGCTGTCGCGCTGGGCCGCCCGCGTGCCGCTGGTGGCGGTGAGCAACGGCAACGCGGACGTCGCGCGCGTCGGCCTGGGCGGCTACTTCGCGGGGTCGGTCGCCGCCCACGCACTGGGCTGCGCGAAGCCCGACGCCCGCATGTTCCATGCCGCTTGCCGGATCGCGGGCGTCGCGCCGGACGCGGTGCTGCACGTCGGCGACGACCCGGAGCTCGATGTGGCCGGCGCGTGTCGTGCGGGCCTGCGAGCCGCGTGGCTGAGCCGTCCGCAGTTCGCGCACCGGTACGGCGAGACCGCTGCACCCCCCGTCTTTCGCGACCTGCACGCGCTCGACCGGGCGCTCTTTGGCTGAACTGCCCGCCGGACGATGAGGCGCGGCTCAGGATCGCCGGCGCCCGCACGCACGTCGCCGCCGCTCAGCGTACGCGTCGCCGGCGCAGCCAGAGCGCACCGAGCGCCGCTGCGGCCAGCACCCCCACGGCCACCAGCACCGGCGCCCGATACTGCGGAATCCAGTAGGCGCGAAACGTGTGGATCAGCACCGCGCGCTGGGGGTCGTAGCCTGGCGGGATCGGCAGCACGCGATGCTCGCGCGCCCACGCCTCCCAGGCGGTCTGCATCGACGCGTACGTCTGCGTCAGCCGTTCGCGCAGGTCGGTGGTCTCGCCCGGGTCGCGGCGCAGGTCGTAGAGCCGCCAGGTGCCGTCGCCGAACGGCGGCAGGTTGCGCACCAGCTTCAGGTCGCCGCGGAACAGCGCGGCGTTGCCGGACAGTTCGTAGCCGAGATCCTCGTCGGGGCCCCGCACGCGCGCGGTCGGATCCGCGAGCACGGGCAGCAGGCTGCGGCCGGAGGGCGCGGCGACCTGCGCACCCGGCGCGTGTGCCGGATGCGTCGCGCCCGCGAGCGCGAGCAGCGTCGGCACCACGTCGGTCACGTGGGTGAGGCCGCCGTGGATCGCGCCCGCGGCGGCTCCGGGTACGCCGGCGACGATCAGCGGCACGCGGATGCCGCCCTCGCCGGCGTAGAACTTGAAGCCCGACAGCGGCGAGGCGCTCGCGGCCGCCCAGGACGGTCCCATCACCACGTACGCGCCCTCGCCGCCGAGCGCCTCGAGCCGTCGCGTGTACTGGGTCAGCAGCCACGGCCGCGCGTCGCGGTAGTCGGAGCCTTCCGGGCCGTTGTCGGAGAGGAACAGGTAGACCGTCCGCTCGTGTTCGCCGGTCTCGCGCAGGTGGGCGATCAGCCGCCCGAGGTGGTGATCCATCGCCTCGGCCATGCCGGCGTACACCTCCATCAGTCGGGCCTGGTAGCGGCGTTCGCGATCGGACAGCGCGTCCCAGTCGGCGACCCGCGGCTGGGGCGCGAGCCGCGTGTCCGGCGGGACCAGCCCGAGCGCGGCCGCGCGGTCGCGGCGGTGTTCGCGCAGCACGCTCCAGCCGGCGTCGTAGCGCCCGCGG
Source organism: Burkholderiaceae bacterium (assembly GCA_044359175.1). Taxonomy (GTDB): domain Bacteria; phylum Pseudomonadota; class Gammaproteobacteria; order Burkholderiales; family Burkholderiaceae_E; genus UBA4615. The sequence goes on along the minus strand of JBIKMO010000180.1, from coordinate 2,574 downwards.
TAGCGGTCGATGAACTCGCGCGGCGCCTGCACCGGAACATGGTTGGCCTGGTAGCCGAGCAGCAGGAAGAACGGGCGGCCGCTGCGCTCGCCCTCCCGCAGGAAGCCGATCGCCCGGTCGGTGAAGTACGCGCTCGAGTAGAACCGTTGCGGCATGGGGGCTTCGCGGCCGTCCTCGAACCAGAGCACGCGGGCCGCCATCGGCAGGTAGCGCTGGCTCGGCACCCAGTTGTCCGAGCCGGTGTCGCCCTGGACCAGAGAGCGGTCGAAGCCGCGCTGCGGCGGCAGGTTGTGCGGTTCGGTTCCGACGTTCCACTTGCCGCTGGCGATCGTCCGATAACCGGCGTCGCGCAGCACGGTCGCGACCGAGACCACGCCGGTGTCCAGCGAGCCGAGGTAGCCGGGACGGCCGCGGTGCTCGAAGGGCATCGACTCCAGCAGGTTGCCGACGCCGGCGACGTGGCTGGCGACGCCGGTGAGCAGCATTGCGCGGGTCGGCGAGCACGAGCCGGACACGTGGAAGTTCGAGAAGCGGACCCCGGCCTGCGCGAGCGCGTCCAGGTTCGGCGTCGCGATCTCGCCGCCGAACGCACCGAGATCGGAGAAGCCGAGGTCGTCGGCGACGATCAGCACGATGTTCGGCCGCGTCTCGGCAACCGCGGGCGGACCGGGCACCCCCGCGCCGAGCAGCGCCGCGAGCAGCACCGTGAGCCGCGCCGCCACCGGCCTCATCGAACGGGGCCTGCGGGCCACGCGGCGAATGCTTGGGTCGGACGGGTCATCGGCACAGTGTAGCCGCCGGTTTGCGCCGTGTCGGCGCTCGCGGTAGGGTGGCTCGACGATGGCGCCCGCGCGAAGTCTCCGCCCCCGCCGGCCCCCGAGCCGGGCACCGGCGCGCGAGCGCTTCGCGTTCGCCGTGACCCGGATCGTGGCGGCGCTCGCCGTCGCGGCCGCCACGGCGATTGCGCTCGGACCGGCATCGACCGGAACCGTGCGGGCTCAGGCCGCGCGCGACCCGGCCTTGCCCTCGTTCGCGCAGCTCGAGGCCGACGGCGCGGTGATCGGCGAGATCCGCGTGGTCACCGGCAACGTGTTCGACGTCGAGGACCCGCGCGAGTCGGCGTGGCCCTACCGCTGGGCGAACGCGGTACGCATCCGCACCCGCCCCGAAGTGATCGAGCACCGGTTGCTGTTCCGGTCCGGCGAGCCGCTGTCCGCTCGCCGCATCGAGGAGACCGAGCGCCTGCTGCGCGGGCTGCGCATGCTGTACGACGTGCGGATCCGCCCGATCGCGGTCCGCGACCGCGTGGTCGACATCGAGGTCGCCACCCGGGACACCTGGACCCTGTATCCGGAGTTCGGACTGAGCCGCTCGGGCGGTGAGAACGCGTACTCGGTGGCGATCACCGACTACAACCTGCTGGGCACGGGCGTTGCCGCCTCGCTCAGCCGATTCTCGAACGTCGATCGGTCCGGCACCGAGTTCTCGCTCGCCGACGACCGTGCGTTCGGCGGGCGGCTGTCGATCGGCGCGAGCCTGTCCGGCAACGACGACGGCGAGCGCTGGACCGCGCGGATCGCGCGCCCGTTCTGGTCGCTGGACGAGCGCTGGAGCGCGTCGCTGACCGCATCGGGCGACGATCGGATCGACTCGGTCTACCGCGCCGGCGAGGTCTCCACCCGCTACCGTCGGCGGCAGGACCGCGCCGAGCTGCTCTACGGCGTGTCGAGCGGCGTGGTCGACGGATGGGTGCGCCGCTGGAGCGTCGGCCTCGCCGCGCGCGAGGACGCCTATGCGATCGCCCCGGGGTTCACGCCGCCACCGGTGCTGCCCGAGGACGAGACGCTCGTCGGACCGTTCGTGCGCTGGGATCTGATCGAGGACCGCTTCCGCAGGGCGCAGAACCTGGACCAGGTCGGGCGGCCCGAGTTCGTCGCGCTCGGGCTGTCGGCGTCGGTGCAGGTCGGCCGTGCGATGCGCGCGCTCGGTTCCACCGGCGAGGCGTGGCTGTACTCGGTGAGCCTCGCGCGGGGCTTCGAGCCCGCGCCGTCGCAGATGGTGGTCGCGTCCGGCACGCTGTCCGGACGGCTGGTCGACGGACGCATCGAGCGGCAGTCGGCCGGCGCGCGTCTGCAGGTCTATCTGCCGCAGGACCGGCGCTGGCTGCTGTATGCATCGCTTGCCGGCGACCTGCTGACCCATCCCGAGCCGCTGGACACGCTGACCCTGGGCGGCGACACCGGACTGCGCGGCTTTCCGCTGCGCTGGCAGGCGGGCACGCGGCGGGTGCTGTTCACGCTGGAGGAGCGGTTCTACACCGACGCGTTCCCGCTGCGGCTGTTCCGGGTCGGCGCGGCCGGATTCGTCGACGTCGGCCGCGCCTGGGGCGGCGAGCAGGCCGCGGGCAACGTCGACCGCGGCTGGATCGCCGACGTCGGGTTCGGGTTGAGGATCTTCAGCACGCGCACCGCGGTGCCCCGCGTCGCGCACGTCGACGTCGCGTTCCCGATCGGCAGCGTCGGCGACATCCGGCGCGCGCAGCTGATCGTGCGATCGAAGACCAGCTTCTGAGCC
>JBIKMO010000179.1:0-8775 GCA_044359175.1 Burkholderiaceae bacterium | reverse complement strand
CGAGGTGAGCTCGATCACGCCCTTGCGAGCCAGCGCCTTCAGGTGCTCCTCGGCCGCGTTCGGCGAGCGGAAGCCGAGCCGGGCGGCGATTTCGGCGCGGGTGGGCGGAAAGCCGGTGTCGGCGATGTGTTCCCGGATCAGACCGAGGATCTCCTGCTGGCGTGCGGTGAGGTCGCGCATGGTCGGACGGGGTGGGAGCGGAAGCCGCGAAGGCTGTATTTTCATCCAGTAATCGGCGCTTTGCAAGTGCTTCCGATGCCCGTCGCTGCGGCGTCGCGGACGCGGTATCCGACGGCCCGATCACTGTCCCCGAATGCATGGGGGTAATTCGAATTGGCTAGTGCGGCCCAGTATCCTTTGTGGCACAGTACCCCGGCAGGGCGCTGTCCTGCATTCGTATCTGCTTCGTCTCTGCTTCATCCGTCTCCACGTACGTACCGTGTTCGAACCGTCCTCACACAAGGGCTGAGGCCACCGCGCCCGAATTGCATTTCACGGTACGCTGTGTAGGGATCGGCTCGAAAGCCCGGTCGCTGTGCTCCACCTCGAAATGCAACTGATCACTCGTTCTTCGAGGTCACTGCATGAGCACCAAGATCTACGTCGGTAACCTGCCCTGGCGCGCCACCGATGCCCAACTCACCGAACTGTTCTCCGCCCACGGCGAAGTGATCGAGGCGCGGATCATCACCGATCGCGAGACCGGCCGCTCCCGTGGCTTCGGGTTCGTCACGATGACCAACAACGACGGCGCGCAGAACGCGATCCGCGCGCTCAACGGCAGCTCGCTCGAAGGTCGCGCGCTGGTCGTCAACGAGGCTCGCGAGCAGCAGGGCGGCGGTGGAGGTTTCCGCCGCGGCGCTTCGGGTGGCGGCGGTGGGGGTGGCGGCGGCTACGGCGGCGGTGGGGGGGGCGGCGGCGGTGGAGGCGGCGGGTACGCCGGTCAGCGGCGTCCGCGTCAGTACTGACCTCCTGCGACCGCGGTTTCCCGCGGTCTGTCCGTCCAGCGTTTCGGCACGTGGCGAGAGTACGCGTGCCGATCAATGCGTATTCAGTGCCGAGACGTCCACCGGACATCCGGTCTTGACGGTGAGTTCGGCCTGAGTCACGCCGGGCGCCAGCTCCCGTGCGACCAAGCCGCCCGACGTCACCTCGATCACCGCCAGATCGGTGATGACCAGATCGACCACCCCCACGCCGGTCAGCGGCAACGTGCACGTCGGCAGGATCTTCAGATCCTCGCCCCCGTCCTTGCGCCGGGCGGTGTGCTCCATCAGCACGATCACTCGGCCCACGCCCGCCACCAGATCCATCGCGCCACCCATCCCCTTGATCATCTTGCCGGGGATCATCCAATTGGCGAGGTCGCCGCGCTCGGACACCTGCATCGCACCCAGGATCGCAAGGTTGATCTTGCCTCCCCGGATCATCCCGAACGAGTCCGCCGACGAGAAGATCGACGAGCCCGGCAGCGTCGTGACCGTCTGCTTGCCCGCATTGATCAGGTCGGGATCCACCTCGTCCTCGGTCGGGAACGGTCCGATGCCCAGCAGCCCGTTCTCCGACTGGAGCCAGACCTCCATGTCGGCGGGCACGTGGTTGGCCACCAGCGTCGGCAGCCCGATTCCGAGGTTCACGTAGTAGCCGTTGCGAAGCTCGCGGGCGGCACGGGCCGCCATCTCGTCGCGGGTCCAGGGCATGGTCGTCCTCTCGGGTCTAGCGGGCCGCGCGCGTCGTGCGCTGCTCGATTCGCTTCTCGGGCGTCGGGTTGTGCACCAGCCGGTGCACGAAGATGCCGGGCAGGTGGATCGCATCCGGGTCGATCTCACCGGTGGGCACGATCACCTCGACCTCGGCGACCGTGATCCGGCCAGCCATCGCGACGTTCGGGTTGAAGTTGCGCGCGGTGCGCCGGAACACCAGGTTGCCTGCGCGGTCGGCCATCCACGCCTTGACGAGGGACACGTCGGGAACGAGCGAGCGCTCCATCACGTAGGTCTCTCCGTCGAACTCGCGGGTCTCCTTGCCCTCGGCGACGATCGTACCCACGCCGGTTCGGGTGAAGAACGCCGGGATGCCCGCGCCGCCGGCACGCAGCTTCTCCGCGAGCGTGCCTTGCGGGGTGAACTCGAGCTCGAGTTCGCCCGACAGGTACTGGCGCTCGAACTCCTTGTTCTCGCCCACGTAGCTCGCGATCATCTTGCGGATCTGTCGGGTCGCGAGCAGCAGCCCGAGGCCGAAGCCGTCGACGCCGGCGTTGTTGGAGATGCAGGTGAGCTGACCAACGCCGCTGTCGCGCAGCGCGGCGATCAACGCCTCGGGGATGCCGCACAGGCCGAAGCCTCCGACCCCGATGGTCTGCCCGTCACGCACGATGTCGGCCAGCGCCGCGGCCGCGCTCGGATACAGCTTGCTCATGGTGGAGGATCCTTCGGGCGGATCGGCAGGCGTCGCACGCGCATGCCGCGGACGGGGCGCGTCGCCACGGCCCGTCCGGACGGCGATGCTACCGCCGATCGCTGCGGCGCATCAACCGGCATGGGCCTGGATACGGTCGGACTCGATGATTCGCAGCCCGGGCTGCGGATCGCGCATCGCATCGACCATGCAGCGTGCCACCGCCGATGCGGGCACGGGTCGCAGCCGGGCCGGGATGAGGCGCGCGAACGGCCGCGACAACAGGAGCGCTGCGCGCTCGCCGGGACGCGTCTCGGTGCGCGGACCGTCGAGCAGCGACGGACGCAGCACGATCAGCGACGGGTAGTCCAGCCGGGCCAGTTCGGACTCGGCCTCGCCCTTGACCCGGTTGTAGAACACACGCGAACCCGGATCGGCGCCGAGTGCGGACACCACTGCAAGACGGGTCGCACCGTGACGCCGAGCGATGCGCGCGACCGCCACCACCGCGTCGAAGTCCACCCGCCGGAACGCCGCGTGCGATCCGGCGGCGCGCAACGTCGTGCCCAGGCACACGAAGACGTCGTCCACCGGGGGAAAGTCGCGCCATCGGGCGAGCGTGGCGAAGTCGACCGTGTGCTGCACCAGGCGTCCGGCAGCGGCTGCGGCGTCCAGGCCGGGGCCGGCGAGCGGCCGCCGCACCAGCGCGTGCACTTGTGGGTGGTTGGCGCCGGACAGCAGACGCCGCAGCACCTCGCCCCCGACGAGACCCGAGGCGCCGGCGATCAGCGCGCGCCGCGCGCCGTGCGGTCGGCGATCGGACTCGATCACCGTCCGCTCACATCCCCGAGTAGTTGGGGCCGCCCCCGCCCTCGGGCACGACCCAGACGATGTTCTGCCTCGGATCCTTGATGTCGCAGGTCTTGCAGTGCACGCAGTTCTGGGCGTTGATCTGCAGCCGGTCCGAACCGTCGTCCGACTTCACGTACTCGTAGACCCCCGCCGGGCAGTAGCGCTGTTCGGGGCCGGCGTAGCGCGCGAGGTTCACGCTCACCGGCACGGCCGGATCCCTGAGCGTCAGGTGCGCCGGCTGGTTCTCCTCGTGGTTCGTGTTCGAGATGAACACCGAAGACAGCTTGTCGAAGGTGAGCTTGCCGTCGGGTTTCGGATAGTCGATCGGACGGTGCTCGGAGGCCGGCTGCAAGCACTCGTGGTCGGCGTGCCGGTGGTGGAGGGTCCACGGGAAGACGCCGCTCATCACCCGCTGCTCGATACCGGTCATCAGCGTGCCGATGACCAGGCCCTTGCTCATCCACTGCTTGAAGTTGCGCGCGCGCCAGAGTTCATCGTGCAGCCACGAGTGCCGGAAGGCTTCGGGGTATGCGTGAAGCTCGTCGGCCGCCCGCCCCGCGGCGAGCGCATCGAACGCCGCCTCGGCGGCGAGCATGCCGGACTTGATCGCCGCGTGGCTGCCTTTGATTCTCGACGCGTTCAGGTAACCGGCGTCGCAGCCGATCAGCGCGCCGCCGGGAAAGATCGTCTTCGGCAGCGACATGAGGCCGCCAGCGGTGATCGCCCGCGCCCCGTAGCCGATCCGCTTGCCGCCCTCGAACGTGCCGCGGATCGCCGGGTGCGTCTTGTAGCGCTGAAACTCTTCGAACGGAGACAGCCACGGGTTGCGGTAGGCCAGCCCCGTGACGAACCCCACCGACACCAGGTTCTCCCCGTAGTGATAGAGCCACGAGCCGCCGTAGGTGTCGTTGTCCAGCGGCCATCCGGCGGTGTGCACGACCAGGCCGCGCCGATGCTTCGGACCGGGGATCTCCCAGAGCTCCTTGATGCCGATCCCGTAGGTCTGCGGGTCGCTGTCGGCGTCCAGCCGGAAGCGGGCGATCAGCTGGCGCCCCAGGTGTCCCCGCGCGCCCTCGGCGAACAGCGTGTACTTCGCGAGCAGTTCCATGCCGGGCTGGAACGCGTCGGTCGGCTGCCCGTCCTTGCCGACACCCAGGTTGCCGGTGGCCACGCCGCGGACCGCGCCCTGCTCGTCGTAGAGGATCTCGGCCGCGGCGAAACCCGGGTAGACGTCGACGCCCATCGCCTCGGCCTGGGCGCCCATCCACTTGACCACGTCGCTCAGGCTGACGATGTAGTTGCCGTGATTCATCAGGTTGGGCGGGATCAGGAACGACGGCGTCGCGTAGGCCTTGTGCTCGGTGAGGAACAGCACTTCGTCCGCGGTGACCTCGGTGTCGAGCGGCGCGCCGCGCTCCTTCCAGTCCGGGAACAGCTCGGTGATCGCCCGCGGGTCCATCACTGCGCCGGACAGGATGTGCGCTCCGACCTCCGAGCCCTTCTCGATCACGCAGACCGACAGGTCCGCACCGCGCTGCTGCGCGAGCTGGCGCAGGCGGATCGCCGCGGCGAGGCCGGCGGGGCCGCCGCCCACCACCAGCACGTCGAACGCCATCGATTCGCGTTGGATGTCCATGTCAGGTTCCCCAGGTCGACCGGCGATTCTCGCCAAAGCCCATCGGCCGCGCAAACCCGGCACCCGGGCCGCCCGCGACCGGTCGGCCCGGATCGTCGACCCGCGCGGGCGCTGCGGTACCGGCGCCGTGCGATGATCGGCGCTCTCCAAGGAGCCCGTGATGCCCGAACCCGGACGCTTCGACCTCGCCGACCGGACTGCGCTGGTGACCGGCGCATCGAGCGGGCTCGGCGCACGCTTCGCGCGCGTGCTGGCCCGGGAGGGCGCGACCGTCGTGCTCGCCTCACGGCGAATCGAGCGACTGAAGGAACTGTGCGCCGAGATCGAAGCGGAGGGCGGCGATGCCCACGTCGTCGCGATGGACGTCACCGATCCTCAGGGTGTGGACGAGGCGGTCGCCCACGCCGAGGCGACCGCGGGTCCGATCGATGTGCTGGTCAACAACTCGGGCGTCAGCACCACGCAGCGTCTGGTCGACGTGCGGCCCGAGGACTTCGACTTCGTCTTCGGAACGAACACCCGCGGAGCCTTCTTTGTCGCCCAGGCGGTGGCCCGCCGCATGATCGGACGGGCGCGCGAGGCGCCGGGTCGTCCCGCCCGGATCGTGAATGTCGCATCGATGGCGGGTCTCAAGGTGCTCGCGCAGATCGGCGTGTACTGCATGAGCAAGGCCGCGGTCGTCCACATGACCCGGGCGATGGCGCTGGAGTGGGGGCGCTACGGCATCAACGTGAATGCGATCTGCCCCGGCTACATCGAGACCGAGATGAACGCGTCGCACTGGCAGACCGAGGCCGGGCGCAAGCTGATCGCGATGCTCCCCCGCCAGCGGGTCGGCCGGCCCGAGGACCTGGACGGGCTGCTGCTGCTGCTCGCCTCGGACGCCGCCTCGTTCGTCAATGGCGCGGTGATCGCCGCCGACGATGGGTTCAGTCTCGCGTGAGGAGGTGCGGTCAGTCGGGCTCGCGCAGCAGCCTCCGGCGCACCGCGCGCAGCGCGAGCCACAGCGCGATCGCGATCGGCACGACCAGCACGCCGGTGGCGACTTCGGGCTCGATCGGTGCCCCGGCCGCGGCCGCGCCCTTGAACAGGTAGCCGACCAGCCCGGTCGCGTAGTAGGCGATCGCCGCCACCGACAGCCCCTCGACCGTCTGCTGCAGGTTCAGCTGCATCTTCGCGCGGCGGTTCATGGTGGCGAGCAGCGCCTGATTCTGTCGTTCACGCTCGATCTCGACGCGGGTGCGCAGCAGTGCGCTCGCGCGCGCGATCCGTTCGGACACCGACTTGAGCCGGTCGGCCACCGAGTCGCAGTAGGTCATCGCGGGCTCGAATCGGCGCTCGATGAAGCCGGTCGGCGTCTGCAGCCCCGGCAGGCGCGCCTCGCGCAGCTCGTCGCATCGGCGCTCGACCAGCGCGCGATAGGCGCGCGCCGCCCCGAACCGGAAGGCGGCGACCGTGGCGATCTGCTCTGCGATACCGGACAGGCGCGTCACCTCGTGCAGCATCTCGGGCTCCTCGGATACCGGGGCGACGTCCAACCGAGCGACCAGCTCCGACAGGCGCCGTTCCACCGCGTCGAGCTCGCCGGAGATGCGCCGCGCTTCCGGAAAGGCGAGCATCGCCATCATCCGGTAGACCTCGATCTCGATGACCCGCTGTACCGTGCGGCCGAGTTGCGCCGAGCTGCTGGTCGCGTCGACGATCAGCACTCGCCCGAAGCCGCGGTCATCCAGACGGAATGCGGTGTACAGCGACGCATGGCCGTCGGCGATGCGGGCTCCGACGAACTGGGGCGTCCCGAGCGCCGCACCGACCGAGCGCTCGTCGACCGGCAGGGCGTCGGCCGGCAGCACGACCACGCGCAGCGCCGCGATCACCGGGGCGTCGACGTCGGCGATCAGTCCGTCGAGCAGCACGTCCGCCTCGTTGCGAACGAACGGCTGCGCCGGATCGCCGCCTGCGGCGTACGCGGTGTAGTCGTCGAACTCGCCATGACGCTCCCACTTCAGCCGCAGGGCGCCCAGATCCGCCTCGAAGTGGTCCTGCGCGGGCGACGGCGGGTCGATCGCATGGCGCACGCACCAGTCGCGCAGCGCGTCCGGGACCGCACGCGGCATGCGTCGCGGCTGCAGCACGGAGATGTGCGACACTGCCTGCGGCGCCTTGACCGGCGGGCGCGGCCGCATGTGGATCTCGTCGTGCAGCACTTCGCGAAGCGGATGCGTGTTCATCGTCGTCTGGCCGGGTCGTGGTGGCGTCAATGATGACCGATCGCCACGCGGGCTTCGAGTCCGGCGAGCGCGTCGCGCGCCCGGTTCCGGGTGCCGGGGGCGCGGCCGAGCGGCCCGGCGCTGGGCGTGCGAACGCGGCGCGGCGGCGGCGCAGGCCCCTTCGCGCGGTCAGGTACGCGGGGCCGTTGCTATAATCGACCTTTCCCGTTGGCCGCCATGACCAAATTCGTCTTCGTCACCGGCGGGGTGGTGTCCTCCCTCGGCAAGGGCATCGCTGCCGCGTCGATGGCAGCGCTGCTGGAGTCGCGCGGCCTGAGCGTCACCCTGCTGAAGCTCGATCCCTACATCAACGTCGACCCGGGCACGATGAGCCCGTTCCAGCACGGCGAGGTGTTCGTGACCGAGGACGGCGCCGAGACCGATCTCGACCTTGGCCACTACGAGCGGTTCGTCACCGCGAAGATGCGTCGGGTCAACAATTTCACGACCGGGCAGATCTACGATTCGGTGATCCGCAAGGAACGCCGCGGCGAGTACCTCGGCCGCACCGTGCAGGTGATCCCGCACATCACCAACGAGATCCAGGCGTTCATCGAGCGAGGCGCCGGCGTCGGCACCGCCCACGCCGCGCAGGTGGCGATCGTCGAGATCGGGGGTACGGTGGGCGACATCGAGTCGCTGCCGTTCCTCGAGGCCGCCCGGCAGATGAGCCTGAAGCTCGGCCGCGGCAACGCGTGCTTCGTGCACCTGACGCTGGTGCCGTTCATCCCGTCGGCGGGCGAACTCAAGACCAAGCCCACCCAGCACTCGGTGCAGAAGCTGCGCGAGATCGGGATCCAGGCCGATCTGCTGCTGTGTCGGGCGGACCGGCCGATCCCGGACGACGAGCGGGCGAAGATCTCGCTGTTCTCGAACGTGCCGCTGGACAGCGTGATCTCGGTGTGGGACGTGGACTCGATCTACAAGATCCCGCGGATGCTGCACGAGCAGCGGGTCGACGACCTGCTGTGCGAGGTGTTGCGCCTGGACGCGCGGCCGGCGGATCTGTCGGTCTGGGATCGACTGGTCGAACGTCACCAGCATCCGCGCCGCGCGGTACGGATTGCGATGGTCGGCAAGTACGTGGACCTCACCGAATCCTACAAATCGCTGACCGAGGCGCTCACGCACGCGGGCATCCACACCGACAGCCGGGTCGCGATCGACTACATCGATTCCGAGCAGATCGAGCGCGAGGGTACCTCGAGCCTCGAGCCGTACGACGCGATCCTGGTGCCGGGAGGCTTCGGCAAGCGGGGCGTCGAGGGCAAGATCGCGGCGATCCGCTTCGCGCGCGAGCGCGGCGTGCCGTACCTGGGCATCTGCCTGGGCATGCAGCTCGCAGTGATCGAGTTCGCGCGCGACGTCTGCGGTCTGGCCAGCGCGAACAGCACCGAATTCGATCCTCAGACCCCCCACCCGGTGGTGGGTCTGATCACCGAATGGCGGGATCGCGACGGACGCCTCGAGCGGCGCGACCCAGGCTCGGACCTCGGCGGCACGATGCGGCTCGGGGCGCAGCGCTGCCCGGTGGTCGCGGGTACGCTCGCCGCGGCGGTCTACGGCGATTCGGTCAACGAGCGGCACCGCCACCGCTACGAGGTGAACGACCGGTACGTG
>JBIKMO010000178.1:0-8779 GCA_044359175.1 Burkholderiaceae bacterium | reverse complement strand
AGCGTCGGCGCTGGTGAGCGTCGCGCTCGCGGCCCGGCGGGCGCCGGCCGCCTCGTTGCCCGGCTGAGCCGCGCGGGCGCCCGCTGAGGGTGCCGTGCGTGCGCTGAACGCGCCGACGCCTCGCGCCAAGGGCGTCGCACACCGACGTCGATTCGACAGGGTGCACCGGGCGTCCGCGCGACATCCTCGCGCGGCAGCCAACGAGGAGAGTGCGATCGCCTACTTGCGCCGCCAGATCCCCGCCGTGCATTTTCCGGCCTTTCGCCGGTCGCTGCCCTCGATGGCCGGTAAGACGGTGGCCATCACCGGAACGACTTCGGGCACCGGCCAGGTGGCGGCCCACACGTTGGCCGGGCTGGGTGCGACCGTGCTGCTGCTCAACCGCCCGTCGCCTCGGGCCGATGCGGCGCTTCGCGAGGTGCTCGCAGCGCACCCGCTGGCCCGAGCCGTCGGCGTGGCCTGCGATCTCCAGTCCTTCGACTCGGTCCGCCGGGCGGCGGCGCGGGTGCGCGAGCTCTGTCCCGACGGGCTCGATGCGCTGTGCAACAACGCCGGGGTGATGGCGCTGCGCGATCAGGCGACCCCCGACGGATTCGACGTGCAGATGCAGACCAACCATCTGTCTCACTTCCTGCTCACGGCCGAGGTGTTCGAGCGGCTCGAACGCGCTGCGTCCGCGCGCGGCGAGGCGCGCATCGTCAACCATTCGTCGATCGCCCGGATGAGTCCATCGCGCAGGCTGCGCCCGGAGTATCTCGAGAAGCGCGGCGGCCGACTCGGCGGCGATGGCCGGGGGCTCTTCGTGAACGGGGCGCGCTGGCTTCGCTACAACCAGTCGAAGCTGGCCAATGCGGCCTTCACCGCGGCGCTGCACGAACGCCTCGCGCGCCGGGGCTCGGCGGTCAAGGCCCTGGTCGCCCACCCGGGCGTGGCGGACACCGAGTTGCAGGTCACCTCGGTGCGCGAGGGCGGGATGGTCGCTTCGGTCACGGCCCCCTTCATGCGTCTGGCTCAGAGCATGGAAGACGGTGCGATCGGCATCCTCGGCTGCCTGTGCCTGCCCGGGATGCCCTCGGGGACCTTCTACGGCCCGGGTTCCTCGTTCCTGGCCTTCCGTGGTCCGGCTCGGCCGTTCGCGCTCGAGTCCTTCTACGACAATCCGGCGACGCGCGAGGTGCTGTGGTCCAAGAGCTGCGAGGCCGTGGGTCGCGGCTTTCTCGACTGACGCTCGCCCGATCGCGCAGCGCGCCGCGGCGCGCGATCAGGCGGTCATCCGGTCGGCCTCGGGGCGCGGGCGGTCATCGCGACCAGGGGGGACCGCTGTTGGCGAACGGTCCCAGCCTGGGATCGAACAGGAACGGGTCACGCTCCACCACGACCCGCACTTCGGCAATTCGAGGATGTTCCGGGTTGATGAGCAGATTGCATTCCGATGGTTCGACGAAGGACGGCACTCGTACCGCGAGTGAAGCGCGAGCGTCGAGCCACGCATCCCCTCGCCGGCGAGTGGCGGCGATGTCGTCGCGCCCACCGGCGCCGAGCTCCTTGTCGGTCCAGGACGGTATGTCCAGGTCGTCGGGGAGCTCGAGTGCAAAGCGAGCCATGTCGCGCGGCTGCTCCCCGTTGGCCTGGGTACGCTTCTCGAGTTGCGCAAGCGCCCGGCTTTCGGTGGCGTAGACGACCCTGCGCGGCGCGGGTCCCGGTCCCGGGGTATGCCAGCGGCCCGCGGCCAGGGTCGAGCCGAACGCCTGCCCGTCCACGGCCGGCTGCGGCGCACAGCCGATCCGGCAGACCCGGGTCAAGCCGCCGATCCGTATCGAACCGCGACCAGCAAGGACTTCACTTCGTCGAATCCCCCCGGGTCTTCGCACGATCGAGGGGGGTGGCGCCGTCGAGAAGGGGATGCGGGCGCGTGAGCCAGCGGGTTGCCGATTCGAGGGAGCCGAACACCCCGGCTCCCAACGTCACGAGCTCGGCGAACTCGAGTGCCTTGGCCGATGCATCCGCAGGCAGTGCTTCATCGCGATCGGCCGACCATGGCGCGCGCCACGAGGGCCCGGCCGTGTCGACCCAGCCGGTCGGATGCGCCCAATCGGCGGGCACCGCATTCCAGAGCACGCAGGTGTGGTCGCCCGCCCCCAGGTAGGCGAGCGCCTCCCGGTTGAGGAGCCGCTCGTCGAGGAACCCCTCGCCGCCGAAGGGCCTGAAGAACCGGCGCTCGTGCGCAAGCCTGCCGATCAGCGCCTCGCTGCGCCGGATCTCGTCGGCGGCGACGCCAGGCTCGGCGGTCAGACCCAGCAGCACGAGGGCGTTGAAGGTGTGGTTGCCGATCCAGTGCCCCTCTGCGTGCGCACGCTCGGCGTGCTTGCGACGGTCGAGCAGCGTCCGGTTCTCGGTGATCAGATAGCCCACGCCCTCTGCGGACGTGAGCATCTCGGCGACGATGACGCCGACGATCACGAGCGAGCCGCCGACGCGCAGCGAAGCGAGCACCGGGCGGATCGCGCCGGCCGGACGCCCGAGCAGGATTCCGGCGCCGCAGGCCATCGAGCCGGCGATCAGGATCGCCTTCGCCGACAGCAGCAGGTGGCGCAGGTACTCTGGAGCCGAGCGGCCGAGTGCGGCCATGGTCTCGGTGAACGGCGGCTGGAACAGCGTCGGCATCAGCCCGCGCCGAGGCACGGTCTCCCACGCCAGCAGCAGCACCGCGATCAGCAGCAGGCGAACGCGCTCGGGCGAGAGACTCATCGGACAGCCTGCGCCTGGTCCTTGATCTGGCGCGGCGCACGTGGCCACCGGGGTAGCGGCACCCGGCCGCGCGCGGGCGCCGCGAGTTCGGCCAGCCACGCGCACACGAGCGCGGCACGAGCGTTGCCGGCGGCCGGCAGGGCGCGTATCGTCGGGTCGCGCACGGGCTGTCTGGAGTCCGGGCGTGCGACGCGCGTCGAACAGGGTCGACAGGGAGAAGATCATGTCAAACGAACGCCCATCTCTCGTCGCCCCGGTGTGCCTCGTGACGGGTGCGGTACTCGGCTTGGCTGGCAGTCTCACCAGTTCGACATCGCTACGTGGGTTGGCGTGGGGAATCGACGGCGTCGCTCTCGTCGTCGGGGCGGCCGTTCTTGCCGTCCATTTCATGCGGCACGGACGAGACGTTCTCGCGGCGGGCTTTCTCGTCTTCATTGCCGGCCAGGCATTGGTGGTCTCTGGTTCGGCCATGTCGCTCGAGGCCAGCGGCCCATCGTTTGCCGCAGGCGCGGCGCTGTGGGCCGCGGCATTGGTGCTCATCAGCGCACCCAAGGTCGCGCCGTTGCCGGTTCGCGCACTCGGTTTCGTTGCGGCATTGCTGTTCGCGGTCACAGCGCTTCAAGGATTTGCAGGTCGAAGCCTTACGCCGCTGACTCAGCCTCTTCCCTTTTTCGCCTACCCGTTCTTCGTGTTCACCCTGTTGGGCTGGGCAGGGTGGTGTCTTCGCAAGCCACGGCCGCGCTAGAGCCGGCATTCGCTCTGGACCCTCCATGGGGGGGATGGGACCGTCCAGGGCTCTCCATTCGCCCGGACCGCCGTGGGCGACCTGCGGTCACGCGCTCCAGGCTCGTCGGTGTACCCCGCGCGAGGTCGGAGGCTTGGGTGACCTCTTGCGCGGTCGATGGCCCGCGCCAATGTCTGCGTAGCGCACCGGTGCGTGCCGAACGGCACGCTCGAGCACTCGGTGGAACACCATGCCTTGGCTGCGGGAGTGACGCCGGTTGAAGCGGAACACGAACTCGTTGAGGTACGCGTGCAGATGCGCGTGGTCGATGGCACCTTGGTGGGTGCCGAGCGTCCACCGCTGGGCCAGCGAGGCGACTCGATGCACAGCGGCCAGCAGCTCCGCCGCCTGATCGTCGCCACGAAGACGGGCCGCGCGCTGACTGCGTGCCTCATGGGTGTCGCCGCATCGGTCCAGCCCAAGGCAGCCCTGCCAGCCGTCCGTGATGACCGTGGCGCCTGCCGTCCTTGCCGGTGGCGAACAGCCAGCAGGCGGTGAGCCACAGGGTCAGCGGCGTGCGCGTGCGGTCGAAGCGCGTTCCGGCGGTCACGGAGCAACGCACACCGCACGCGGTGCACCTGAAGCGCCCGTCGCCCAGACGCCAGCCGTCACGCCCAGACAAGCCGCGCAGACGAAACCGGTGGGCCAGCGCAGCCACGCGAGGTGCTCCAGGCAGTCGGCCTCGGTTCGAAACCAAGCTCGAAACTCGCCCAGTGACCTTGGGGAGTGCGGCCCTGCGCGCGCAGGGTCCCTCCACGGCAGTCTGCCGGCCAGTCCGGTCAAGCGCAGAGGCCTGGGCATTTCAAACGCCCTCACCATCATGGCCGGGCCCGGCCCGGGCCCGGCGCAAGCCGCAGCAGTTCGGATGTACTGCGGCTGCGCGACACGAGGGCGGCTCTCTGGACACACCGGGCCGTGTCCCCGAGAAGGCTGCGAGCGTTCTCGGCGCGCGATCCTGGCCTCGCTCTCGGGCTCGGCCGCGGGTTCGGGCACGTTGCGCGCACATCGCGCGCAGCACCTTCCCGGCTGCGCCGCAGCCGCTGCACTCCACGGGGCGGGTGCCCTCGTGGGCATCCGCCACTCAGGCGGCGAACTCGTGCTCCGCCTCGCGCGTCCTGCTGCGCGGCGGCGGCTGAGGATGCAGCCCCAGGTCGGTGAGGATCTTGCCGATCACCGTACGCTCCAGGATCGCCGCGACGATCTTCACCTGCCCGCCGTCGCACCACCCGCGCCCGCAGCGTCGCGTGGGGCGCCAGCACGCCGTGGTACCGGATCAGGTGCAGCCGCGGTCGGGGCACCCGCGCCGCCAGCCGCTGCATGAACGCAAGCTCGTTCATCACCCGATACGTCGTGCCGTCTCGCCACGGCATCTTCGGCTCGAGCTCCACCTGACCTGCCGAGTTGACCCGGTCGTGGGAGGATGTCGCACCGGCAGGTGCCGATCCGCGGCGGATCGGGCGCGGCGGCCCGCCGGTCGCCATCGGGAACGATCCATGACCACGCGCATCGTCTGGGGCTCGACCCTGCTCTCCGGCTTCGATCCGGCCGGGGAGCCCATCCTGCGCGACGACGCGGGCATCGTCGCGGTCGACGGCACCGTCCGCGAGATCGGGCCCGTGGCGGAGCTCCGGGCGCGCCACCCCGATGCCGAGGTGAGCGGCGGGCCGTCGTTCAAGGTCGTGCCCGGCTTCGTCAACGCCCATCACCACGTGGGGCTCACGCCGCTGCAGCTCGGTTCGCACGACCATCCGCTGGAGCTGTGGTTCGCGAGCCGCCTCGTGCTGCGCGACGTCGACCCTTACGCGGACACGCTGTTCTCCGCGTTCGAGATGATCGCCAGCGGCGTCACGACGGTCACCCACCTGCATAGCCGCGTGCCCGGCTCGCCCGAGGACGTGATCGGGGCGGCCGAGCGGGTGCTCGACGCCTATCGCGACGTCGGGATGCGCGTGTCGTACTCGCAGGTGCTGCGCGACCAGAACCGGCTGGTCTACGAGGCCGACGAGGACTTCACCGCCCGGCTGCCGCAGGCGCTGCGCCCGGCGATGGCCGCCTACTTCCGGCGCTTCACGCTGTCGCTCGAGGACCAGGTGGCGGTCTTCGACGAGCTCTTCCGCCGCCACGGCGCGGACCGCCTGCAGCGCATCCAGGTGGCCCCGGCCAACCTGCACTGGCTGTCCGACCGGGCGCTGGAGGCGAGCGCTGGGCTCGCGGAGCGCACCGGCATGCCGATCCACATGCACGTGCTGGAGACGCCCTACCAGAAGGCCTACGCGAGCAAGCGCACCGGCGGATCGGCGCTCGCGCACCTCGACCGGTTCGGGCTGGTGGGGCCGCACTTCACGATCGGCCACGGCGTGTGGATGACCGAGGCCGACATCGAGCTGTGCGCCCACCGCGGTGCGCGCGTCTGCCACAACTGCAGCTCGAACTTCCGGCTCAAGAGCGGCATGGCGCCGGTGAATCGCTTCGTCGCGAGCGGCATCCCGGTGGCGATCGGCATCGACGAGGCCGGCATCAACGACGACCGCGACATGCTGCAGGAAATGCGGCTCGTGCTGCGCGCGCACCGCGAACCCGGGTTCGACGCGCCGCACCCGAGCCCCGCGTCGGTGCTGCGGATGGCGACCGGGCACGGCGCCGCCACCACGCCCTTCGCGGGCGAGATCGGCCGCCTGGCGCCGGGGATGGCGGCGGACCTGGTGCTGTTCGACTGGCCGGCGGTCACCTTCCCCTACCAGGACGAGGCGATCGGTTTCGTCGACGTGCTGGTGCAGCGCGCCAAGGCCCGGGCCGTCCACTCGGTGATGATCGGCGGCGAGTGGGTCTATCGCGAGGGACGCTTCACGAAGGTGGACCGCGACGCGGTGCTCGACGGGATCGCGCAGGCGATGGCGCGCCCGAGGACCGAGGCCGAGCGCGAGCGGGTCGCGCTGGCCGAGGGCGTGATGCCCTACGTGCGGGCGTTCTACGACGGGTACCTCGACGGCCTCGGCGACGAGCCGCACTACCGGCCCAGCGGACGCGTCTAGGCACCGCCGGCGACCGCCCGGCCGCACTCGGCGCCGCAGTCCCGGCGCCTCCACCGGCAGGCCGCGCACGCGGTGCGCGAGGTGCAACTCCAGCACCGCCTGCTGGCCCTGGGCACGCTCCCGTAGGCTACGCAGAGATCGCCGCAGGCCCTCGGCCGCGCAATCGCCACCGACGCCACCGTCCTCGCGGGGCAAGCCGGCCAGCCTCGAGCGAACGGCGGCCGGCCGACCTGAGGTGCCCATCGAATTTCGTCTTCCAGCGGGCCGCTCTCATGCCGCCTCGGGTTTCTGATGGACATGCTGGCTGATCCAGTTCTCCAGGAACTGTGGCGGCGCGCTGTAGCCCAGCGTGGAGCAGCGGCGACTCCGGTTGTAGAACACCTCGATGCAGTCGAGCAGATCGGTCTGCGCGTCGGTGCGCGTCGCGTAGGTGGTGCCATGCACCCGTTCGTTCTTCAGGCTGTTGAAGAAGCTCTCGGTCGGGGCGTCCCAGCAGTTCCCCTTGGGGCTGCTCGAAGCGGTCATGCCGTACTCGGTGAGCTTGGCAGCCATCGCCGGGCTGGCGTACTGGCTGCCACGGTCGCTGTGGAAGATCACACCCCTGCCAGGCTCGCGCCGGAACCACGCCATCGTCAAGGCATCCGTGACGACGGCGGCCGTCATGCGAGTCTTGATCGAGCGGCCGAAGACCTCACGGTTGAGCAGGTCCAGCACGATGGCCAGGTACAGCCAGCCTTCACCCGTAGGGATGTAGATGGTGTCGCCCGTCCATACCCTGTTCGGCGCTGCCGGCGTGAAATTGCGCGCCAGCGGGTTCGCAGCCACCGGCACCGAGTGCTTGGAGTCCGTCGTCGCCTCGTAGCGCCGCTTGTGCCGCGCACGGATGCCGTACTCGCGCATCAGCCGCTCCACGCGGCGCAGCCCGATGCGGTGGCCGCGTTCCTGCAGTGCCCGATGCATGCGTCGAGACCTGTACGCCGCCTTCACTTCGGCGTGGATGCTCTTCATCAGGGCCACCACCTGAGGGTCCGTCAGGCGACTCCGGTCAGGCCTACCGCCCCGGCGTGAGTCCGGTGAAATGGAGAGCCACGGAATTTCCTATCCCCGTCGATGCAGGGGCGCACGATGCGCGCCGTCGAACGATCGTGACCGACAGGCTCGGCAGCCCGTCGATGTCGCACTCCCTCATCTGCCTGAGGTTCGTTCCGGTGTGTCCGGCCGTCGACCTTCAGCGGGATCGTGCTCGGCCCGATCCGCCTCGGTGCGCTACTTCAGCAGCAGGTGGCTATGCTGCTGGAGGAAGGCGTCGACCGCTCCCTGGAGACTGCTCTGCGACGAAGGCGGATCGCATCTGCCGTAGTCGTTGAGGTGCGTATGCATCCGCTCAGCCATCTGCTGGCGCCCCGCGTTCTCGGCGTCGACGTCCTTCCAGCCCAGCAAGGTCTGCCCGAGACGGCTCAGCTGCCGCATTTCGGGTGAGAGCCGCTCGTTGGACAATTGAACGATTCGCTGGAGGAGTTCAAGCCGGATCGGGTCCGCATTGCACTGGCCGTTGCCTGTTGCCTTGATCAAATTGGCCTTCAGCGGCTGCTTCAGGACCGGTACCCGCGTCTGGCCGAAGATCTGCTTCAGCGCTTCCGGGACGGTGGCGGGCTCGCTTCGGCCGCGCCCCCGCGCATGCGGGTGCGCCTGAGCGATCGCATCGGTGGGTAATGAAACGCGGGGCGCGGCAAATCCGATGGGCGCAACCATGGCAGTTCTCCGTTCGCCGATCGACGGCGCATGACCGAGGGGTGGGTTACATGAATCGTCGTCTCCTCGGCGATGACGCGCAAGCTGGGACCTTCCCTAGACCGCGCCTGACGGTGCGCGGTTCGGTGCGCGGACCGACCGGTTGCCGGCGGGCGCGCGCCCGCCGGTCAGACCAGTTCGCGCAGCAGCACCGGCGCATCGGCGGTCTCGTACTCGACGAACGCGATCGGAAGGCTCCGCTGCGGGCTCGGGGTTTCCAGGGCTCTCCATTCAACCGGACCGCCATGGTCGACCGGCCGCTTTGCGGTCGAGGCTGGCCGGCGTGCCGCGCGAGGAGGGTGGCGTCGGTGACCTCTTGCGCGGTCGATGGCCCGCGCCAATGTCTGCGTAGCGCACCGGTGCGTGCCGAACGGCACGCTCGAGCACTCGGTGGAACACCATGCCTTGGCTGCGGGAGTGACGC
>JBIKMO010000024.1:0-27455 GCA_044359175.1 Burkholderiaceae bacterium | reverse complement strand
CGGTGCTGCGCGCGCGCGGCTGCGAGCTGGTGCCGGTCGACTCGCCCGAGTTCGACGCGATCCCCGACGTACTGTCCTCGGTGGTGATCGCCGACGCGGCGGCGTTCCACCGCGAGCGCCTGGCGCGGCCGACCGACGCGATCGGCACGCTGGTGCGCCAGCGGATCGCCGCGGGCCTGACGATGGCGGCGACCGACTACTCACGGGCGTTGCGACGGCTCGAGGCGTTTCGGGTACGGATGCGCGAGGTGTTCGCGCAGGTCGATCTGCTCGCGTGCCCGACGGTGCCGGTGACCCCGCCACCGATCGACGACCTCGCCGACGGCGTGTCGGCGACGCGCCGCCTCGCGCACTGCTGCTGGGTCGCGCCGGCCGCGGGCCTGCCCGCGCTCACGGTGCCCTGCGGCGTCGGCCCCCACGGCGTGCCGGTCGGGCTGCAGCTGATCGGACCGCGCGGCGCGGACGTCGCGCTGCTGGACTTCGCCGCCACGGTCGCGATCGCGCGGGTCGCTGCGGTCGACCGCTCGGCCTACGTGCGCGAGCGGCACGGCGCGCCCGAGGCGGCTGGCCCGCCCGCGGGCGACGGGCCCGCGCGATGACCGCACCGACGTTCGACCTCGCGGTGATGCCGGGCGACGGCATCGGGGTCGAAGTGAGCGCCGCGGCCCTCGAGGTGCTGCACGCGGCGGCGCGGCGGTTCGGCTTCCGGCTGGCCGCCACCGAGATCGACGCCGGCGCGCTCGCCTACCGCCGCACCGGCGTCGCGCTGTCGGACGAGGCGCTGGAGCGCGCCGGCCGCGCCGACGCGATCCTGTTCGGCGCGATGGGCTGGCCCGACATCCGGTACCCCGACGGCACCGAGATCGCCCCGCAGCTCGAGCTGCGCGCGGCGTTCGACCTGTACGCCGGCGTGCGGCCGATCCGCTCGATCCCCGGGGTGCCCGGAGCGCTCGCCGCACCGCAGGCCGCAGGCATCGACCTCGTGATCCTGCGCGAATCGACCGAAGGCGCGTTCGCGTCGCGCGGCACCGGGCTGCTGGAGGACGACCGCCGCGCCACCGACCGGATCGTGGTCACCCGCCACGCGACCGAGCGGCTCGCGCAGGCCGCATTCCGGATCGCGCGCGAGCGCACCGCGCGGCGCGGCGGCACACCCCGCGTCACGCTGGTCGACAAGGCGAACGTGCTGCGCAGCTTCGCGTTCATGCGCGGCGTGTTCGAGGAGGTCGCGCGCGGCCATCCCGAGGTCGCCGCCGACGCCCGTTACGCCGACGCGATGGCGCTCGAGCTGGTGCTGCGCCCGTGGACGCTGGACGTGCTGGTGATGGAGAACCTGCTCGGGGACATCCTGTCGGATCTGGGCGCCGGTCTGATCGGCGGCCTGGGGTTCGCGCCGTCCGCGGATCTCGGTACGAAGCACGGCGTGTTCCAGCCCACCCACGGCTCGGCCCCCGACCTCGCCGGCCGAGGCCTGGCCAATCCGACCGCGGCGATCCTGTCCGCATCGATGCTGCTCGACTGGCTCGGCGAGCGCCACGGCTCGGCGGCGCCACGCGAGGCCGCCGGCGCGATCGTGGCCGCGGTCGACGCGGTGTTTGCCGCCGGCCGCGTGCGTCCGCCCGACCTCGGCGGTCGCGACGGCACCGTCGCGGTGACGCGCGCGGTGCTCGATGCGCTGCAGGGCGATTCCTGACGCATCGGTGCGCCGCCGCTTGTGCTTCCCGGCCACGCCCTCTAAGCTCACACGCACACGAGGCGGACGCCACGACCCGCCCGACCCCCGAGGAGACTCCCATGACCGCACCGCGCACCGGATTGCTCAGGTCCCTGTTCGCCGCCGCGACGCTCGCCTGCGTCGCGGTCACCGCCCACGCACAGACCACGCTCAAGCTCGGCCACGGGCTCGCGCGCGAAGCCCACTACGGCGTGGGCGCCGCCTACATGGCCAAGGCGATCGGCGAGCGGATGGGCGCACGCTTCAAGGTCGAGGTGTTCCCCGATTTCCAGCTCGGCGGCGAGCGTGAGATGACCGAGGGCGCGCAGCTCGGCACGATCGACATCGTGTTCACCTCGAGCGGGCCGGTCGGCAACTTCGTGCCCGACACGCTGATCACCGACATCCCCTTCCTCTTTCGCGACTACCAGCACGCGCGCTCGGTGCTCGACGGTCCGATCGGCCAGTCGATCCTCGACAAGTGCCCGGCCCGGGGGCTGATCTGCCTGGCCTGGGCCGAGAACGGGTTCCGGCACATGACCAACAGCAAGCGCGAGGTCGCCGCGCCGGCGGACGCGCGCGGGCTGAAGCTGCGCACGATGGAGAACCCGATCCACATGCAGGCGTTCCGCACGCTCGGCGTGCAGGCCACCCCGATGGCGTGGCCGGAGGTGCTGCCCGCGCTGCAGCAGGGCACGATCGACGGCCAGGAGAATCCGATCGGCGTGATCGTGTCGGCCAAGCTCAACCAGACGCAGCGGTACCTGACGCTGACCGGACACGTGTACTCGCCGGCGATGATCCTGATGTCGCCCGCAGCCTTCAACAAGATGAACGCGGCCGACCAGAAGCTGATCCGAGAAATCGCCCGCGAGGCCGCCAAGGTCACCCGCGCGCGGGTCGAGGAGCTCGAGCGCAACGGCCTGGACGAGCTGCGCAAGACCAACATGCAGATCCGCGCGCTGTCGCCCGACGAGAAGGCCGCGTTCCAGGCGGCGCTGTCACCGGCCTTCGCCGAGTTCGCCAAGCGCTTCGGGCAGGCGAACATCGACGCGATCCGAAACGCGAAGTGATCCTCGGCGCCCGGGCCGGCTGCCGCCCGGGCGCACACGCCACGGCCACCTCCGTGATGTCGCGATGCGCGCGCTGATCCTCGGCGCCGACCGCTGGGTCGGCCGAATCGTGATGGCGCTCGCCGTGGTCTCGCTGGCGCTGGCCGCCCTGATCGGGCTGTACCAGGTCGGCACGCGCTTCGTCTTCCAGCAGCCCTCGTCCTGGTCGGAGGTGCTGACCCGGTCGCTGATCGTCTGGAGCGTGTTCCTCGGGCTGTCCGCCGCGCTTCGCGGCGGCGCACTGCTGTCGGTGGACCTGCTCTACCGTACGCTCGCACGCACGCGCTACCTGGTCGTGCTGCGCGCCTTCATCACGGCGCTGACGCTCGGTTTCCTCGGGGTGATGCTGGTGTTCGGCATCGACATGGCCCATCGCGTGCGCTTCCAGACGCTCGCCGGCCTGGAGATCTCGATCGCCTGGGCCTACGCGGCGATCCCCACCGGCGCGCTGTTCGGGATCCTGGCGGTGCTCGCCAACCACCTCGATCCGCGCCGCGGCGAGCTGGACACCCAGCAGCTCTAGGCGCGGCGCACGGTCATGTCCTCCGCGATCCTCACCGTGTTCGTCGTGCTGCTGGCGCTGAGCGTGCCGGTGGCGATCGCGATCGGCGTGGCGGCGGTGATCGGCGTGAAGTTCTACTCGAACATGCCGATGCTGGTGGTCGCCCAGCAGCTGTTCACCTCGATCGACAAGTTCCCGCTGGTGGCGATTCCGTTCTTCATCCTGTCGGGCAATCTGATGGAGGCCGGCGGCATCTCCGAGCGGCTGGTCAACTTCGTGCGGGCGCTGGTGGGCAGCGTGCAGGGCGGCCTGGCGATGAGCTGCGTGCTCACCTGCATGATCTTCGCGGCGGTCTCGGGCTCGAGCGTGGCGACCACGTTCGCGATCGGCGCGATCCTGATCCCGGCCATGGTCCGCTACGGGTATCCGGTCGAGCGCGCCGCCGCGCTGCAGGCGACTTCGGCCGAACTCGGCGTGATCATCCCGCCGTCGATCCCGATGATCCTGTACGCGGTGGCCGCCGAGGTGTCGGTCGGCGAGCTGTTCATCGCCGGATTCGGCCCCGGTCTGCTGATCGGCGCGGCGCTGACGCTGTCGGTGTTCGTCTGGTGCAAGCTCACCGGGCACGGCAAGCGCGACGGCGAGGGACGCCTGGAGCTGGCGGTCGCCGCACGCCGCGCGTCGCTCGCGCTGCTGATGCCGATCATCGTGCTGGGCGGCATCTACGGCGGCGTGTTCACGCCGACCGAGGCCTCGGTGATCGCGGTGTTCTACGCGCTGATCGTCGGCATGTTCGTCTATCGGGCGATCACGCTCGCCGACCTGTGGCGGGTGCTGTCGCGCACCGTGGTCTCGACCACGGTGATCATGTTCATCATCGCCACGGCCGGGCTGTTCGCGTTCCTGATCACGCGCTCGGGAGCCCCCGCGGCGATCGGCGCCTGGGTCGCGTCGACCCTCGACGGGCCGGTGATGTTCCTGCTCGGCGTGAACCTGTTCCTGTTCCTGATCGGCATGTTCATCGAGACCGGTGCGGCGATCATCGTGCTCGCGCCGATCCTGGCGCCGGTGGCGATCCAGTTCGGCGTCGACCCGGTTCACTTCGGCATCATCATGGTGGTGAACCTCGCGCTGGGCATGATCACGCCGCCATTCGGAGTCAACCTGTTCGCGGCGTGCACGGTCGCGAAGATCTCGTACGAACGGATCATCCCGCCGATCCTGCCGTTCGTGGTCGTGGTCGTGGGGTGCCTGGCGGTGATCACCTTCGTGCCGCAGATCAGCCTGTTCCTGCGCGACCTGGCGTATCGCTGAGGCGCCCGCGCCGGTCGGTCAGCGGCCCCCGGAGACGTCCAGGATCGCGCCGTGCACGTACGAGGCCGCGGGCGACAGCAGCCAGAGCGCGGCCTGAGCGATCTCGTGCGCCTCGCCGGTGCGGCCGATCGGGATCGTCGGCGCCACCGACGCGAGCAACGCCTGACCGCCCATCGGCTCGAGGATGTCGGTGTCGATCAGCCCGGGGCGAATCGCGTTGACCCGGATGCCCTCGCGACCGAGCTCCTTCGCGAGCCCGATGGTCATCGCGTCCACCGCGCCCTTGGTCGCCGCGTAGGCGACCATGCCGGGGATGCCGCCCAGCCGGGCCGCCGCCGAGGAGATGTTGACGATCGCGCCGCCGCGCCCGCCGCAGCGGGTCGACATCCGGCGCGCCGCCTCGCCCGCGCAGTACAGGGCGCCATAGACGTTGGTCGCGAACAGCGGCGCGAGGCTCGCCTCGGTCTGCTCGCCCACCGGTGCGATCGTGCCGCCGATGCCGGCGTTGTTGATCAGTCCGGTCACCGGGCCGAGCCGATGGTCGGTCTGCGCGAACAGCCGCGCCACCTCGTCGGCGCGCGACACGTCGGCACCGATCGCCACCGCGGTGCCGCCGTCGCGCTCGATGTCGGCGACCACCTCGCGCGCGGCCTGCTCGCTGCGGCCGTAATTGACCACGACCCGCCAGCCGGCGCGCGCGGCGAGACGCGCGCACGCCGCGCCGATGCCGCGCGAGCCTCCCGTGACCACCAGCACGTCCGCCATCCCGGTCTCCTGCCCTCTCGCCACGACGGGCCGGCCCCGCGTCACCGTCGGCCGCTGCCGCGGCCTGGGGCGCGGTCACTCAATCCACTGCGGGCGTACGGTACAGCACCCGGCCGCCGACGGTGATCTCCAGATCCTGCAGGTAGCGCTTCACCGCCGCAGGATCGATTGCGATGCCCAGACCGGGCGCCTGCGGCGCGGCGATCTCGCCGGCGGCGTCGCGCGCCAGCGGGTTGGCGACCAGTTCGACCGCCAGCGGCTTGGGGTCGACCGGATACTCGCACAGCGCGTGGTCGGCGAGCCCGGCGTACGGCTGCAGCGACGCGCTGAGCGCGAGATGCGTGGTGAAGGTGTGGTTCACGTAGGTGACGCCGCGCGCCACCGCCAGGTCGGCCACCTGCCGCGCCGCGCCGATGCCGCCGATGCGGCCGCAGTCGATCTGGATGAAGCCGACGCGGCCGAAGTCCATCAAGTGGCGCGCCATCGCGACGTTGTGCGCCCCTTCGCCGCCGGCCAGCGGTACCCGCGGGCTGCGCGCCGCGAGCGCGCCGTACGCCTCCAGCGCCGCGGCGTGGAACGGCTCCTCCAGCCACGCCGCACCGGCCGCCTCGAGCGCCGCCAGACGTGCGGCCGCGCGCTCGACGTCCTCGCCGAAGATCTGGCCCACGTCCACCAGCAGGACCGCCTCAGCGCCCAGCCCCTCGCGCGCCGCGACGAGTTGATCCGCGTCCTCGGCGGGCGTGCCGCGCCCGATCGGGCCCCAGCCGAACTTCGCCGCGCGAAAGCCCCGTGCCCGCACCGCGCGTGCGCGCTCGAGCGTGGCCTGCGGGGTGTCGGCGAAGAGCATCGACGCGTACGGCGTCTTGCGGTGCGAACGCGGCCAGCCGAGCAGGCGCCACACCGGTTCGCCGCGCACCTTGCCGAGCAGGTCCCACAGAGCCATCTCCACGCCCGAGAACGTGTGCGCCGCCTGCAGCAGGTCCATGCTGTCGTAGGCGACGTCGGCGGCGATGCGCGCGATGTCCTGCGGCCCGTCGAGCGTACGGCCCAGCACCGACGCGCCCACCGGCCGGCACACGCCGTGCGACATCGGGCACACGAACGCAGCGATCGACGGCAGGGGCGCGGCCTCGCACTCGCCGTGCCCGGTCTCGCCGCCGCCCCGCACCCGCACCAGCAACGCGTCCTGGCTGCCGTCGGCCTCGGTGGTGACCTGCGGCATCGACAGGTAGAACAGCTCGACCGACTCGATCCTCATCGCGCCTCCGCGGCCCGGCAGTGCGGGCGTGTGGTGGGACTGTACCCGGGGGATGCACCGTCGGCGATCGGCCCGCGCCCAGTGTACGTGCCACGTGCGGCGTGCCGACGTGCCGACGTGCCGATCTGCGGATTCCGGACCCTCGCGCCACGTCGCGGGTCCGGGATGGCCCGCAACTTGCAATCGCTCGTTCACTGGAAATCCATCGCGGTCTCGGCAGAGTCGATTGATCCGGTCGCACCACACCAGGGAGGGCTACGGAGCGGCGCACCCGCCCCGTGCCCGTTCGACGCGCGGTCGCGGTGCGAGCCGTGTGAGACCGCTCCCGCGCACCCGGCCCGGACGATGAGCCCGTTCGTCGGGGTGCACGGTGTTGCCAAGACCTACGGCGGGTCCACGGTGCTGGAAGAGGTCGCGCTGGAGATGCGGCGCGGCGAGTTCGTCGCGCTTCTCGGTCCGTCGGGGTGCGGCAAGACCACGCTGCTGCGCATCGTCGCCGGTCTGGTCGCGCCGGACCGAGGGACGGTGCGGATCGACGGACGGGACGTGACCGGGCTGCCCGCCCACCGGCGCAACCTCGGCGTCGTGTTCCAGAGCTATGCGCTGTTCCCGCACCTGTCGGTCGCCGAGAACGTCGCGTTCGGGCTGCGTGTACGGGGTGCCTCGGGAGCCGAGCGACGCAACCGCGTCGCCGAATGCCTCGCGCTGGTCCGCATGGAGGCGCTTGCGGACCGGTCGGTGAGGGGGTTGTCGGGCGGGCAGCAGCAGCGCGTGGCTCTGGCCCGCGCGCTCGCGATCCGGCCCGACGTGCTGCTGCTCGACGAACCGCTCGCGGCGCTGGACCGTAAGCTGCGCGAGGCCGTGCAGGTCGAGCTGCGCCAGTTGCTGCGGCGTCTGGGCATCACGTCGATCTTCGTCACGCACGATCAGGACGAGGCGCTGGTGCTCGCCGATCGGATCGGCGTGATGCAGGCCGGCCGAATGATCCAGCTGAGCACCCCAGCCGAGCTGTACGAACGCCCCGGTTCGCGCTTCGTGCTCGACTTCGTCGGGCGCTCCTGCCTGCTCGCGGGCCGCGTCGCCTCCGATGGCCCCGACGGCGTCACGATCGACACGGCCTACGGGCCGGTGCGCTCGCCGCGCCGCTTCCGTCCGGGGACGCGGGTCGACGTCGGCCTGCGCCCCGAGCGGCTGACGCTGGGCATGACCGACAGGGCCGGCACGAACCATCTGACGCTCGGGGTGGCAGACCGAATCTTTCTGGGTTCGCGAGTGCTGGTGACCTTCGACGCACGCGCTGGCGACCGTCTGCAGGCCGAACTGGACCCGCCGCTCGAGCGTCTTCAGCCCGGCGAGCGCGTGACCGTGGCCTGGCCGGTGGCCGACACGTACGTGTTCCCCGCCGGGGACGCGGACACATCCCCCGAGAGCCTCGTCAGCACCGCCGCGGCGCCGTACGTTCCGAGCGATCCGACACCTTCCGAGCACCGATGAGTCCGCCGATGACCGAAGTGACCGTCTCCTCGATCGACCTCAGCCTCACCGGCACGCCCGAGACGGACCGCACCGCCGCGCTCGAGCTCGATCGTGCATTCTCGACCCTCGGGTTCGCCACGATCCGGGGCCACGGCGTGCCGACGGAACGCTTCGACCGCACCTATGCGATCGCCCGGCGGTTCTTCGGCCTGCCCGAGTCCGAGAAGCTGCGCTACCTGCCCGACCGACCTGGGCTGTTCCGCGGCTACAGCGCGGTCGGAACCCACCGCAGCGCGGTCGGGTCGCACAAGGCCGATGCGGCTCGCGCACCGGGCGATCTCGGCGAGACCTACATGATCGCTCGGGTCGACGGCCTGGACGATCCCTATTACCACGATCCGGCGTTCGGCCTGACCTACGCGCCCAACTTCTGGCCGCAGGTGCCCGGGTTTCGCGAGCAGTTCGAGGACTACTACCGAACGATGGAGCAGCTCGCATTGCGCCTGATGCGGCTGGCCGCGATCGCGCTCGAACTCGACCCCGCGTTCTTCGCCTCGAAACTGCGGCGGCACTGCTCGACCTGCACGCTGATCAACTATCCGCCGCTGTCGGCGCCACCGCTGCCGGGGCAGCTGCGTCGCGGCGAGCACACCGACAATGGCGTGCTCACCCTGCTCCACCAGCGCACCGACGGTCCGCCTGGGCTGCAGGTCAGGCCAAGAAACCAGGACTGGCTCGACGTGCGCACCGCGCCGGGCGAGATCATCCTGAACATCGGCGACCTGCTCGCGCGCTGGACGAACGACCGCTGGGTGTCGACGCCGCACCGCGTCGTGCTGCCTGCCGGCGAATGGACGAGCCGAGAGCGGCTGTCGCTCGCGTACTTCCAGAAGACCGACTTCGATGCGCTGATCGAGGTCGCGCCCACCTGCCTGCAGCCCGGCGAGCGTTCGCGTCATGAGCCGATCATCGCCGGCGACTGGATGCGCGCCAAGATGCTTCGATCGCGCGGCCAGGCGACCTGACCCTCAAGAACCCACTCCCCGAGGAGCACCGCATGATCACGAATCCCCGTCGTCGGGTGGTCGCCGGCGGCACGACCGCCGCCGCGGCCAGCCTCGCCTGCCCGGCGATCCTGAGCGCCCAGGAGCGCACGCTGGTGGTCGGCGGTCCGGCCGGACAGGCTGCGACCTTCAACAAGAGCATCGGTCCGCTGTTCACGAAGCGCACCGGGTTCAAGCTGGTGTACGACGGCTCGAACTCGCTCGCGAACCTGCGCAAGATCGAGGCGCAGCAGTCCGATCCGCTGCTGTCGGTGGTGATGATCGACGAGCCGGTGATGATCACCGCCCGCAACCGCAACCTGATCGCCCGACTCGACGCGAAAGCGTTGCCGAACCTTGCGGATCTGGCGCCCGGGTCGGTCCGCAGCGATGGCCTGTACGTCAACTTCAAGGCGCCGCGATCGGCGATCGCGTACAACACGCGACTGGTGCGCGACAGCTCCATGCGCAGCTGGGCGGACGTGTGGCAGCCGACGTACCGGCGCCGCGTGATGATCCCGGCGATGACCCGTACGACCGCGGTGTTCCTGCTCACGGTCGCAGCCCACCTCGAGACCGGGCTGCCCTTCGCGCGAGCGCAGTACGAGACCGAGGCCGGATTTCGGAAGCTTGCCTCGCTGCGGCCGAACGTCGCGCTCGTGTACGACAACACGCCGGTGGTCGCGTCGATGCTCGACCAGGGCGAGGCCTGGCTCGCGGCCGGGCTGTTCACGTCCTACATCGTCGAGCGCCAACAGGCCGGCGCACCGATCGAGCTCGCGCTGCCGACCGAGGGGTCGTTCGCGCTGTCGTCGAGCGTCGCGATCGTGCGCAACGCGAAACACCTGGAGACCGCCCACGCGTTCGTGGATCTGCTGCTCAGCCCCGAGGTTCAGAAGATCTTCCTCGACGAGGCCAACGACAGCCCGGCCAACCGCAAGGTCGCCCTGCCTCCGAACGTCGTGCCGATGGACAGGATGTTCGTGAGCGACTGGGAGTTCATCGAGAAGCACCGGGCGGCGTGGATCGACCGGTACACCAGCCTGTTCGCCGGCTGAGCCGTTCGTTGTCGCGCGCACCCGCCGCAGTGGGCCGCGGGGCTGCTGGCCTCGCGGTCCGGGCATCCGGTCTGTGGATCCTGGCCGTGCCCGCGGTCGCATTCCTGATCGCGTTCTACGTCGTGCCGCTCCTGCTGCTGATCGTGCGCGGCGCGGACGGCGCAGTACCGTTCGGCGCGGCGCTCGAGTATCTCGGCCGGCCGTTCGGGCGGCGGGTCGTACTCAACACGCTGACCTACGGCCTGCAGGTGACCGCGCTGTGCGTTCTGATCGGCACGGCAGCGGCGATCGGCGCCTGGTGGGCCGCGCCGTGGGTACGCAACCTGGTGCTCGCGGCGGCAGTGGTCCCGCTGACTGCCGCGACGATCGTCAAGGCATTCGGCTGGATGATCCTGCTGCGCACCAACGGCATGGTCGCCACCGCGATCGAAGGTCTGGGTCTGGCCGAGGCGCCGGTGCGCATGCTGTTCACCGTGCCCTCGCTGGTGCTCGGCACCGTGAATCTGCTGCTGCCGTTCGTGATCCTGCCGGTCTACGCGGTGCTCTCTCAGATCGACCGAACGCTGCTCGGCGCAGCCGCGACGCTGGGCGCTTCGCCCGCGGCGGTGCTGCTGCGCGTCATCCTGCCGCTGGCCGCGCCCGGGATCGTCGCCGGGGCGGTGCTCGTGTTCACCCAGACGATCGCGGCCTATGCGATCCCGACGCTGCTGATCGGCGATCGGTATCCGGTGCTGTCGCGCCAGGCGGTCTCGGCGTACCTGGTGCTGTTCGACGATCGGCGCGGTGCGATGCTCGCCACCGTGATGATCACGCTCGCGGTGGTGGTGATCGCCGCGCCCGCGCTGATGCGGTCGCTCGCCGGACGTCTGCGCTGATGCGGGCGACGCTGATCGGCATCGCGCTGCTGACCGCGGCATTCCTGCTGGCACCGCTGGCCGTGATGGCGTGGTCGTCATTCAGCCCGGGCACCTCGTTCACCCACGGCGCCGGGGAGTGGTCGCTGCGCTGGTATCGGGCGCTGCTCGTGCGCGAGGAGTTCTGGCGGTCTTTCCGGCTGTCGGCCGGTATCGCCGCGGCGACGACCGCGGTCTGCCTCGCGATCGGCATCCCGCTCGCGTTCGCGCTCCAGTACGGTCGCTTTCCCGGCCGCGCCGCGGTGCTGCTGTTCGTGCTGTCGCCGCTGATGCTGCCCGGAATCGTGATCGGCATCGCCGCCCTGGGCTTTTTCCGAGGGCTCGCGGCTCTGGGCCCGGCCTGGGAGATCCTGCTGATCCACGTGGTGATCGCCACGCCGTACGTGGTCCGCGTGTTCGCGGCGAGCCTGGCGATGTTCGACCTCACGCTGATCGACGCCGCCCGCACCCTCGGCATGACGCCGCTGCGTGCCGGTGTCTCGGTGATGCTGCCGGTGATGCTGCCGCCGGCGCTGGCCAGCGCGGTGTTCGCGTTCCTCGCTTCGTTCGACAATTACTCGATCGCGCTGTTCCTGGGCAACGTGTTCGTCAAGACGCTGCCGGTGCAGATGATCGAGTACTTCGAGCAGTCGCCCGATCCGACCCTGGCGGCGATGTCGACGTTCCTGCTCGCGCTCAGCCTCGCGCTGACCCTGGCGCTGCACAGGCTGATCGGCATCGACCGCGTCGGGGCGCGTTGAGCGCGGCGCCGGGACGGCCTCGGCCGCCGCGGTCGCGCTCCGGTCGGTGGGCGAGACCGACGGCAGCCTCGCGCACGCGAAGCGACGCACCCGGGCGCTGCGCCGATGCGGGAAGTCGCATTCGCTCGCAAGGCGCTACGCGGCCCACCGAGCCCCTCAACGGTCGGGACGCGTCGGCCCCGGACGCGTCGTCACGCACAGCAGCGCCGCGGCGAGCTGCAGCCCGAGGCACGCGGCGAGCACCGCGTCTCGGCCGCCGGCGACCGCGAGCAGCGCTCCCGCGCCCGCCGGCGCGAACGCGAAGGTGAGCTGACCCACCGTCCAGACGCGATCGACCACGGCGCCGTAGCGCGCAGGCGCGAACTCGCGCTGCGCGAACATCGCCGGCAGCGTGACCAGGTTGCCCACCGACACGCCGAACAGCACGCTGCCGGCGAGCACCGCGGCGGGCGTGTCGCTCGCGATCAGCAGGGCCATGCCGAGCGCCTGCACCGCGCAGCTGGCGGCGGTGGCGCGACGGTGGTCGACGCGGTCGATCAGAGGCGCGAGCAGCAGCCGCCCGACGAGCGAGGCGGCGGTGGTCGCTCCGACCGCGAGCGTGGCGAGCGCCGGACCGACCGCGGGAACGAGCAGCGGCACCTGCAGCGCGAGGAACGCGACCTGCGCGAGCCACGCGATCGCGAACACCAGGGTGACGCCTGCGAGGCGCCCATCGGCGTCGGCGAGCGGCCGTTTCGTGGTCGCACCGCTCGCCTCGGAGGCGGCCGCCGATGCGTCGGTCTGCGCGGGGCGCGCCTCGGGCTCGGGCAGATTGGTCGCCAGCAGCGCGACCATCGCCAGGGCGGCCGCACCGGCGACCCAGGCGAGCCCGTCGGCCACGCCGAACCGGGCGATGGCCCACGCGAGCAGCGGCACCAGCAGGAAGCCGGAGGCGCTGGCGCCGGTCAGTGCGAGGTTCAGCGCGAGGCCGCGGCGCCGCTCGAACCACAGCCCGATCACGTGGCTCACCGCGGTGCCCGAGGTCGCCGCCCAGCCGAGCGCCATCACGAGGTACGCGGCGGCCAGACCGGCGACCTGCGTCGCGCGCGGCAGCGCGGCCACGCCCGCGGCGAGCAGCAGCGCGCCGGCGATCGCGACGCGGCGCCGACCGAACCGCGCGGCCGCACGCTGCATCCCGCCGATCGCAACCGCCCCGGCGAGGAAGTACGCGGTGGTCAGCGTGGACAGCAGCGTCGACGACCAACCCTGCGGCCCGCCCAGGTGATGCACGTACAGCGACAGCGAGTAGAACCCCAGCCCCCACGCGTAAGTCGCCAGGCAGAAGGCGGTCGCGACCACGCGCCAACCGGCGATCGGCCGCGGCGTACGGAACTCGTCGGGCGATGGGGGCGACGTCACCGGCGGCGCGTTCAGCCGCGCTCGGCCGGCGCGGGCGGCGGTCCGGGCGACCGCGAACGTGACGGCGCGGCGTCGGGCAGCACGGGAGCGATCGTCACGGGACCATCGTCACGGCTCGATCGCCGCTGCGTCGAGCGGGCCCGGTGCGAGCGCGAGCGCGTCGTGCCGCGCGCGGAACAGCCAGGCCTCGTGCGGTCCGTGCAGGGCGAGCGCGCGGTCGCGCACCGTCAGCCAGTCCCCCTCGGGCAGGCCGATCACCGGCTCGTCCGGGGACAACACGTGGAACTCGGCCAGACGCTGTCGTCGCGTCTCGCCCTGGTGGCCGGGCGGCATCGCGTCGGTGAAGTGGCAGTTGAGCTGGAAGGGCACCAGGCCGAGCGCCCGCAGCCCGCCCGGGTCGACGATCGGCATGTCGTTGGTGGTGCGGATCGTCGGGCACGCGAGCACCGAGCCCGCGCTCCAGCCCGCGTACGGCAGCCCGGCCCGCACCGCGACCGGGATCGCGTCGAGCCAGCCCCGACGCCGGCACTCGGCGAGCAGCCGGAAGGTGTTGCCTCCGCCCACCAGCACCAGCTCGGTCGCGGCGAGCGCGGCGCGCGGATCGTCGGCCCGGTGGGCGGCCTCGATCGCCAGACCGAGCGGCGCGAGCGCGGCCCGCACCTGGTCGGCATAGTCGTCCCAGCTCAGGGTCGTGCCCGCGAACGGCAGGAACAGGGCCCGCCGGCGCCCGGCGGCCAGCTCGGCGAACGCCGAGAGCGCATGCGCAAGATAGCGGCCGTCGGGCATCCGGGAGTTCGACAGCAGCAGCAGGTTCATCGCGGGTCCGGCCGGAACGGGGTCGCGGCAGTGTAGCCGGCACCGGCCGGGTCGGGCGCGAGGCGCCGGGCACGGGCATGCCGACTGCGCGACAATCCGTGCCACGCCACCCCGGACGCCGCCATGATCCCCGTCTCGATCCTCGACCTCGTGCCCGTTCGCCTCGGCGATACGCCCGCCGGCGCGCTGCAGAAGGCGATCGACCTCGTTCGCCACGCCGAGCGCTGGGGCTACACGCGCTACTGGGTCGCCGAACACCACAACATGACCGGCATCGCCAGCTCGGCGACCTCGGTCGTGATCGGTGCGCTGGCCGGCGCCACCGCGACGATCCGCGTCGGCTCCGGCGGCGTGATGCTGCCCAATCACGCGCCCCTGGTGATCGCCGAGCAGTTCGGCACGCTCGCCTCGCTGTACCCGGGCCGCATCGACCTGGGCCTGGGCCGCGCGCCCGGCACCGACACGGTGACGATGCGTGCGCTGCGGGTCGACCCCAGGGCCGCCGAGCACTTCCCCGACGACGTGCAGGCGCTGCGCATGCTGTTCGGCCCGGTGCAGCCCGGCCAGACCGTGCGCGCCGTGCCGGGGGCGGGGCTGGAGGTGCCGCTGTGGATCCTCGGCTCGAGCCTGTACGGTGCACAGGTGGCCGCGTACTTCGGGCTGCCGTACGGCTTCGCGTCCCACTTCGCGCCCGACCACCTGGACGACGCTCTGCGCGTGTACCGCGAGCACTTCCGGCCGTCGGCGCAGCAGGCGGCGCCGCATGCGATGCCGTGCGTGAACGTGATCTGCGCGGATACCGACGCGCAGGCGCGACGCCTGTTCACCAGCCTGCAGCAGCGATTCGTCGACATGGTGCGCAACGCGCGCGGCCTGCTGTCGCCGCCGATCGACGACATCGAGACCTACTGGACACCGCACGAGAAGCTGCATGCGACGCGGATGCTCGCGTGCGCGTTCGTCGGCTCGCCCGACACCGTGCACCGGCAGCTGCAGGCGTTCGTCGAACGCACCGGGCTCGACGAGCTGATGGTGAGCGGAACGATCTTCGACCACGACGACCGGCTGCGCTCGTTCGAGCTGCTCGCGCAGGTCGCACGCGAGCTGCAGCCGGTCCGGAGCGTGGCGCTCGCCGCATCGTGAGCCCGGGGCGGCGACGCGCTGC
The DNA here is from genome assembly GCA_044359175.1 of Burkholderiaceae bacterium. Lineage (GTDB taxonomy): Bacteria > Pseudomonadota > Gammaproteobacteria > Burkholderiales > Burkholderiaceae_E > UBA4615. Next base: position 12,180 of record JBIKMO010000024.1, on the reverse strand, counting down.
AGCGCGCGTCACGGCCGCCGCGCAGCGGTACGGGGGTACCGGGATCACCACAGGCGTCGGATCGGGACGCGCAGCACGCCCGCACACGCCTTCTCAGCGATCGGCGCCCAGGTGCCGGCGCGCGGCCCGGGCGAGCTTCGCGTCGAAGGTGAGCAGCGGCACCCGCAGCTCGGCGGCGAGCCACAGGTACGCGGCGTCGTAGGTGCTGATGCCGTAGCTGACCGCTAGGCCGGCCTGTACGAAGGGCGCCACCGGCACGCGCTCGAGCGCGAGCACCGCGTAGTCGGCCAGCCCCTGCGCCGCCGCCTCGCCCTGGCCGGCGCGCGCCTTGTGCGCGGCCACGCTCGCGATCTCGTAGTCGAGCAGCGCCGGCGCGTGCAGCGACGCGCCGGCGAGACCGCGCAGCGCGGCTTCGCGCTCCGGCTCGTCGAAGAGCACCGCGGCGAGCACGCCGCAGTCCACCACCACCGGGTGTCGCAGCCGCAGCGCGGTCGGCGGCGCGGCGCGCAGCACGCGGCGAGCGGCGCTCACCGGCCGTCCCGGTCGCGACGCACCTGCGCCCCTCCGCGCACGGCACCGCGCAGCGGCGACGGACGTCGCGCCCGGTGCTCGCGCGCCACCTGCTCGATCGTCTTCACGGCCGCCGAGCCCGCCGCCGAGCCCGCCGGCGCCGCCGCCGCCCAGCCGGGCGCCGCGTGCGCTTCCTCGGCCGCCGCCCGCACCACCAGCGCCATCAGCTCGCCCTGCAGCGAGCGGTGATTGCGCGCGGCGCGCTGGCGCAGTGCCGCGGCGACCGACTCGGGCACGTCCTTGATCGACAGGTTGGGCACGTGCGCTCCCGGGAACCTCGTTGGATCCATTATGGCGCCATTACGGAACCGTTGCGCTCGCCCGGACCACGGGCCTACGGTGGCCGCTCCCTCCCCCGCACCGGAGCCCGCGATGTCGACCGTCCCCGCCGCGTCCGTTACCGAACCCTTCGCGCCGCTCGCCGCGGGCGGCTCCGGCCAGCCGATCACGCTGCGCCAGGCCAAGAAGCTGATCCAGGCGATGGCGCACGAGCAGAGCTTCCTGCTGCTCGCGCCGCCCGGCGTCGGCAAGTCCGACCTGGTGTTCGAGGCGGCGCGCGAGGCCGGCCTGCCGTGCCGCTCGCTGCTGGGCACGCAGATCGCGCCCGAGGACGTGAGCGGCGTGCCGCGCATCGTCGGCGAGCGCTCGGTGTTCTGCCCGCCGCGCGCGCTGCTGCCCGAGGGCGGCGGTCCGTTCTGCCTGTTCCTCGACGAGCTGCCGGCCTGCGCGCCGGACGTGCAGAAGGCGTTCTACTCGCTGCTGCTGGAGCGCCGCATCGGCGAGTTCGCGCTGCCGCGCGGCAGCTGGGTGGTCGCCGCCGGCAACCGGATGCAGGACCGCGCGCTGGTGCGCGCGATGAGTTCGGCGCTGGTCAACCGCGTGACCGTGCTGCACGTGCGCGTCGACGTGCCCGAGTGGCTTCAGTGGGCCGCTCAGAACCGGGTGCGCGAGGACGTGCGCCGATTCGTCGCGACCGTGCCGGATGCGCTGCTGCGGCCGGTGCCCGATGAGCCGGTGCCGTTCTCCACGCCGCGAGCGTGGGTCGCGTTCTCGCGCGCGATCGACGCCGCGCAGTCGCACGGCGTACTCGACGCGGTCGTCGGCCGTGCGCTCGCCTTCGGGCGACTGTCGCCGCAGGACGCCGCGGTGTTCTGTGCGCTCGCCGAGGAGACCGCCGCGCCGCTGCGGCCGCTGGCCGAGTACCTGCACGAGCCCGCACTGCTGCCCGCGGGCGAGTCGGCCCGGTGGTTCGTGCTCGACTGCATCCGCCAGCACCTGAAGGGCGGGCTGCTGCCGCCGCTCGACGCGGGCGTCGCCGAGCGCTTCCTGCGGGCGCTGCCCGACGAGCACCAGCTCGCGGTGATCGCCGACCTGGTCGCGCGCTGGAGCGAGCTGGGGGCCGACGAAGCGCTGCTCGCGCTGCTCGAGCGGGTGAGCGGCCTGGACCGCGAGGCACCCGAAGCCGCCTGCGGGGCGGCTCCCGATGCCGCGGCGCAGGCAGCCTGAGGCGCGCGGCAGTGAGCGGCTTCGACCCCTGCGCGGCCCCGGCCGCCGGCGGCGCCGACGGGCGCGATGCGCTCGAGCGGATCCACCGGGCGCTGCGGCTGGTCACCGTGCCCTTCCCCTACCTGGCCGGCCTGGCCGCAGCGGCGCGCGTCGCGCTGGACGCGCGCGTGCCGACGATGGGCGTGTTCGCGTCCGGCAGGATGGTGGCGAACGCGGCGTTCGTCGCGCGGTTGTCCGACGCGGACCTGCGGTTCGTGGTCGCGCACGAGCTGATGCACCTGGCGCTGCGCACCCACCAGCGCGCGCTCGGCGCCGACCGGATGCAGTTCAACGTCGCGCACGACTACATCATCAACGACCTGCTGCGCGCCGAGCTCGGCGTGGCGCACGTGCCCGCGGGCGGGCTGGACATGCCGGGCGCGCGGCTGCGCTCGGCCGAGGCGATCCTGCTCGAGCTGCGGCGCGCGGCGCCGCCGCCCGACGCAGGCGGGCGCGCCCGCGTGCGCGTGTGGTCGGCGGCCGGCTCGGCCGCGGGCCGGGGCGCTCCCGGCGAGCGGTGCGGACGCGGCGGCCCACCCGCAGACCGCGCCGCGGGCGCGCGGGCCGACGACGGCGGGACGAGCGAGCCCCGGGCCGCGGACGGCGGCGATCGCACCGCCGACGACGGCGACGTGCTCGCCGACGCAACCGAGCGCGAGTGGTTCGGCGATGACGCGGCCGAGCAGCGCGCGCGCGCCCGCGCCGCCGAGGAGGCCGCGCGGCGCGGCGCCGAGCTCGCGCGCGCGCTCGGCCGGCTGCCCGGCGCGGTGCTCACGCAGATGGGGCTGGGCGCGGGCGGCCTGTGCGCCGAGGTCGACGCGCGCCGCGGCGCCTGGCGCGTGCCGGCGCGGCTCGCGCTGCAGCGCGGGCTCGAAGCCGCCTCGATCGGCCCGCGCACCTTCGAGCGCCCATCGCGCCGCGCGTACGCGGTGCCCGACGCGGTGCTCGCCGGCAGGCGCCGCGACAGCGTGCTGCTGAACCTGGTGCTCGACACCAGCGGCTCGATGACCGACGCGCTGCCGGCGGCGCTCGGCGCGATCGCCGACGCGTGCGACGCGCTCGGGATCGATGCCGTGCGCCTCGTGCAGTGCGACGCCGAAGTCGCCCGCGACGAGCTGCTCGAGCCGCACGCGCTCGCCCGCATGCGCATCGACGGCTTCGGCGGCAGCGACCTGTCGCCGGCGCTGCGCCGGCTCGCGCAGGATCCGACCGTGCACGCGGTCGCCGTCCTGACCGACGGCGACGTGCTGCTGCCCGCCGAACCGCTGCCCTTCGACCTCACCTGGCTGCTGCCGCCGCACGCCGGCCCGTCGTTCCACCCGCCGCAGGGCCGGGTGGTGCCGCTGTCCTGACCGCAACGAGGAGTCCCCCATGAAGGTCATCCACGAGCTCGTCGCGCACTTCGACCGGCGCGGCCGGCTGTCGCCCGCGCATCTCGACCGCCTGCTCGCGCAGGGCATGCTCGCCGACGAGGCGCCCCGCACGATGCTCGAGCACTGCACCGAGGTCGGCCAGGCCTGGTACTTCCGCGTGACCGGCGAGGCCGAGGGCCCGCTGTGGGGCACCGACGTGTACACCGGCGACTCGTCGGTGGCCTGCGCCGCGGTGCACGCCGGCCTCGCGAAGGCCGGCGAGACCGTGGTGCTGCGCGCGGTGGTGGTCGAGCCGCCGCCGCGCTTCGCCGGCTCGCAGCGGCACGGCGTCACCAGCCACGACTTCGAGCGCTACGGCACCGCGTTCCGCCTCGAGCCGGTGGGCGGCGCGCGGCGCTGACGCACGCGGGCCCGGCCGCCCGGCGATGGCACAATCGCCGGGCCATGGCGCAGCTCTCGCTGACCCGCGAATCGATCCTCGACGGCACCCTGCACGCGTCGGTCCGCGCGATCCTCGGCCCCGACACGCCGTTCCAGACCGACGGCGCGCGGCGCGCGCAGATCGAGGCGATGCTCGAGCGCGCACCGGACGCGCGTCGCGTGTGGGTCTTCGCGTTCGGCTCGTTGATCTGGAACCCGGCGTTCCGGCACGCCGAGCGTCGCGTGGCCCGCATACACGGCTGGCACCGCAGCTTCTGCCTGTGGGTGCGCGCCGGCCGCGGCAGTCCCGAGCTGCCCGGGTTGATGCTGTCGCTCGAGCGCGGCGGCAGCTGCTGCGGCGTCGCGTACCGGATCGCCCCGGGCGAGGTGCGCAGCGAGCTCGACGTGTTGTGGCGCCGCGAGATGTTCACCGGCGCGTACCGTCCGGTGTGGACGCTCGCGCGCACGCCCGACGGGCCGGAGCCGGCGATTGCGTTCGCGGTCAACCGCGACCACGACCGCTACGCGCCCGGGCTGGACGAGGCGACGGTCGCGCTCAGGCTCGCGAGCGCCGCCGGTCCGCTCGGTCGCGGCTGCGACTACCTGTTCGAGACCGCCGCACACCTGCGCGAGCTCGGCCTGCCCGATCCGCGGCTCGAGTCGCTCGAGCGCCGCGTGCGCACGCTGCTGGAGGCCGCGGCGAGCGACGCGGCCGCGCCCGAACGTCGCACGGCGCCGCAGCGTCGGGCTGACCACGGGCCGTCCGGACGCTGACCCGCGGCGGGCGCCCGCTACCGAACCAGCGTCACCGGAATCTTCGCGGCGTGGACCACGCGCGTGGCCACGGAACCCATCAGCAGGTTGCCCACCGCGGTCATGCCGCGGGTGCCCATCACGATCGCCTCGCAGCCCAGCTCGTCGGCGCGCTGAACGATCGACTCGGCGACCGAGCCCGACACCACGTCCTCGGTGAAGGGCACGCTCGCGGCCTGCAGCGCGGGCCGCGCCCCGGCGAGCACCTCCCGTGCGTGCCGGCGCTGGATCTCGGACACGCGCTCCGGCGGCACGTACGCAGCGAGCTCGCCGAAGACCACCGGATCCTGATAGGCGTGCACCAGGTGCACCGAACCCGGCTCGGGGCCCCGGACGAGCGAGATCGCGTAGGCGAGCGCCCGGTGGGCGCTGTCCGAACCGTCAAAGGGCACCAGCAGCTTGCGCATCGAAGCCTTCCTCTCGTGGATGACATGGACTGCCGCGACCCGCGGCGCCGCAGGCGGATTCTAGGCACGGGCACCCCGACGAGGCGCGGTGGCCCTGCGGGCGCCTGGGAGGCGCGGCGCGCGCTGCCGGCACGGGGCCGCCCGACCGCGCGCCGGGTCCGCGCGGCCCCGCCCTACAGCAGCCGGCCGTTGACCCGGAACGGATGCGGCCCGTCGAACCGTCCGATCGGCACGGTGTGCGACACCAGATGGCCGCCGCTCCACCAGTGCAGCTGGAAGCCCGGCGTTTCCATCACGAAGCGGTCGGCCGCATCGGGCGCGAGGTCGAGCGCCACCTGGTGGGCGGGGCTCGGGCAGGTGCTCGCGACCGTCCTCGCGAATCGAGCGACGATCGGCCGGTGCAGGTGTCCGGCGACCACCCGCTCCACCTGAGGGTGGCGGGCGACCACCTCGGCGAGCCGGTCGGCGCGATCCAGTCCGAGCCGGTCCATGTGGCCGATCCCGGTGCCGAACGGCGGGTGGTGCAGCGCGAGCACCGTCGGCCGACCCGGCGCGGCAGCCAGCGTGCGCTCGAGCCATTCGAGCCGGCGGTCGCACAGCGTGCCGCCACCTTCGCCCGGAACCACCGTGTCCAGCGCGACGATCCGCACCGGGTGCGCGTCGATCGCATACTGCACGAACGGTTCCCACTGCCGCAGGTACGCATGCTCCGGGAACGCCTCGCGCAGCGCGACCCGCTCGTCGTGGTTGCCGGGCACGAGATAGAGCGGCATCGGCAGCGGCGCGAGCAGCTCGCGCAGCAGCGCGTACTCGTCGGCTCGACCGGCGTCGACCAGGTCGCCGGTCGCGATCACCGCGTCCGGGCGCTGCGGCAGCGCGAGGATCGCCTCGACGCATCGCTCGAGCATGGTCGCGGTGTCGACCACGCCGTAGGCGAGCCGCCGCTGGGGCTTCACGTGCAGGTCGGTGATCTGGCACAGCAGCATCGCGAACTCCGGGTCAGGGGGTGATCGCCCGATGCGCACGAGGCGTCAGCAGAGCCTGCGAGTCGACCGCGCAGTGAACCGGGTCGCCGGGGACGAGGCGGTCGCGACGAGCCAGCCGCGCAACCACGGTCGGCCCGGCGCCCAGCTCGATCACCACGCGGGTATGGTCACCCAGGAAGAAGCAGCTGGCCACCCGTCCGCTGAACTGCGCGTGCTGCGGCTCGACGAGCCTGAGGTCCTCGGGCCGGAACATCGCCCAGGGCTGCGCGTACCCGTCGGGCAGCGTGAGCGCGCCGCCCGGGAAGCGCAGCACTCCGGCGTCGATCGTGCCGTCGACCCGGTTCATCGTGCCGACGAAGTCCGCGACGAACGCATCCGCCGGCTGGAAGTAGATCTCGCGCGGCGTGCCGACCTGCACGATGCGGCCGTCGGCCATCACCGCGATCCGGTCGCCCAGCGCCATGGCCTCGGCCTGGTCGTGGGTCACGTAGACCGTGGTGATCCGAAGCGAGCGCAGCAGCCGGTCGATCTCGACGCGCAACTCCTCGCGCAGGCGCGCATCGAGTGCGGTGAGCGGCTCGTCGAGCAGCAGCGCGCGCGGCCTCGGCGCGATCGCGCGCGCGAGCGCGACCCGCTGCCGCTGGCCGCCCGACAGCTGGTCGACGCGGCGTTCCGCCAGCGGCTCGATGCGCATCATCGCGAGCATCTCCTGCAGCCGCGCGTCGCGCTCGCGCGGCGTGATCCCGCGGACCTTGAGCCCGTACTCGACGTTGCCGCGCACGGTGAGGTTGGGAAACAGCGCGTAGCTCTGAAACACCATGCCGACGTTGCGGCGCTCGATCGGCACCGCGGTCACGTCCAGATCGCCGAAGTGCACGGTGCCGCCGGGGTCGGGCGCCTCGAGCCCCGCGACGATGCGCAGCGTCGTGGTCTTGCCGCAGCCCGACGGCCCGAGCAGCACCACGGTCTCGCCGGCGGCGATCTCGAGGTCGGTCGGCTGCAGCGCGCGGGTGCCGTCGGCGAAGGTTCGGCCGCAGCCGCGCAGCCGGATCGCGACGCCGCCGCCCGCGCGCGCCTCGCCCGCGCCGCCCCCGGCCGCGCTCACCGGGCCGCCCCCCGGCCGCGCGGCCGCGACGCGCGCTGCAGCGCGACCAGCAGCGGCACCACGATCACGAAGAACACCAGCGTGTACGCCGAGCCCACCTCGATGCGCAGCGACGCGTAGGCGTCGGCCAGGCCCACGGGCAGCGTCGGCGTGAGCGGCGTGTGCAGCAGCAGCGTCATGTTGAACTCGCCGAGCGACAGCGTGACCACCATCAGCGAGCCGGCGACGATCCCAGACCGGCAGTTCGGCAGCACGATGCCGAAGAAGCGCTGCGCGAAGCCCGCCCCGAGGCTGCGCGCGCCCTCCTCGAGCGTGCGCAGGTCGATCGACGCCATGACCGCGAGCACGCTGCGCACCATGAAGGGCAGCGTGAACAGCACGTGCCCGATCAGGATGAACACCCAGCTGCGGCGCAGCTCGCCCCAGCCGCCGAACGTCACGATCAAGGCGAGCGCGGTCGCCAGCCCGGGCACCGCCACCGGCATCACCAGCAGTTCCTCGACCGCACGGGTGAACGCGTTGGAGCGCCGCGCGAGCACGTAGGCCGCCGGCACGCCGAGCACCAGCGTGCACGCGAGGCAGGCGAGCGCGATCTGGATCGACAGCCCCACGGTGTGCCGGTAGTCGGTCCACACCTTGAGCACCCAGTCGAGCGTGAGCCCGGAGCGCCAGCCGACGAAGTAGTTGCGCGTCACGCCGGCCAGCATCGACATCGCCACCGGCACGACCAGGAACGCGCAGACCGCAAGCGTGAAGGCGAGCAGCGCCCAGAACGCCGCGGACCGTCGCGGCCTCATCCGGCCGCCGCCACGGTGTTGCCGGACGCGCTGCGCGCCGCCGCGAGCACCGCCCAGGTGATCGCGCCCAGCACGAACGACAGCGCGGCGGCCATCGCGACGTTCGCCTGCAGCGTGAACTCGGTGTAGATCACCATCGGCAGCACGTTGATCTTCGTGGCGAGCGTGAATGCGGTGCCGAACGCTCCCATCGCGGTGGCGAAGCAGATCGCGCCGGCCGCGAACAGCGCCGGGCGCAGCGCGGGCACGATCACGTCGCGCACCACGCGCAGCGGACCGGCGCCGAGCGAGCGTGCCGCCTCCTCGATGCGCGGGTCGAGCTTCTCGGCCGCGGCCATCACCGTGAGGATCGTGCGGGGGATCGAGAAGTAGAGGTAGCCGACGAACAGCCCCACCATCGAGTACGCGAACACCCAGCGCTCGCCGAGGAGCGCGTCGGTGATCTCGGGCACCAGCCCCTGGCGGCCGCCGAGCATGATCACCATGAACCCGATCACCACGCCGGGGAACGCGAGCGGCAGCGTCAGCATCGCCACCAGCAGGTCGCGCCCGGGGAAACGGTGGCGCACCAGGAACACGCCGCTCACCCCCGAGATCGCGAGCGTCGCGGCGGTCGTCGCCGCGGCGAGCGCCACGGTCCAGACCAGGCTCCACAGGTACCGCGACTCGACGAGCACGGCCGAATACGCGCCCCACCCGCGAGGGCCGCTGCCCCCGATCGCGAACAGGCGCGCGAGCGGGATCAGGAAGAACGCGACGAAGACCGTCGCCGCCGGCAGCAGCAGCGCGACCAGCGCGACGCGGTCGTGCCGGTCCAACGCGCGCGCGGTCAGCCGACGTCCTTCTGGTAACGCTCGCCGATCGTCTTCGCGGCCGCGGCGAGCTTGAACACGTCGAGCGGCTTTGCGCGCGCGTACTCCGCGTCGGGCAGGAAGCGCGAGCGCACCTCGGCGCTCATCGCCGCCGGGAACACCGGCCGCAGGAACGCGTTCGCCCAGTGCCGCTGGCCCTCGTCGGACAGCACGAAGTCGAGCACGCGGCGGCCCTGCTCCGGGTTCGGGCCGCGCGCGACCAGCGCCATCACGTAGGGCAGCTGCTGCGTGCCCTCGGTGGGGATCACGAACTCCACCGGCGCCTTGTCCGTGTACTTCGCGCGGTAGGCGTTGAAGTCGTAGTCGAGCAGGATCGGGATCTCGCCCGACAGCACGCGCGCGTACGCGGTCTGCGTCGGCACGATCGGCGCGTTGGACTGCAGCTGGCGGAAGAAGCGGATGCCCGGGTCGAGCTGGTCGTACGAGCCGCCGAGCGCGAGGTTCACCGCGATCACGCCCACCTGGCCGACCGCCGCGCTCGCCGGGTTCAGGTAGCCCACCAGCCCCTTGTACTCGGGCTTGAGCAGGTCGGCCCACGCGCGCGGCACCGCCTTGCCGCGCAGCGCCGCGGTGTTGACGAACAGCCCCAGCGTGCCCGAGTGGATCGTGAACCAGAAGCCGTCCGGGTCCTTCAGCGTCGCCGGGATCTCGTTCCAGCGGGCGGGCCGGTACGGCGCGATCACCTCCGCGGCGCGCGCCTGCGGGCCGACCTGGCCCCCGAGGTAGGTCACGTCGGCCACCGGGTTGGCCTTCTCGGCGATCAGCGCGGCGAGCGACTGGCCCGAGTTCTTGTTGTCGGGCGGCACGGCGATGCCGGTGCGCTGGCCGATCAGCCGCAGCATGCCGCCCCAGTCGGCCCACTCGGGCGGGCAGTTGTAGCAGATCGCGCGTTGCGTCTGCGCGAGCGCGAAACGCGGCGTGGCGGCCGCCGTGCCGATCGCGGCGGCGGCCTGTAGCATCTGGCGGCGGGACATCGGCGGCTCCGGGTCGAAAGGCGAGGACTGTGGCGGGTGCCGATGACGGGCCGATGACGGCGGCGATACCACGACGGTGGGGACGGAGCGCACGATGACGGAACGGATCGGCCTGGTCGGAGCGGGCCTGATGGGCCAGGGGATCGCGGCCAACCTGCTGAAGCACGGCTGGCCGCTCGCGGTGCTCGAGCACCCGGGCAACCAGCCGCTGGAGCCGCTGCTTCAGGCCGGCGCGACCGCCTGCGCGCGGCTCGACGCGCTCGCCGCGGCGAGCGACGTGCTGCTGCTGGTGGTGACCGGCTCGCCGCAGGTCGAGGCGGTGGTGCTCGGCGAGGGCGGCCTGCTCGCCGGGATGCGGTCGGGCACCGTGGTGATCGACTGCTCGACGTCGATCCCCTCGTCGACCGAGCGGGTCGCGCGCGCGGTCCACGATGCCGGCGGGCAGTTCCTCGACGCACCGATGACCCGCACGCCGAAGGAGGCAGCCGAGGGTCGGCTGAACCTGCTGGTGGGCGGCGACCCGGCCCTCTTCGCGCGATGCCGGCCGCTGCTCGCCTGCTTCGCCGAGAACATCGTGCACGCCGGGCCCGTCGGGTCGGGCCACCGGATGAAGCTGCTGCACAACTTCGTGTCGCTCGGCTCGGTCGCGCTGCTGTGCGAAGCCGCCGCGTGCGCACGTCGCGCCGGCATCGCCACCGACGTGTTCGTCGAGGTGCTCGCCCAGGGCGGCGGGGGCGGGGTCGCGCTCGAGCGCGTGCGGCCGTTCCTCGCCACCGGCGATCCCGCGTCGCTGCGCTTCGCGATGGGCAACGCGCGCAAGGACCTCGACTACTACGGCACGATGACGCGCGAGGCCGGCGCGGCCGACGCGATCGCGCAGGCGGTGCTCGGCACCTACGAGCGCGGCGTGCGCGACGGCGGCGCCGATGCGATGGTGCTGCAGCTCGCCCGGCTGCTCGAGCGCGGCGGTCCGCCGCGCTAGCGCATCGCCGGCGCGCCCGGCGCGCCGCCTACCACGCCGCTTCGAGCAGCGTGCGCAGCGCAGCCGGTCCGACCGGCTGCGGGTTGTGCTGCAGGAACCAGTCGTTGCTCGCGTGCCGCACCGCCGCCTCGAGCGCCGCGTGCGGCACCCCGGCGTCGCGCAGCCGGCGTGGCGCGGGCAGCGCCGCGAGCAGCCGCTCGAGCGCGTCGACCGTGCGCGCCGGTGCGTTCGCGTCGGGCTGCGCATCGGCTCCGAGCGACGCCGCGGCCGCGGCCATCCGCGCACCGGTCGCCGGCGCGTTGAACCGCACCGCGTGCGGCAGCAGGATCGCCTCGACATGGCCGTTGGACACCGCCGAGCGCGGGCCGAGCGCGTGGCTGAGCGAGCCCGCGAGGCCGCCATGCTTGTGGTCGGTGCCCTGACCCGCCAGCACCGCGGCGAGCATCAGCGGCACGCGCGCCAGCGCATCGTCCGGCGTGCGCAGTCGCGGCAGCCACCGCGACGACAGCACGAGCGCCTGGCGCAGCGCGGCGTCGGCGAGCGGATCGTCCACCGGGCTGCCCAGCGCCTCGACCGCCATCGCGAGCGCGTTCAGCGCGGCCCCCTCGATGACCGCCACAGGCGCGGTCGCCGCCGCGGACGGATCGAGGAACAGCGCCTGCGCCCGGGTCTTCGGGTCGTACAGCGCGAGGCGCTCGCCGCGGTCGAGATCGCGCACCGCGCTGCCCGCCTTGGCGATCGCGGTGCTCGGCGTGGTCGCGACCACGAACTGCGGCAGCTTCGGCGCATCCAGCCTGGGGCTGACCAGCCGCCCGTCGACGCCGCGGTGCGTGCACAGCGCGCGAAGCTCGCGGCCCTCGGCGTGCAGGATCGAGGCCGCGCGTGCGCAGACCACCGCCGAGCCGCCGCCCACGGCGACCACCGCGTCCGCGCCCGCGGCGCGCAGCGCCGAGGCGCCCGCGACGACCGCCGGCACCGGGGCGTGCTCGCGCACGCCCTCGAAGCGCGCCGCCAGGCGCGGACCGAGCGCCGACTCGACGCGGCCGAGCAGCGCCTGCTCGCGCACGAGCGAGGCGCCGCAGAAGACCACGACGCGACGCTTGCCGACGCGGTCCAGTTCGCGAGGCAGCGCGGCGATCGCCCCCTCGCCCCAGAAGGTGCGGCAGGCGGCTTGAACGTGCTGGCCCATCGCGTCAGTCTAGCCCGCACCCGGTGCGACCCGGGCTCGCAGCGCGCTCGGCCCACCGATCGAACTCATCCGCGACCCACCCGGCCGGACACCGCCCGCACCTTGCCGGGCGCTGCCGCGTAGATCGCGGCGATCGACACCAGGCTC
>JBIKMO010000023.1:0-27504 GCA_044359175.1 Burkholderiaceae bacterium | reverse complement strand
CCAGGTGCACCGAATGCCCTTCGTCGCCGAGGATCTCCGACAGCAGTTCCCGGATGCCGACCTCGTCGTCTACGACCAGTATTTCCGCCATGGCCTTCCTACGTCCTGGCGGGTCTGACCGGCTCTACCGCCGGCGACCCGTTTGTGTCGAGTGTTGTGTGCGCGCCGCAATTGTCCTCGCTTTTCGCCAATTTGGTAAAGAGCAGGTTGACGGCGGCACCCCGGATCGCGCCGCCGTCGTCGGTCCGGTTGCTGGCCTCGATGCGGGCGCCGTGCTCCTCCACGATCTTGCGGACGATCGCCAGCCCCAGCCCGGTGCCCTTCGGCTTGGTGGTCACGTACGGCTCGAACACCCGCGACAGCAGCCCGGGCGGAAAGCCTGGACCGTCGTCGCGCACCACCAGCCGCACCCCCGCGACCGCCTGGCCGCGCCGCACCGCCTCGGTTGCGACCTCGATCGAGCGCGAGGCCTGGCGTTCGGTCGCCTCGAGCGCGTTCTTCACCAGGTTGTGGATCACCTGCCGCAGCTGGGGGGCGTCGCCCAGGATCGGCGGCAGCGCCGGCGCGAGCTCGGCGCGCAGCTGACCGGCCGCCTCGTGCGGACCGTACAGCTGCAGCACCTCCTGGACCAGCGCGTTCAGGTCGAGCGGCGCCAGGCGCGCGGCCGGCAGTCGAGCGTAGTCGCGGAACTCGTCGACCATCAGCTTCAGCGCGCCGACCTGGTTGACGATCGTCTGCGTGCCGCGAACGAGCATCTCGGCCTCGGAGGGCGGCAGCTTGTCGGCGAGCTTCAGGTGCATCCGCTCGGCGGCGAGCTGGATCGGCGTGAGCGGGTTCTTGATCTCGTGGGCGAGCCGGCGCGCGACCTCGCTCCAGGCGACCGCCCGCTGCGCGGTGACCACGTCGCTCACGTCATCGAACACGATGATCCAGCCGCTCTGCGGGCTGGGCATCCGCGCACCCCGCACCAGCAGCGTCTGCGAGGCGCCCGGATCCGGCCGCGCGCCGGGCACCGACAGCGCGTCGCGACTGAACTGGATCTGCCGCTGCCAGGCCGTGTGGTCCTCGTCCAGCTCGGTGAACGCCTCGTGCAGGGTGTCGGCGGCCTCGCCCAGCCGGGGCAGCTCGGCGAGCGGGCGGCCAACCAGATCCTGCGCGTCGGTCTCGAGAATGGTCTCGGCCCCGACGTTGGCGAGCGAGACCACGAACGACTCGTCCAGCACGATCACGCCGGCGGTCAGGTTGGCCAGCACGCTCGCCAGCCGCGCGTTCGCCCGCTCGAGCTCCTGCTGGTTGCGCTCGACCAGCGCGCGCGCCTCCTCGAGCTGGCGGGTCATCGCGTTGAACGACTGCGTGAGCACCCCCAGCTCGTCGCGGCCGGCGTAGTCCTTGACGGGCCGGAAGTCGCCCTCGGCCACCGCGCGGGTGCCGGCGGCCAACATCGACAGTGGCCCGGTCAGCCATCCGGCCAGCAGGAACGACGCCGAGATCGCGGAGAACACGGTGAGCAGCAGCGTCACGGTCATGGTGATCCGGAACAGCCGCTTGAGCCCGATCCGCGACAGCGCGAGCGCCTGGTAGTCGCGCCAGCCCTGCTGCACCGCCTCGGCGTTCTCTGCGAGCGACGGCGACACCGGCTGCACGAGCTGCAGCAGCCGCTGATCGTCGCCGAGCGGGCCGCCGGTGTGGGGAATCGGCAGCATCACCCGAAGCTTCAGGCCGCGCGCCTCGTTCGCCGCGTCCGCCGGCTCGGCCTCGGCGAAGCCCCCCGAGCTGCGTGCTCGGCGCAGCGCCTGCGCGCCCGGCAGATCGGGCACCAGCTGCCCGAGCCCACCGCCGCTCGCGATCACGATGCGGCCGCTGCCGGTGACGATCAGCGCCTCCTGGGCGCCGGCGCGTTCGCGCAGTCGGTTCAGGATCGCCGGCCACTGGTTAGGGGACGCGTCGGCCAGCTCGGCGGCGACCGCGCGGGCCTTCGACTGCAGGTCCCCGAGCTGGGCGTCGATCGACGCGCGGCCCAGCGCGATGCCGGACTCGAGCGCGCGCTCCATCGGGACGTCGTACCAGGACTCGACCGAACGGGCGAGAAACTGGACCGCGACCAGATAGATCAGCAGCGCGGGCACGAGCGTCATCAGCGTGAATGCGAACGCCAGCCGCGCCATCAGCCGGGTGCCGAACAGCCCGGCCCGCCAGCGCTGCCACAGCCGGCGTGCGAGTTCGATCGCGAACACCAGCAGCGCGACGCCGACCGCGACGTTCAGCCACAGCAGCGTGCCGTAGTGCTGCTCGAGCAGCCGATCGTTGCCGCTGGCCACCGCCAGCAGCGCGAGCAGCACCGCGGCGAGCGCCACCGACACGAACAGCCCGTAGCGCAGCGCCCGCGTGACCGCCCGCTTGCCCGGGTCTACGGTGTGAAGGCGAACCGCTTCCATTCGGACTGTGGGTTCCAGTCGCGATCGGTGATCGCGGTGATCTGGAAGGGCTTGGGCAGCTGCTGCGTGTCCAGACGCATCCGCAGCCACGCGTCGTACGTGGTCCCCGGCCGCGCGCGGTCGCGCGGCATCACCCGCCAGGCGCGCAGCCGCGACATCGCCTCGAGCGCCTCGGCGAGCGTCGCATGGTTCTGCGCGACCCCGTTGAGCAGCACGCGGTACTGACGCGTCAGCGCATGGTACGAGAGCCGGTGGGTCTGCGTGGCGAGCGCGGTGCGCTCGTCCCACCAGTACCAGCGCGACCGCAGCAGTTCGAACTCGACCAGGAAGTACAGCGGGACCCCGCGGTTGACCGCGTCCTCGAGCGCCGCGTTCAGCGACAGCGCGAAGTCGGCCGACAGCAGCCAGGCCTCGCCGTCGGCGGACGGCTCGAGGGTCGCTCGCAGGGTCTCGATCGTGTCGGCGGCGGCGCGGGGGGCGGGCATCCAGGCCAGCAGCGCTGCGGTCGACAGCGCCGCGATGGCGGTGCGTCGCTTCACTGGCGTTGGGTCAGGCACGCGTAGAAGAAGCCATCATGCTCGCGCGACGCATCGGACCGCGGGAGCAGTTGCCCGACCGGTTCGGTGCGGCCGTCCGGCCAGGTCCAGGTGAGCGGCAGGCGAAGGCAGTCGGACGTCTCCCGCGCGAAGCGCGCCACCACGTCCTCGCCCTCGTCGGGAAACACCGAGCAGGTGACGTAGAGCAATTTACCACCCGGCACCAGCAGGGGCCAAAGCGCCCGGAGCATTCGCAGCTGCTGAATCGCGAGTGTGGCGACGTCGCCACGCCGGCGCAGCCAGCGCACGTCCGGGTGGCGGCGAACGATCCCGGACGCGGTGCACGGCGCATCGAGCAGGATCCGGTCGAACCGGCGCCCATCCCACCACGCCTGCGGCCGCAGCACGTCGGCCGCCCGGACCTGCGCACGCGCCGGCGGCACCGGCAGCCGCAGCCGCGCGAACGTGTCCTCGATACGTGCGCAGCGGCCGGGGTCGACGTCGATCGCGAGCAGATCCACATCGACGAGCTCGAGCAGGTGCGCGGCCTTGCCGCCGGGCGCGGCGCACGCATCCAGCACGCGCTGCCCGGCATGGGCGTCGAGGAGGTGCGCGGCGAGCTGCGCACCCGCGTCCTGCACCGACACTTCGCCCTCGGCGAACCCGGGCAGCTGCTCGACCGGCACCGGGCGCTCGAGGGCGATCGCCTCCGGACCGACGCGCCGCGCGTCGAGCCCGGCCTCCTGCCGCAGCCGCGCGATCGCCGCCTCGGCGCTCGTGCGGCGCCGGTTCACCCGCAGCACCATCGGCGCGCGTGCGTTGCCGGCGTCCGCGATCTCGCGCCAGCGGTCGGGATAGGCCTGGGTCAGGTGCTGCAACCACCAGTCGGGATGGTCGTGACACGCGACCGGATCGTCGGCCAGCGCGGCCAGCAGCGCGTCGCGGTCGCGCCCGAACCGGCGAAGCGTCGCGTTCAGGAAGCCTGCCGCTCCGCCACCCGGACCGCGCGACAGGCTGCGCGCGGCCGCGACCGCCTGGTCGACCACGATCGCCGCCGGGCGCACCGGCTCGAGCAGCTGCGCGAGTGCGACCCACTGCAGCGCCGCCAGCCGGGGCTGCGGACGCCGCGTGTTCAGACGCGCCGCGATCGCGCGAAGGCGACCGAGGCGCCGCGCCGCGTGATAGGCCATGTCCCGCGCCGGGGCGCGCGAGCCCGGCGGCAGCGAGGCGGTCCGCGCATCCAGCGCCTCGGGCAGCCGGTGACCCGCGAGCAGATCGGTGAGCGCCTCGGCCGCGGCGAGCATCTCGCGCGACAGCGATGCACGATCGCCGGCACGCGGCGGCGCTCCGGGCGGTGCGGCTCCGGGCGGTGCGGCTCCGGGCGGTGCGGCTCCGGAACCCAGGCCGCGCACGGGCGTGGCGCCGGTCACCGCGCGCCCAGCCGGCCGCACCCCGCGGCGCCGACCGCCACCCGCGGTGCACCGGTCGCGGGGGCGGCCCCGGTCAGGGATCGAGGCGGCAAGGGGGTGATCGACATGCGCCGAGCATAGCGCCGGATCCCGGCCCGCGTCGGTGCAACCGCGGCGCGATGCGCGGCGGGCGGGCCGCCGGACGCCGACGACGGCTCGACGCGCAGCCGCCTCAGCCCGCCGCCGGCACGAAGCGCTCGCCCGGGGCCACCGGCCATCCGGCGAGGAACTCACGCGCCGGCAGCCGCCGGCCGCCCGGGCGCTGCAGCTCGAGCAGCTCGACCGCACCGTCGCCGCAGCGCACGATCAGCCGCCCGTCGCCGGCGGCCAGCACCGTGCCGGGCGCCGTGCCGGGCTCGGTCGGCACCGGTGCGATCGCCGCGCGCCAGACCTTGAGCGCGACCCCGGGGTCGCGTGCGAGTGCGGCCGAGCAGCCCGGCGACGGATCGAACGCCCGCACCTGGTCGACGATCGCCCGCGCCGGCCGCGACCAGTCGAGCGCCGCCTCGGCCTTATCCAGCTTGGCCGCGTAGGTGACCCCCTCGTCCGGCTGCGGACGCGACGGCAGGGTGCCGAGTTCGAGCCGCGCGAGCGCCTCAACGATCGCGCGGGCACCGAGCGCCGCGAGCCGGTCGTGCACGCTGCCAGCCGTCTCGTCGGGTGCGATCGCGACCTCGTGCACCAGCCGGATCGGCCCGGTGTCCAGGCCGGCATCCATCTGCATGATCGTGATCCCGGTGCGTCCGTCGCCGGCCTGCACCGCACGCTGGATCGGCGCCGCACCCCGCCAGCGCGGCAGCAGCGACGCGTGGACGTTCAGGCAGCCGTGCGGCGGGATCGCCAGCACCTGCGGCGGCAGGATCAGCCCGTAGGCCGCGACCACCATCGCGTCGGCTCCTGCCTCCCGCAGCCGCGCCCAGGCCGAGGGATCGCGCAGCGTCTGCGGCTGCCACACCGGCAGGCCGTGCGCCTGGGCCCACTGCTTGACCGGACTGGCCGCGGTCTTGAGCCCGCGCCGGGCCGGCCGGTCGGGCCGCGTGAGCACCAGCACGAGCTCGTGGCCGGCCTCGGTCAGGGCGGCGAGCGAGTGCTGCGCGAACTCGGGCGTACCGGCGAAGACCAGCCTCATCGGGCGGACGGCGCGCCCCGCCGGAACAGCCGACGGCGGCTGCTGGGCGGTTTCAGGCGGCCTGCCGGTCGAGCTTGTGCATCTTCGCCTTGATCCGCCCCTGCTTCAGGCGGGACAGGTACTGGACGAAGACCCTGCCCTCCAGGTGATCCATCTCGTGCTGGATGCAGACCGCGAGCAGGCCTTCGGCGTCGAGCGTGAACTCACGGCCGTCGGCGCCGAGCGCGCGCACCGTCACCCGCTCCGGGCGTTCGACGTCCTCGTAGATGCCGGGCACCGACAGACAGCCCTCCTCGCATCGGCGGCGCACCTCGCCCGCGTGCACGATCTGCGGATTGACGAAGACCTGCAGCGCGTCCTTGGTCTCGGACACGTCGATCACGATCACGCGCTCGTGCACGTTGACCTGGGTGGCGGCCAGCCCGATGCCGGGGGCCGAGTACATCGTCTCGGCCAGATCGGCGATCAGCTGCCGGATGCGGTCGTCGACGACCGCCACCGGCCGGGCCACCGTGTGCAGACGGGGATCGGGGTAGCGCAGGATGTCAAGCACGGCCATCGGACTAGACCTACCGTTCGACCTCGAAGCGGCAATAGGACCGCAGGATCAACGTATTATCTCGGCATCTGGGAGCGGTGTCTGAAGTTCTGAGGGCACCGCCACACCGGACCGCTTCGCCGCGGTCCGTTCGACGAGCGAGCACCACGACCATGAGCAAAAAGTCTATCACGTGGGTCCTCGGCTGCGCCGCCTGGCTGGTCGCGGGCGCGGCTCTCGCGCAGGCCCGCACCGCCCCGCTCGATCTGCTGCCGGATGCGCCGGACAAGCACGTGGTGGTGCGCGGGGACACGCTGTGGGACATCTCGGCGAAATTCCTGCAGTCGCCTTGGCGCTGGCCCGAGCTCTGGCAGCTCAACCGCGAGCAGATCGCCAACCCGCACCTGATCTACCCGGGCGACGTGGTCTGGCTCGACCGCTCCGGCGACCAGCCGCGGCTGCGGCTCGGCCGGCCGGTGGCTTCGGCCGGCTCCGCCAACGGGCTGCCGCTCGCCCGCGTCGAGCCGATGGTCCGGTCCTCGCCGCTCGAGCGCGACGCGATTCCCACGCTCAACCTGTCGGCGATCCAGATCTACCTGAGCCGGCCGCTGATCGTCGACGAGAACGGGCTGAAGACGCACCCGCGGATCGTGGCCACGCAGGACGGCCGGGTGTTCCTCAGCCGCGGCGACCTGGCCTACGTCCGGGGCCTGACCGCGAGCGACACCAAGGTCTGGCATGTCTACCGGCCCGCGCGCCCGCTGCTCGACCCCACCACCCGGCTGCCGATCGCCTGGGAGACCACCTACATCGGCGCGGCCGAGCTGGTCCGCCCGGGCGACCCGGCGACCATCCGGCTGCAGGCCACCACCGAGGAGATCGGAGCGGGCGACCGGCTGATGCCGGCCGAGCGCGCGTCGGCGCCGACCGTATCGCCGCGGCCGCCCTCCGCGCAGGTCGAGGGCCGCATCGTGTCGGTCCATCGGGGAATCGATCAGGTCGGGAAGTACAACGTGGTGGCGGTCTCGCTCGGCAAGGATCAGGGCCTGGAGGTGGGCCACGTGCTGGCGGTGCAGAGCACCGGCCGCACGATCGTGGACCGAGAGACCCGCGAGCCGGTCACGCTGCCGAACGAGCCGATCGGCCAGCTGCTGGTCTTTCGGGTGTTCGACCGGATCGCCTACGGGCTGGTGGTCGCCGCATCGCACCCGATCTCGATCGGAGCCACGGTCACCAACCCCTGAGTCCGGCGCCGGGAGGCGGTCGTGCCGCCCGCCGACGCCCGGACCGCCGATCTGGCTCGCTGGCTGCGGCTGACCCACACGCGCGGCGTGGGTCCCGGGACGGTGCGTCGGCTGCTCGAGGCCTTCGGCTCACCCGAGTCGGTATTCGCGGCCAGCGGTGAACCGGGCGCGCCGCAGGTTGCGCGGGCGCTGCGCGCCACCGATCCGCGCCGCGACCGCGCGGTCGAGCGCGCGCTGCGCTGGGCCGACCACCCGCGACACCACCTGGTCACCCTCGGCTGCGACGACTACCCGGTGCCGCTCGCGCAGCTGTCGGACGCGCCGGCGGTGCTGTACGCGGTCGGCCAACGCGACGTGCTGCGCCGACCGATGGTGGCCGTGGTCGGCGCGCGCAACGCAACCGCGGCCGGCACGGACAACGCCCGGCGGTTCGCGGTCGCGTTGTCGGCAGCAGGCTGGACGGTCGTAAGCGGCCTGGCCCTCGGCATCGACGCCGCGGCCCACGAAGGAGCGCTCGACGGGGGCGCCGGAACCGTGGCGGTGATCGGCACGGGCGCGGACAGGGTCTATCCGGCGCGCCACCGGCCGCTCGCCGACCGGGTGGCGGACGACGGGCTGGTGATCTCCGAGCTGCCGCTCGGCACGCCGCCCGCCCCCGGTCTCTTTCCGCGTCGCAACCGCCTGATCGCCGGCATGTCGCAGGGCGTGCTGGTGATCGAGGCGGCGCCGCGCAGCGGCTCGTTGATCACCGCGCGGCTCGCGACCGACTTCGGACGCGACGTGTTCGCGATCCCGGGGTCGATCCACTCGCCGCTCGCCCGGGGCTGCCACGCGCTGATCCGCGAGGGGGCGGTGCTGGTCGAGTCGATCGACCACGTGCTCGCCGAGCTGCGCCGCTCGTCCCGCGCGCCGGCGAGGCCGTCCGCGGACGCCTCCGCCGCGACGACCGGTCGGGCCGCCGTGCCCGACGCACGCCCCGAACCGGCGGCGGACCGCGACGACGATCGCGTGCTCGCCGCCCTCGGTCACGAGCCGGTCCATCCGGACACGCTGGCTGCCCACCTGCGTCTGTCGATCGCCGAGATCGGTGCGCGGCTGGTCGTGCTGGAGCTCGCCGGGCGCGTCGAGCGGTCGCCGGACGGACGTGTGAGCCAGGCGCGCGGCGCCTCCCCCTGACCCGGTCGAGCGCCTCCGCGGGGCACGCGCGGAGCGGAGCGATGCCCCTGGCCGCCGGGCCCCAACTTGCCAGCCCGATCGCCCGGCTCTTATGATCGGCCTCCCCCGCTCTCCCGCGACCGCTTCCGGGAAACCAGTGCGGCGTCGCCAACTGGTCCAGATCCCGATGGGAAAAGCCCTCATCATCGCCGAAAAGCCTTCCGTCGCCGCGGACATCGCGCGTGCGATCGGTGGGTTCGTCAAGCAGGGCGACTACTTCGAGAGCGACGACTACGTGCTCTCCTCGGCGATCGGCCACCTGGTCGAGATCGCGGCCCCCGAGGAGTACGAGGTCAAGCGCGGCAAGTGGTCGTTCGCACACCTGCCGGTGATCCCGCCGCACTTCGACCTGCGTCCGATCGAGAAGACCGCCGAGCGGCTGCGGCTGCTGACCCGGCTGATGAAGCGCAAGGACGTCGACGCGCTGATCAACGCCTGCGACGCCGGACGAGAGGGCGAGCTGATCTTCAGGCTGATCGTCCAGCATGCGAAGGCTCGGCTGCCGGTGCGCCGGCTGTGGCTGCAGTCGATGACGCCGGGCGCGATCCGCGAGGGTTTCGCGCAGCTGCGCGAGGACCGGCAGATGATGCCGCTCGCGGATGCGGCGCGCTGCCGCTCCGAGGCGGATTGGCTGGTCGGCATCAACGGCACGCGCGCGATGACCGCATTCAATTCGCGCGACGGCGGCTTCTACCTGACCACCGTCGGTCGGGTGCAGACCCCGACGCTGGCGATCGTGGTCGAGCGCGAGGAGCGCATCCGAGCCTTCAGGCCGCGGACCTACTTCGAGGTCAAGGCCACCTTCGGCGCTCAAGCCGGCAGCTACGAGGGCCGCTGGTTCGACCCGGCGTTCGTCCGTACACCGGAGGACGCGGACGCACGTGCCGAACGGCTGTGGGACGAGGACCGCGCGCGACGGATCGTCGCCGACTGCGAAGGGCAGCTCGGCACCGTCACCGAGGAGTCCAAGCCGTCCACCCAGGCCGCGCCTGCGCTGTTCGACCTCACCAGTCTGCAGCGCGACGCGAACGGCCGCTTCGGATTCTCGGCGAAGACCACGCTCGCGCTCGCGCAGGCGCTGTACGAGAAGCACAAGGTGCTGACCTACCCGCGGACCGACTCCAAGGCGCTGCCCGAGGATTACGTGAGCACGGTCAGACGAACGCTGAAGATGCTCGGCGACGTGCCCCCGTATGGCGCCTTCGCCGATCAGGTACTCGCGAACGACTGGGTCAAGCCGGCCAATCGCCGGATCTTCGACAACTCGAAGATCTCGGACCACTTCGCGATCATCCCGACGCTGCAGCCGCCGCGCGCACTGTCCGACGCCGAGCAGAAGATCTACGACCTGGTCGTCAAGCGGTTCCTCGCGGTCTTCTTCCCGGCCGCCGAATACCGGGTGACCACCCGGATCACCACGGTCCGGACGCATGCGTTCAAGACCGAGGGACGCGTGCTCGTGAACCCGGGCTGGCTCGCGATCTACGGCCGCGAGTCGGCCGACACGAAGGCCGCCCGCGAGGGTGACGAGACCGGCGGCAACCTGGTGCCCGTGCAGCCCGACGAACAGGTGCGCACCGAGGCGATCGAGGCGCTCAAGCTCGCGACGCGCCCGCCGCCCCGCTTCAACGAGGCGACGCTGCTCTCGGTGATGGAGGGTGCGGGCAAGCTGGTCGACGACGAGGAACTGCGCGAGGCGATGGCCGCCAAGGGCCTGGGGACCCCGGCGACGCGCGCGCAGATCATCGAGGGGCTGATCAACGAGAACTACCTGGTCCGCGACGGACGCGAACTGCTGCCCACCGCGAAGGCGTTCCAGCTGCTGACGCTGCTGCGCGGTCTGGGCGTGGCCGAACTGACGATGCCCGAGCTCACCGGCGAGTGGGAATACAAGCTGTCGCAGATGGAGCGCGGTCGCCTCGACCGGGACGCGTTCATGGGCGAGATCGCGGAGATGACCCGGCACATCGTCGAACGGGCCAAGGGCTACGGGCCGACCGACGTGCCCGGCGACTATGCGACGCTTGCGACGCCCTGCCCGCGGTGCGGGGGCGTGGTCAAGGAGAACTACCGGCGCTTCGCCTGCACCGCATGCGACTGGTCGATCACGAAATCGCCGTCGTCCCGCCTGCTCGAGCCCGCCGAGGCCGAGGCGCTGATCCGGGAGCGGTCGATCGGCCCGCTGCAGGGCTTCCGAAGCAAGCTCGGCCGACCGTTCGTTGCGATGCTGCGGCTCGCGGAACCCGACTGGAAGCTGGAGTTCGACTTCGGTCAGTCGGACGCCGACGCCGAGGGCGAGGAGCCGGTGGATTTCTCCGGCCAGGAGGCGGTCGGCCCGTGCCCGCGCTGCGGCGCTCAGGTCTTCGAGCACGGCATGAGCTACGTGTGCGAGAAGTCGGTCGGCCTGGGCCGCACCTGCGACTTCCGCTCGGGCAAGGTCATCCTGCAGCAGCCGGTCGAGCGTGCGCAGATGGCGCGCCTGCTGAGCACCGGACGCACCGAGCTGCTCGACGGCTTCGTATCGTCGCGCACCCGGCGCCGCTTCAAGGCGTACCTGGTGCGGCAGCCCGACGGCAAGGTCGGTTTCGAGTTCCAGGCGGCCGGCCCGCGCGCGGGCGCGAAGCCGGCCGGCGACGCCAGTGCCGACGCCGGCGGCGGTTCGGCGGGAGCGGCCCCCCGGGGCGACGCACGGCCTCGTGCGGCACCGCCGTCGTCCGCTCCGGCCTCCGGCGCAACCCGCCCGATACCGCCCTCGTCCAGACCGTCGTCCCCGACCCCGCCGCCCGGGTCGGCTCCGACGAAGACCCCGCGGTCGCCACCGACCCGAAAGCCGCCGAGCGCCGGTGCGGCCCGAACCGCAGCCCCCGGGGCCGCCCGGACGCCGCCCACCACCGCCGCCCGGACACCGCCCGCAGGCTCGCCCCGGACGCCGCCCGCCTCGGCCCGCCCGCCGGCACGCGCGACCGGCAAGACCGCCTCGTCTGCAGGCCGCACCGGGACGTCGGCCCCCGCGGGGCAGACCCGCGGTGCAGGCGCCGTCGCAACCCCGGGCGCGCGTCGCGGCGGATCGAAGACCGCGCCCCGCAAGTCCCGCTGAGTCGGCCGGGCTCCCGGGACCGCGGCCCGATGCGCCGCCCGCGCGGGCGCAGCGCCGCAGGCCGGCGGCCGGAGCCGGTCAGCCCGCCCGGCCGGCGGCTGCGGCCGGCGGGCTCCACAAGCACAGCGCCACCCGCTCCGCGGTGGTCAGCGTCGCCAGGTCCACCGCGGGGCGGCGCTCGTAGATCAGCCGACCGTACAGCGCGGCGAGAGTCGACACCTCGAGGGTGAGCATCGGTCCCGGCCCGATCGCCGGCTGGGCGGATCGGGCGCGATTGATCGCGTGCTCCAGCTCCGCGATCGCGACCGGCGTGACGGCGGGAGCAGGCGTCGCGGCATCCACATTCATCGCCAGACGCTAGCACACCACGGACCCGCCGACCTGCGGCGCCCGTGCGACGCGGTCGACCCGAGCGATGACCCGCGCGTTACGCTGTGCAGCCCCACTGCGCCGCCATGACCGCGTTGGACCGCACCGCCGCCGATTCCAGCCCGCCCTGCCCGCCCGACGCCGTGGGCGATGCCTCGCTCCCCGACTGGATCTTCGGTTACGGGTCGCTGATCTGGGATCCGGGGTTCGAACCCCTCGAGCAGCGCCTGGGCCAGGTGCACGGCTACCACCGCGCGTTCTGCATCCGGTCGACCCGTTACCGGGGCACGCCGGAGCGCCCCGGCGTGGTCCTGGGGCTGGACCGCGGCGGCTCGTGCATCGGGGTCGCGCTCCGAATCCGACCGGACGCGCGCCGACGCACTGTCGCGGCGCTCTACGAGCGCGAGATGACCGGCGGAGTCTACCTGCCGCGGATGCTCTCGGTGGCGCTCGGCGGGACACGACGTGTGCAAGCGCTCGCCTTCGTGGCGAACCGCGATGCAGCTGCGTACGAACGCCTCAGCGATGACGAGATCCTGCAGCGGCTGACCGGCTGCTGCGGACAGCGGGGTCGGAATCTGGACTACGCGCTGCGCACCCTGCACTCGCTCGCCGAGCGCGGTGTGCACTGCCCCCACCTCGGGCGGTTGGGCCGCCGTCTGCTCGCCTGCGACCGCGCCTGACCCGGGCGTCGCCCGATGCCACCGACGCGCCGCGCGGCCGACACCCCGGAGCGACCGAGGGCAACGAGACCGAATCGAGACCGTAACGACCGGACGCCGTGACCGGTATTCACGGCGTCGAGATCTGGCGGCAGCACACTGCTCTCGGGTTCTCTATTGCTCCGTTCATCCCTCCCCTGGAGCCTTGGCCGGTCCTAGACCGGCCTTTCTTTTTCAGGACGTCCGGGCCGGCAGCCGGCGCCGCTAGAATCGCGGCCATGAGGGCCGGACAGTGGGCGCTGGCGCTGGTCGGCGCAGCGGCGGCGGGCTGGATCGGCTGGAGCGCACTGCGCCCGGTCGCCGTCCCGCTGATCACCGCGAGCGTGACGTCGATGGTGCAGACCGTGGTCTTCTCGGGCCGCGTGGCCGCACCGATCCGCGTCGATCTGGGAGCCACGGTCACCGGGCGGGTCGCCGACGTGCCGGTTCGGGAGGGCGACCGGGTCGCCCGCGGCGCCCTGCTGGCCCGGCTCGAGTCCGGCGAACTCGAGGCGCAGCTCGCGCAGGCGCGGGCGTCGCTGCGGCTCGCTCAGGCCCGTCAGACCGCGGTGCGCGAGGTCGGCGCACCGACCGCGGACGCCGCGGTCGACCAGGCGCAGGCCTCGCTCGACGCGGCACTCCGGGAAGCCCGGCGCAGCCGCGAGCTGTACGAGCGCGGGTACGTGTCGCAATCCCGAACCGACGACACCGAGCGGGCCGTTCGGATCGCTCAGGCCCAGCTCGCGGCCGCACGCGCCGCGGCCCGGGCCAACACCGGCGGTGTCGAGGCCGCCCAGGCGCAGCTGCGGTCCGACGAGGCCCGCACCGCGATCGAACTCGTGCAGGCGCGGCTCGAGCAGACCCGGATCGTCGCGCCCGCCGACGGCCGCATCGTGGTGCGGCACGCCGACCCGGGCCAGATCGTTCAGCCCGGACGGGCGCTGTTCACGTTCGCGGCGGACGGCCCGACCCAGCTGATCGGGCAGGCCGACGAGAAGTTCCTCGCCCGGCTGGCGCCGGGACAGCCCGCGCAGGCGGTCGCGGACGCGTTCCCGCAGCAGCCGTTCGAAGCACGGGTCGCGCGGATCGCCCCAGGCGTGGACGCGCAGCGCGGCACGATCGAGGTGCGCTTCGCGGTGCCCGCGCCGCCACCGTTCCTTCGCGAGGACCTGTCGCTGTCGCTGCAGGTCGAGGTCGGGCGGCGCGAACGCGCGCTGACCCTGCCGGCCGAGGCGGTGGTGGGCGCCGGGACGGAAGCGACCGTGCGGCGACTGCGCGACGGCCGGGTGGTCGTGCAGCCGGTGCGGGTCGGTCTGCGCACGCCGCAGCGGGTCGAGATCGTCCAGGGGCTCGACGACGGCGATGCGGTGCTGCTCGACCCGCTCGCAGTGGAGCCCGGTGCCGCGGCACGAGCCGCGCGCAACGGCGAAGCGGGCCCGCGCCGGGACGCGGCCGGCGCACGACGCGACGCGGGCGGCGCCGCGGATGCGTTCGGCACCGCCGCCGGCATGCGCTGAAGCGGGCCGGCGATGGGCTTCCCGCTGCGGATCGCGGTCCGGTTCCTGCTGGAGGGACGGTTCCAGTCGGTGCTGCTGGTGATCGGCGTGGCCGCCGGCGTCGCGGTGGTCACGTACATCACGGCGCTGATCGACGGGCTGCAGGCCAACACGATCCGGCGCACGCTCGGCGTGCAGCCTCACGTGATCGTGCGGCCGGTCAAGGACGTGCCGCTGGCGGGCTCGCTGCCGGTCCCGCGGCCCGCCCCCCCCTCTTCCCAGACCGCTGCCCCGTCCGCCGTCGCCCCCCCCGAGGTCGAACTCACCGTCGAGCAGCCCCGGGCGCAGCGGACGCAGTCGATCGACACCTGGGCGCCGCTGATGCCGGTACTGGAGCGGCTGCCGGGGGTGGTCGCGGTCTCGCCGATGGCCGCCGGCGCGGCGCTCGCGCAGCGCGGCGAGGGCAGCCGGGCGATCGCGCTGATCGGCGTGGACCTGCCCCGCTACGACCGGATCGCCGCCCTGTCCGAGAAGCTGGTCGCGGGTGGCTTCGTGCTCGGCCCGGGCGATGCGATCGTCGGCCGCGAACTCGCCGACGACCTCGGTCTGCAGCTCGGCGACCGGTTCACGGTCGCGCTCGGGCGCGACACGGTCGAGTCGATGCGCGTGGTCGCGCTGTACGACGCGGGCGTGCGGGACGTGAACCGGCGCAACGTCTACGTGCCGCTGCGCACCGCGCAGAGCCTGCTCGGCGTGCCCGGCGGCGTCACGCAGATCGACCTGACCGTCGAGCGCGTGTTCGACGCCGAGTCGCTCGCGCAGCGGCTGCGCGCGCGGCTGCCCTTCGAGATCGAGAGCTGGATGCAGACCAACGGCCAGCTGCTGTCGGCGCTCGATGCGCAGAGCATCTCGACGCGGCTGATCCGCGCGGTGGTGATGATCGTCGTGGTGCTCGGCATCGCGAGCGTGCTGGTCGTGTCGGTCGTCCAGAAGCGCAAGGAGATCGGCATCCTGCGCGCGATGGGCGCCTCGCGCGGGCAGATGACCGGGGTGTTCCTGCTGCAGGGCGCGATCGTGGGCGCAGCCGGCTCGGTGGCGGGCGCGGCGCTCGCCTGGGCGATGATCACCGCGTTCTCGGCGCTGGTGCGCGGCGCCGACGGCCGGCCGCTGTTCCCGATCGCGCTCGAGCCCGGGATGCTCGTCGGCGTGTCGCTGGCCGCCACGGTCTGCGGCGTGCTCGCCGCGGTCGCGCCCGCGCGCCGCGCCGCGCAGCTGGACCCGGCGCAGGCGATCCGGCTGTGACCTCGGCGGCGACGCCGATCGTCGCGCTGCGGGGCATCCGCAAGTCGTACGGCGTGGGCACGCCGGTCGAGACCGAGGTGCTGCACGGCATCGACCTCGTGCTGTCGGCCGGAGAGTTCGCCGCGATGATCGGTCCGTCGGGATCCGGCAAGAGCACGCTGCTCAATCTGATCGGCCTGCTGGAGCGGCCCACGGCCGGCGAGTACCGGCTGCGGGATGCGCGCACCGACACGCTGTCGGACGACGCGCTCACCCGCGCGCGACGCGACACGCTCGGCTTCGTGTTCCAGTTCCACCATCTGCTGCCGGCCTTCGACGCGGTCGAGAACGTCGCGATGACCACGCTGATCCGCGCCGGCCGCATCGACGCGACCGCGCGCGCCCGAGCCGAGGCGCTGCTCGCCGCGGTGGGCCTCGCGCAAGCAAGCGGCAAGCGACCGTCCGAGCTGTCGGGCGGCATGCAGCAGCGCGTCGCGATCGCGCGTGCGCTGATGCACGCGCCCCCGCTGGTGCTCGCCGACGAGCCCACCGGGAACCTCGACACCGCGTCGTCCGCTGCGATCTTCGAGCTCATGCGCCGCTTCAACCGCGAGTCCGGCACCGCGTTCCTGATCGTCACCCACGACCCGAGGATCGCGGATCGCTGCGACCGCGTGATCGAGATGGTCGACGGCCGGATCGCCCGCTCGTGATCCGCGACAGCGCGGGCTCGGCCGGCGGCCGGGGGTCCGCGCGCGCGGACGACCCCGCCCGCGCCCCGCGGCCCGCGGCGGCGGCAGGTGACCGGCGCGGGGATCGGCCCGTATCATCGGCCGGGCCCCGCCGATGACCCAGCCCACCCCCGTCTTCGAGCGTCCCGACGGCCCCGCGCCGTCGCCCGCGCGCGTGCTCGCCGACCTCGGCCCGACCTACGCGGTCAACGGCCTGGTCGGTTTCATCTTCTCGGCCACCGGCCCGGTGGCGATCGTGCTGGCCACCGGTGCCGGCGGCGGCCTGGGCCAGGCCGAGCTCGCCTCCTGGCTGTTCGGCTCGTTCTTTCTCAACGGGCTGCTGACGCTGTGGCTCACGTGGCGATGGCGTACGCCGCTGGTGTTCTTCTGGACCATCCCCGGAACGGTGCTCGTGGGGCCCGCGCTCGCCCATGCATCGCACGCGCAGGTGATCGGTGCGTTCCTGGTCACCGGCGCGCTGATCGCGGCGGTCGGTGCCAGCGGCTGGGCGCGCCGCGGCATGGCCGCGGTGCCGATGCCGATCGTGATGGCGATGGTGGCCGGGGTGTTCCTGCGCTTCGGTCTGGACCTGGTGCGCGCGGTCCACGACGACGCCTGGATCGCGGCGCCGATGGTGGTCGCCTTCCTCGTGCTGTCGGCATGGGCGCGCGCCGGCCGCTGGGTGCCGCCGATCGTCGGCGCGCTGCTCGCCGGCCTGATCGCGATCATGGCCGCGGGCGGCGTCGCCTGGCCCGCGCAGGCCGACTTCTCGATCGCACCGCCGCGGCTGTACGCGCCGGAGTTCAGCCTGCCCGTGCTGCTCGAGCTGGTCGTGCCGCTCGCGATCACGGTGCTGGTCGTGCAGAACGGGCAGGGCTTCGGCGTGCTGCAGGCCGCCGGCCACGTCCCGCCGGTCAATGTCGTGACCGTGGCCTGCGGGCTGATGTCGCTGGTCACCGCGTTCGTCGGCACGGTCTCCACGTGCCTCACCGGACCGACGAACGCGCTCGTGTCGTCCTCGGGCGAGCGCTCCCGACACTACACCGGCGCGCTGGTGGTCGGCGTGCTCGCGCTCGCCTTCGGACTGACCAGCCCCACGTTCACCGCGCTGCTGCTCGCGGCCCCGAAGGCCTTCGTCGCCGCGCTCGCCGGGCTGGCGATGCTCAAGGTGCTGCAGGGCGCGTTCGCGACCGCCTTCTCGGGCCGCGTGCCGCTCGGCGCGCTGGTGACCTTCCTGGTCACGGTCGCCGATCGCCCGATCCTGAACGTCGGCGCGCCGTTCTGGGGACTGGTGGTCGGCATCGCGGTGTCGGTGCTGCTCGAGCGCGACGACCTGCGCCGCCGCTGACGCACCCGTGCCGCGTCGTGCCGTGCCGCGGGGGCCACGAGGTGCCGCGTCACGACATCCGCCCCCCCCGCCCGAGCGCCCCGCACCCCCTCGAGCGCCCCCCCCGACCGACCGCCCGAGCATCCGCCCGCCCTTGATGCGCCGCGCCCCGGCCCCCATACCCTGAGCACACCCGCCCCGCGAGCCCCTCATGAACGCCACCGCGCCGTCCACCACATCGATCGAGGTCGTCTGTCCGCACTGCGGCGCCGTGAACCGGATCCCGGCCGCGCGCATCGACGAGGGGCCCTCCTGCGGGCGCTGCGGCGCCGCGGTCGTCAACGGCGCGCCCGTGACGCTGTCCGAACGCACGTTCGCGCGGTTCGTCGAGCGCAACCAGCTGCCGGTGCTGGTCGATTTCTGGGCGCCCTGGTGCGGACCCTGCCGAACGATGGCGCCGCAGTTCGAGCAGGCCGCCCGTCGGCTGGCGGGCCGCGTGCTGTTCGCCAAGGTCGACACCGACGCCGAACCCGGGCTCGCGCAGCGCTTTGCGATCCGCAGCATCCCCACGCTGGTGCTGCTGCACTCCGGCCGAGAGGTGCGTCGTACCGCGGGTGCGATGACCGCAGGACAACTCGCGCACTGGCTCGCCGCGGGCTGAGGCGCGCGCACTCCCGGTCCGCCCTCGCGGCGCTGCGGTACAGTGGCGGCGACGCGCCCGCGCGAAGCCTCCCGCCGTCGATGCCCGAGCCGACCCCGCCGCAGCCCCCCGCCCCACCGCAGGCCTCGCCCCGGCCCGACGCCGGGCCGTCGACGGAGGCGTCGCCTGCGGGGCCGGCGCCGGCCGCCGCGGGCGACGCCGTCGTCCCGACGCGGGCGCTGCCGCCGGTCGAGGTCGCGCCGGAACTCACGCGCACGGTGCTGGCGATCCTCGCGCTGCTCGCGCTGATCGTCGGCACCTTCTGGGTGCTGCAACCCTTCATCCCGGCGCTGATCTGGGCGGTGACCATCGTGATCGCAACCTGGCCGCTGATGCTGCGCATGCAGGCGCTGTTGTGGCACCGCCGCGCGCTCGCGGTCGCCGCGATGACCCTGGCGCTGCTTCTGCTGTTCTTCGTGCCGCTGTCGCTCGCGATCGTGACCGTGGTCGGCAACGCGGACGTGGTCGTCGGCTGGATCCGCACCGCGAGCACCTGGCGTCCGGGCGAGCCGCCGTCGTGGCTGGTCGCGCTGCCGTTGGTGGGCAGCCGGCTCGCTGCGTACTGGAACGAGCTGATCGACAGCGGTGGCGGCTTGCTGATCAGCCAGGTCACGCCCTACGTCGGCACGGTGGCGACCCGCCTGCTGAAGGAGGCCGGCGCGCTCGGCGCAGTCGGTCTGCAGTTCCTGCTCACCGTGGTGATCGCCGCCATCCTGTACGCCCGCGGCGAGACCGCCGCGCGGGCGGTGCGCCACTTCGCGCGCCGGCTCGCCGGCGAGCGCGGCGTGAACATCGCCGAGCTCGCGGCCGCGTCGATCCGCGGCGTCGCGATGGGCGTGGTGGTCACCGCGGTGCTGCAGTCGGTGCTCGGCGGCATCGG
This sequence comes from Burkholderiaceae bacterium, assembly GCA_044359175.1. Taxonomy (GTDB): domain Bacteria; phylum Pseudomonadota; class Gammaproteobacteria; order Burkholderiales; family Burkholderiaceae_E; genus UBA4615. The sequence continues at coordinate 8,356 of JBIKMO010000023.1, read as the reverse complement.
CCTGGCGGTGGTCGGCATCCCGGCGGCCACGCTGCTCACCGCGCTGATGTTCCTGCTCGCGATCGCGCAGGTCGGCGTCGTGCCGGTGCTGCTGCCGGCGGTGGCGTGGCTGTTCTGGAGCGGCGCCACCGGCTGGGGCGTGGCGCTGCTGGTGTGGACGGTCTTCGTCGGCACGATGGACAACGTCGTGCGGCCCTGGCTGATCCAGCGCGGCGCCGACCTGCCGCTGCTGCTGATCTTCGCCGGCGTGATCGGCGGGCTGTTCGCGTTCGGGCTGGTCGGCATCTTCATCGGCCCGGTGGTGCTGGCGGTCACCTACACGCTGGTCAAGGTGTGGATGGCCGAGGCCTCGGACCGGTCGGGCGCGCACGACGCCTGAGCGCGATGGCGGTCCGGCTGGAACACATCGACGTGCTCGTTCCGGTCGAGCTGATCGAGCTCAAGTATCCAGGCGGCTTCGCGCAGTGCCTCGCCGACCACCGGCCGCTGATCGGCCGGCGCATCTGGCACGACGGCAGGCTGCTGCGCGACGGCGCCCTCGATCCGCCCGGTGCACGCGCGATCGTCGAGGGCTGGCAGGCGCTCGGGTTCGAACCCCTGCACTGGGTCGGCCGCCGGCTGCACTGGAAGGAGCTGTGCGTGATCGACCTCTCGCTCGGCGGGCCGACCGTCGGCTGCGAGTGGGTCGAGTGCGATCGCCGCTCCCGGGTCGCGTGGCTGCGGGGGCTCGATCGCGGCCTGACCGTCGGCCGCTGGTGAGCGCGCGGCAGCCTGCGCGCTAGCCGCGGATCGCCTCGCGCAGCACGCGGGCCGCGCGGCTGCTGGCGACGATCGCGAGCTTCATCGTCGCACGCGTCGCGCCGACGAACAGCTTGCGCACCGTGCGCTCGTCGAGCTGCTCGAAATCCACCTCGGACAGCACCACCGCCGGCGCGGCCTGGCCCTTGAAGCGGTAGACCGACTCGACCAGCAGCTCGCCCTCGGTGTAGACCGGCTGGGCGAGCAGGTCGTAGCGGCCGGTGAAGCGGCGGATCGGATGCGGCCCGAGGTGGTCCAGACCGAGCAGTGCCGAGCCCTCGCGCCCGCGGAAGCTGATCACCGCGATGTCGTGCCGGCGGAACCCGGCGGCCAGGCAGCGGCGGATCGCATCCTTGGTGGCGGCGAGCATGCCGTCGGCGTCCGCGTAGTCGATCAGCTCCAGGTCGTCGCCGGCCAGCGGGCCCGCGGCCTCGATCGCCGCCTGCGGCGGCAGGATCGCCGACAGCAGCCGCACCACCTCGCGCGGGCTGCGGTAGTTGGCGTGCGCGTGCAACGTGACCCAGCCGGGCAGCTGCGCGGGTTCGCGCCCGTACAGCGCCTGCATCGGGTCTTCGAGCCAGATCACCCGCGCGTCGTCCTTCGCGTGGCGCAGCACCGCGTCTCGCCACGGCTCGACGAAGTCCTGGCCCTCATCGACGATCACCGTGTCGAACCGCCATCGCGGCCCGACCGGCAGCGCCGCGGCCTCGCGCTCGAGGCGCTCGAAGCCGTCGGGCGCCGACAGGTCCACCGCGCGGCCCGCGTCGCGCAGCCTGCGCTGGCACAGCGTGTGGAAGGTGACCACCTCGCCGCCGTCGGGCACGATCGCGCCGAAATGATCGGCGAGCGGCCGGTTGTAGCAGACGTACAGCGGCCGGCCGCCGCGCGCGATCGCGTCCCGGTACTCGGCGAGCGCGAGCTGGGTCTTGCCCGAACCCGCGGTGCCCTTCACGTGCAACCGGTACGGCGCGAACTCGAGCCGGCGCGCCCAGTGCGCGAGCCCGCCCGAGATCCGCGTGACCAGCGCCTGCGCCCGTCCGACCAGCGCGTTCACGTCGGTTTCGAGCTCGATCACGTCGCGAAAGAACCGGTCGACCTGGGGCAGCGCGCCCGGCGCCGCGGCGCGCGCCGCGGGCAGGATCTCGACGATGCGCGCCACGAGCCGGTCGCGCTGCGAAGCGTCGACGATGCGCTCGGCCGAAAGCCCCGCGCTCTCGACCCGGCGCACCGCGTAGTCGGGGCAGTAGAGCAGGTAGTCGACCTGCACCTGCTCGCAGCCCGGTCGCCGGGCGAGCTTGTCGCGCAGCGTGGCCACCGTGCGCGCCATCTGCACCGGCAGGTTGCGCACGCGACCGCGCTCGCGTCGCAGCAGGCCGTCGGCGCCCTCCTCGAGGAATCCGGTCTTCTGCTCGACCAACAGCAGGTCGCCGTTGCGGTTGGCGATCACGAAGTCGATCTCGCCGAACACCGAGAAGCCTCGCTCCACGCGGGTCCAGTGCACCGCGTGCCAGACCGTGTAGGCATCCGACAAGCCGCGCGTGAGCCGCTCGAGCGTCTCGTGGTGTCGCTGTGCGGCCGCCGGCAGCGCCGACGCCTCGGCCTCGCCGCCGGCGAGCTCGCGCCAGCCGTCCGGGACGATGCGTGCCATCGCCGGATTCTATCGGCCGCCCGGCGGCCGGCTCAGAACCCGAGCGCCGCGCTCGCGCCCACCGCCCATGCGCGACCCGGGGCGGGCTCGAACCAGCGACGCTGACCCTCGTTGACGATCACCGACCCCACGTAGGGCCCGCCGGCGGCCTCGTCCACGCGCAGCCAGGCCGCCAGCCGCCACGGCCCCGCCGCGTGGCGCCAGCCCGCGCGCGCGCTCGCCACCGTGCTCGCCGGGGCGGCATCCAGATTGCGGTCGTCGGTCGCGATCGGACCGGTGTGCAGCACCTCGAGGCCGGCGAACGGACCGTACCGCGCGTCGGGCACCCACGCGAGCCCGGCCCACAGCCGGCGCGACGGCACGCCCGGCACCCGGTTGCCCGCGGCCACCGCGTCCGACCCGGTGCCGGACCCATCGACGAACTCGGCACGCAGCCAGGTCGCGGCGATCTGCGCCTGCCAGTGCGGCGCGAGCCGGGACACCCACGCGACCTCGACGCCGCGGCGCGCGGTGCGGCCGGCGTTGCGAAACGTGCTGCGCCCGCCCAGGTTGGTGTCGACGACGATCTCGTCATCGGTGTCGACCCGGAACACCGCGACCTCCAGCCGCTGCGCGTCGGTCACGCGCCACTTCGCGCCGACCTCGGCGTGCGTGCTGCGCGCCGCGCGCAGTGCCAGGTTCGGTCCGCTGCCGCCGTCGGCGCGGTAGGCGAGCTCGGAGAGCGTCGGCGTCTCGAAGCCGCGTCCGACGTTCGCGTACGCGTTGAGCACATCGGACGCGTGCCAGGTGACGCCGGCCACGGGGTTGGTCGCGCGGTAGTCGACGCGACCCGAATCGTCCGGGTTGCCGGGCGCGACGAACGCGTCCTCGACGCGGAACGCGACCCGGCCGGTGCGCGCCCCGGCCAGCCAGGTGAACGCGCCCGAGGTCCACGCGAGCTGCGCGAACGCATCGGTCGAGGTGACCGTTGCGTGCTCGTCGCGCTTCGGTGCGCCGGGCTCGCCGCCCGCGTTGACGTAGCCCCGCCGCCGCTCGGCCATCCGCTCGAGTTCGGCGCCCGCGCTGGCCTGAAGCCGCCCGCCCCACAGCGCGGCACGCTGCGTCCACAGCAGCGCGAGTCCGCCGTAACCCCGATCGAGCTCGACGATGCCGCCCGAAGCGCCCGGGGCGAGCTGCGCGGCCGGCGGTACCGCGAGCGCCTGGAACAGGTTGCGCTCGCCGGCGTAGGCCCGCGCGGTGAGCGCGCGGTCCGCATCCAACGGATGGGCGACCACGACGCCCGCCTGCCGCTGCGACACCGTCTTGCGGGCGCGCTGCGCGACCGAAGCCGGAGCGGCCTGGCGCGGATCGGACTCGAGCTGAGCGCGCGTGAGGCCGCCGGGGTCGAGCGCGTTCGGCTGATCGAAGTCCTGCGCGACCAGCGTCGTGCGCGTGCCGCCCGCCGACACGGTCTCCAGCAGCAGCCCGGCGAGCCGGCGAGACGCGGCCGAATGCGCCCGCCAGCCGTCGGTCTCGAGCCACGCCGCGTCGAGCGCGGCCGACGCGGCGCCGTTCGCGCCCGAAGCGTGCAGCGACCGCCGGCGCAGGCCGTCGCTGCCGACGACCCCCTCGAGCCTCGCGTCGCCCGGCGCCGCGCCGCGCCGAGACACCAGTTGCACGACGCCGCCGGCCGCGTTGCCGTGGAGCTGGGCGAGCGGGCCGCGCAACACCTCGATGCGCTCGAGCGCGCGCAGGTCGATCGACGACGCCTGGCCCTGCCCGTCGGGCATCGTGAGCGGGATGCCGTCCTGCAGCAGTCGCACGCCGCGCACGCCGAAGGTTGCGCGCGCACCGAAACCCCGGATCGACAGCTGGGGGTCCTGCGCCCAGTTGCGGCGGTCGAGCGCGACCACGCCCGGCAGCCGCGCGAGCGGCTCGGACAGGTGCACCCCCGGTCCGGATGCGCCGATCGCCTCGGCGCCGATCGCCTGCACCGCCGCCGGCACGTCGAACGCGCGCTGCTCGGCGCGGCTCGCCGACACGACGACCGGCTCGAGCTCGCCGCCCCCCTGCGCCGCAGCTGCGGCCGGCAGCACGGCGGCCAGCAGCACGGCCGCGGGCCTCAGGTCGTACCCCTGACCCCGGGCGGGCGGTTGCGGTTCATCGGTCGGGCGTTCGGGCGGGTGCGTCGTCGCGAGGGTACCGCGAAGCGCCGAGACCGCAGCCGGCCCGGGGTCGCCGCCGCCGAGGCTTGCGGCCGACGGGCCGCGCTGCGATGCTGAGGCCGACCAACCCCCCCGCGGACCCGGACGATGACCGACCTGGACGACCCCCATGGCGCCGACGCCCCGCCGGTGCTCGAGGGCATCCGCGTGCTGGACTTCGGCCGGTTCATCGCCGGTCCCCACTGCGCGGCGATGCTCGGCGACCTCGGCGCCGACGTGATCCGCATCGAGCGCCCCGACGGCGGCGAGGACCGCGCGGTGACCCCGGCGACCGACGCCGGCGACGGCGGCACCTACCTGCAGTGCAACCGGAACAAGCGCGGCCTGACGCTCGAGCCGGCGAGTGCGCCGGGCCGGGAGGTCGTGCGGCGACTGGTCGAGGGCGCGGACGTCGTGGTCGCCAACCTGCCGCCGGCCGGTCTGCGCGCGCTGGCGCTCGACTGGCCGACGCTGTCGGCGATCAACCCGCGCATCGTGCTGGTCACCGCCAACGCCTACGGTACCGCCGGGCCGTGGGCCGATCGCGTCGGCTTCGATGCGGTCGCCCAGGTGATGTCCGGCGTGGTCCACATGACCGGCACCGAGGCGCAGCCCTACCGCGCAGCGGTCAACTGGGTCGACTACCTGACCGCGGCCCACTGCGCCGCGGGCGCGCTCGCAGCGCTGATGTCGCGCGCCCGCACCGGCCGCGGCCAGGTGGTGGAGGGTGCGCTGCTGCGCTCGGCGCTGGTCGCGAACAACTCGGCGCTGATCGAGCAGGCGCTGCGTGCACCCGACCGCCGACCGACCGGCAACCGGGCGCAGACCGCCGGGCCGGTGGACCTGTTCCGCACGCGCGACGGCTGGATCGTGCTGCAGGTGGTCGGCCACGGGATCTTCTCGCGCTGGTGCGGTCTGGTCGGCGAACCCGGCTGGATCGACGACCCGCGCTTCGCCGACGACCTGGAGCGCGGCCGGCACGGCGAGGTGCTGTCCGAGCGCACGCAGCGCTGGTGCGCCGACCTGACCACCGACCAGGCGCTCGAGGCACTCGGCCGCGCGCGGATCCCGGCCGGCCCGATGCTCACGCCGCAGCAGGCGCTGGACCACCCGCAGGTCCGCGAGGGCGGCCTGCTGGTCGCGCAGACGCATCCGGACGCGCGCGCGCCGGTGCCGCTGGCCGCGCCGCCCTTCCTGCTCGGCGCGACGCCACCCCGGATCCGGCGGCGCGCGCCACGCCTGGGTGAGCACACCGACGAGGTGCTGCGCGAGATCGGCTACGACGACGACGCGATCGCGCGGCTGCGCGCGCAGCGGGTGATCTGAGCCGGCGCGCCGCCGGTCGGCGCCGACGAACGGCACCCGCCCCCGGCACCGACGCACGGACGGCCGCATCCGCCGGACGTCCGGCCCGACCCGGCGCCGCGCGGCCCGCCCCGGGTGATCACCCGGGGACGGTCCGGAGCACCCCGGACACCGACCCGGTTTGCGGCGCCGGGCCGCGCGGTTACGGTGCCCGCGTGCCTCGCCGGTCCGGGCCCGTTCCGGGCGCCGCCGGCCGTCGAGACCCGAACCTGCCCGAACGGATCCCTTCCATGAAGAACCTGTCGCTGCGCGCGCGCCTGCTGATGATCGCCTGGGTGCCGGTGCTGTTCCTCGTCGCGGTCGCTGCCGCCGGCTCGCTGGTCGCCCGCGCGGGCAGCGACTCCCTGCGCACGGTCTACGAAGACCGGGTCGTGCCGCTCAAGCAGCTCAAGGAGATCGCAGACAAGTACGCGGTCGACATCGTCGACCTCGCGCACAAGACCCGCGACGGCGCGGTCACCTTCGAGCAGGCGGTCGGTTCGGTCGAGGGCGCGCGCCAGCACATCGCGCGCGAATGGAAGGCCTACCTCGGCACGGTGCTGACCGACGAGGAGCGTCGGATCGTCGAGCGCGTGCAGGCCCGGATGGCGCCGGTGGACGCCGCGGTCGACCGGCTGCAGCAGATCCTGCGCGCGGGCGACCGGCCGGCGCTCGCCGCGTTCGCCGCGCGCGACATGTACCCGGTCATGGACCCGCTGAGCGCCGAGATCGGCGAGCTGGTGACGCTGCAGCTGCGCGTGGCCGAGGCCGAGTACGGTGCCGCGATGAAACGCGAGTCGCTGCTGCTGTGGACGATCCTCGCGCTGACCGCGGTCGCGCTCGCCGCGAGCGCCGGCGTGGCGGTGTGGATCGCCCGCGGCGTGCTTCGCACCCTCGGTGGCGAGCCGGCGGTGGCCTCGGAGGTGGCTTCGCGGATCGCCGGCGGCGACCTGACCGTGCGGGTGCCGCTCGCCGGCGACGACGCGCACAGCCTGATGGCAGCCCTCGAGCGGATGCGGGCGTCGCTGCACCAGGTGGTCTCGCAGGTGCACGGCAACGTCGATCAGCTCGCCGGGGCGTCCGCCGAGATCGCCAGCGGCAACCAGGACCTGTCTCACCGGACCGAGGAGCAGGCGAGCAGCCTGCAGCAGACCGCCGCGTCGATGGAAGAGATGACCAGCGCAGTCGAGCAGAACAGCGGCAGCGCCCGCGAGGCGATGACGATGGCGGTCGACGCGAGCCGCGCGGCCCAGGACGGCGGCGCGGTGGTCGCCCGGGTGGTCGAGACCATGGGCCGCCTGAACCAGCACAGCCAGAAGATCGCGGACATCATCGGCGTGATCGACGGCATCGCGTTCCAGACCAACATCCTCGCGCTGAACGCCGCGGTCGAGGCCGCGCGCGCCGGCGACCAGGGTCGCGGCTTCGCAGTGGTCGCCAGCGAGGTCCGCAGCCTCGCGCAGCGCTCGGGCGACGCCGCGCGCGAGATCAAGCACCTGATCACCGACAGCGTGCAGCAGGTGGCGGGCGGCGCCGAGCTCGCGCAGGAGGCGGGCACCGCGATCGACGTCGCGGTCCGCAAGGTCGCGATGGTGAGCGACATGGTCCGCTCGATCAGCGTGGCCTCCGAGCAGCAGGCGTCCAACGCGTCGCAGGTGTCGCAGGCGGTCGAGCAGCTCGATTCGGTGACCCAGCAGAACGCGGCGCTGGTCGAGCAGAGCGCGGCGGCCGCGGCGAGCCTCGCCGAGCAGGCGAAGCGGCTGTACGCGTCGGTCAACGTGTTCCGGATCGCCTGATCCCGGCCGGGGCCGCTGATGGCGCTGCGGCTGGGCCTGTCGGCGCTGGTGCTGGCGCCGCTGCTCTCGGCGCCGTGGGGCGTCGGCGGTCACTGGACGCGCGTGCGCCTGGGCGGACTGAGCCCGGCGGCGGTGTCCTGCGGCACGCTCGCGGTGGGCGCGACCTCGGTCACGTTCCTCAATCCGCCGGTCGCGATGCTCGCGGCCGTGCTGTACCTGGGTGAACCCGTCACGCTGCAGAGGGCGGTCGGCGCCGCGGTGATCCTCGCCGGCACGGCGATGGTGCTGGGTCGGATCGGCCCCGAGGCAACCCGGAGCCCCGCCCGGTGAGCCGGCGCGACCGCCCGGGCCCGACCGAACCCTGTCCGTGCGGCGGCGCAGGCGGCTACACGGCGTGCTGCGGACGGTGGCACGCCGGCGCGCCCGCACCGAGCGCCGAGGCACTGATGCGCTCGCGCTACGCCGCCTATGCGCTCGGACGGACCGACTACGTGCTCGACACCTGGCACGCGTCCACCCGCCCGCCGGCGATCGACCCCGACCCCGCGGGCACGCGCTGGCTCGGGCTGGAGGTCCGGGCGGTGCGC
>JBIKMO010000022.1:0-27516 GCA_044359175.1 Burkholderiaceae bacterium | reverse complement strand
CCGCGGCTGGTGCGCTGCTCGATCGCGACCGTGGGCGGGATGCCGTAGACGCCATCGACGTCGGGGCGCGACGAGGGCTGCACGAACTGGCGCGCGTAGGCGTTCAGCGACTCGAGGTAGCGGCGCTGCCCCTCGCCGAAGATCACGTCGAAGGCGAGCGTCGACTTGCCGCTGCCCGACACGCCGGTGATCACGGTCATCCGGTCGCGGGGGACCTCGACGTCGACGTTCTTCAGGTTGTGCTCGCGCGCGTTGTGCACGTAGATCGCGTCGCGCGCCCGCCGGCGCAGCCGCGTCTGGAGCGGCGCGCCGTAGTCGGCCCGCGCCACGTCCGCGGCGGCCGGAGCCTCGTCCGCGGCCGCGGACCCGGACGGGGCCGCCGCCGATCGGTCGGCCAGCGCGTCGTCTGCGGACGGCGGCCGCCGCGCGGCGAGGGCCGAGGCGTCCATCTGCGCACGGTACTCGCGCAGCGACGCGCCGGTGACGCTCGTCGGGTGCGCCTCGACCTCGGCCGGCGTGCCGACCGTCACGACCTCGCCGCCGCGGTCGCCGCCGTCGGGTCCGAGGTCGATGATCCAGTCGGAGGCTCGGACCACGTCCAGGTTGTGCTCGATCACCAGCAGCGAGTGACCGGCCGCGAGCAGCTTGCGCAACGCGCGCAGCAGGCGGGCGACGTCGTCGAAGTGCAGCCCGGTGGTCGGCTCGTCGAACAGGAAGAGCGTGCCGCGCGCCCGGCGCGCCCGGTCCAGGCCCTTGCTCGCGGCCTCGGCGAGGAACCCGGCGAGCTTGAGCCGCTGCGCTTCGCCGCCGGACAGCGTCGGCACCGGCTGGCCCAGGCGCAGGTAGTCCAGTCCGACGTCCTCCAGCGGCTGCAGCCGGGTGGTCACCTCGCGCTCGTCGGCGAAGAACGCGAGCGCCTCGTGGACGGTCATCTCCAGCACGTCCGCCACCGAGCGTTCACCACCGCGCCCCGGGACCCGGACCTCCAGGATCTCGCCGCGGTAGCGGCGTCCGTCGCAGTCGGGGCAGCGCAGGTACACGTCCGACAGGAACTGCATCTCGACATGCTCGAAGCCGTTGCCGCCGCAGGTCGGGCAGCGCCCGTCGCCCGAGTTGAAGCTGAAGGTGCCCGGACCGTAGCCCCGTTCCCGCGAGACCTCGGCCGCTGCAAACCGCTTGCGGACCGCGTCGAACGCACCGACGTAGCTGACCGGATTGGAGCGGGTGGTCTTGCCGATCGGCGACTGGTCGACGAACACCACGTCGTCGATCCAGTCGTCGCCGAGCAGCCGGTCGTGCGCGCCGGGGGTCTCGGTGGGCCGGCCCTTGGCCTTGAGCAGCGCGGGCAGCAGCACGTCCTGCATCAGCGTCGACTTGCCGCTTCCGGACACCCCGGTCAGGCACACCAGCCGCCCGAGCGGGATCTGGACGTCCACGGACTTCAGGTTGTGTTCGCGCGCGCCCTCCAGCACCAGCCGCGGCGTGGAGGCGGTCACCGGCGCGAGCTGCGCCGCCGGGATCGTGCGCCTGCCCGACAGGTAGTCGCCGGTCAGCGTGTCGGCGCGCCGCAGTCCGGCGGGGTCGCCCCAATAGACGATCCGTCCGCCGCGCTCGCCCGGCCCGGGGCCGATGTCGAGCATCCGGTCGGCGGCGAACATCACCTGAGGGTCGTGCTCGACCACCACCAGCGAATTGCCCGCGTCGCGAAGCCGGTGCATCACGCCGATCACGCGGCTCATGTCGCGCGGGTGCAGACCGATGCTCGGCTCGTCCAGCACGAACAGCGTGTTGACCAGCGACGTGCCCAGTGCCGTGGTCAGGTTGATCCGCTGCACTTCGCCCCCGGACAGCGTACGGCTCTGCCGGTCCAGCGTCAGGTACGACAGTCCGACGTCGATCAGGTAGCGCAGCCGCGCGCGGATCTCGGTGAGCAGCAGCGCGGTTGCCTCGTCGAGCGGCGCCGGCAGCTCGATCGCCCCGAACAGGCGCGCCACGCGCTCGATCGGCAGCAGCATCACGTCGTGCACGCACAGCCCGGGCATCGCCTGCAGCTGCGCGTCGCTCCACGCGACGCCGGCCGGCAGGAACCGCCGATAGCGGCCGGATTCCCCCGGCACCGGCGCGAAGGCCGCGTCCGCGTCGGCGACCGAGCCCAGCCGCCACAGCAGCGCATCCGGGCGCAGTCGCGCGCCGCGGCAGGTGCCGCACGGCGTATACGACCGGTAGCGCGACAGCAGCACGCGGATGTGCATCTTGTACGCCTTCGACTCGAGCCAGTCGAAGAAGCGGCGGATGCCGTACCACTGGCGATTCCAATCGCCGCTCCAGCGCCCGTCGCCGTCGATCACCCACTGCCGGTGCTCGTCGGGCAGCGCGTTCCAGGCGACGTCCAGCGCCACGCCGCGGGTCTTCGCGTGGCGCTCGAGATCGCGCTGGCACTCCTTGAAGCTCTCGGTCTGCCACGGCTTGACCGCTCCCGCCCCCAGCGTCTTCGTGCCGTCCGGGATCACCAGCCCGAGGTCGATGCCGATCACCCGGCCGAAGCCGCGGCAGGCCTCGCACGCACCGATCGGCGAATTGAACGAGAACAGACTCGGCGTCGGGTCGCCGTAGGCCAGTCCGCAGTCGGCGCAGGCGAGTGCGCTGTCGTAACGCCAGACCGCGGCGTCGCTGCCGTCGTCGCCGAGCACGTGCACCGCCAACCGCCCCGTGCCGCGGCGCAGCGCGGCCTCGAACGCCTCGCCGACGCGCGCGGGGTCGGCCCCGCCGATCCGGAAGCGGTCCTGCACGACCCGCAGCACCACGCCCGAGGCGCCGCGCCCCGGCTCGCGGACGTGCACCCGCGCGTAGCCCTGCGCGAGCAGGTGGCGCTCGATCTCCGCCTCGGTGAAGTTGGCCGGCACCTGCACCGGGAAGGTGATCACCAGCCGCGGGTCGCCGGCATCGGCCGCGCGCTGGGCGACCGAGGCGCGGATGCTCGCGACCGTGTCGCGGCAGACCGCGCCGCCGCAGGTGCGGCAGTGCAGTCGACCGGCCCGCGCGAACAGCAGCTTCAGGTGGTCGTTGAGTTCGGTCATGGTGCCGACCGTCGAGCGCGACGTCCGCACCGGGTTGGTCTGGTCGATCGCGATCGCCGGCGGAACGCCGTCGATGCGATCGACCTGCGGCTTGTCCATCCGGTCGAGGAACTGCCGGGCGTATGCGGAGAAGGTCTCCACGTAGCGGCGCTGACCCTCGGCGTACACGGTATCGAACACCAGCGACGACTTCCCCGAGCCGGAGACACCGGTGACCACGACCAGCTCGTGGGTCGGGATGTCGATGTCGAGGTTGCGCAGGTTGTGCTGACGCGCGCCGCGGATACGGATCGGCGGGCTGCCCTCGGTGCGGGCGTCTGGACTGGACATCGAAGGGGTGTGCCGCGAAGCGAGGGGAGGGCCGGGGTATGGTATGCGAATTCGCCCGACGCTCGTGGCTGCCAGACGCTCCCCGCGGGTCGGCCCCGCCGCGGCTTGGGCTACCATCGGCAGGTCCCATCGAGGAGCCGCCATGAGTCGGACCATCGTCTCCACCCCGAGGGCGCCCGCCGCCATCGGCCCGTATTCGCAGGCAGTCGCCAGCGGTGCGACCGTCTGGCTGTCGGGCCAGATCGCGCTCGATCCCGCGAGCGGGCAGCTGGTCGAGGGAGGGATCGATGCGCAGGTCGAGCGGGCGCTGCGCAACCTCGCCGCGGTGGCCGAGGCGGCGGGCGGCTCGCTCGCCGACGTGGTCAAGCTCACGCTCTTCCTGACCGACCTCGCCCACTTCCCGAGGGTCAACGAGATCATGACCGCACACTTCGCGGCACCGTATCCCGCGCGCTCGACCGTGGGCGTCGCGAGTCTGCCGCGCGGCGCGCTGTTCGAGGTCGAGGCGGTGATGGTGCTGCCCGGCTGAGGCGCGCGCCGCGGTGATCGACCTCGGCCGGTTCGCCCGGCTCGGCGTTCGCAGCGAGACCGATCTGCTGCTGCATCTGCCGCTGCGCTACGAGGACGAGACGCGCCTGAGCCCGATCGGCGCGCTGCGTGCCGGAGGAGCCGCTCAGGTGGACGGCGAGGTCGTGCGTGCCGAGGTGCTGCCGCGCCCGCGCCGGATGCTGCAGGTGGAGCTCGACGACGGCAGTGGCCGCCTCACGCTGCGGTTCCTCAATTTCTGGCCGAACCAGGTCGCCCAGCTCGCCGCAGGCCGGCGGGTGCGCGCCCACGGCGAGGTGCGCGGCGGCTTGTTCGGGCTGGAGATGGTCCATCCGCGCTGGCGCGTGCTGCGCGGCGACGCGCCGCTGCCCGCGCGGCTCACGCCGGTGTATCCGACGGTCGCGGGGATCGGTCAGGCCGAACTGCGCCGCACGATCCTGGGGCTGCTCGAGCGCACGCGCTGGACCGACACGCTGCGACCCGGCACCGCTGAGCGGCTCGGTCTGCCCGGGGCGGACGCGGCGCTGCGGCTGCTGCACGAGCCGCCGCCCGACGCGCCGTTGTCGGCGCTCGAGGACCGCAGCCACCCGGCGTGGCGCCGGCTGATCTTCGAGGAGCTGCTCGCGCAGCAGCTGTCGCTGCGGCGGGCGCGTGCCGCGCGCTCGCGACAGCGGGCCGAGCCGCTGCGCGAGCTCGCCGGCGTGGAGCGGCTGCTGGCCGTGCTGCCGTTCGGGTTGACCGGCGCGCAGCGGCGCGCGTGGCGGGAGATCTCGGACGACCTGGCCGCCGGCGAGCCGATGAACCGGCTGCTGCAGGGCGACGTCGGCAGCGGCAAGACCGTGGTTGCCGCGCTGGCGGCGATGCAGGCGATCGGCAGCGGCCGACAGGCCGCGCTGATGGCGCCGACCGAGATCCTCGCCGAGCAGCACCACCGTCGGCTGCAGCCGTGGCTCGAGCCGCTCGGCGTGCGGGTGGCCTGGCTGTCCGGCTCGCTCGCCGCGTCCGCCAAGCGCTCGGTGCGCACCCGCGCCGCGCGCGGCGAGGTCGATCTGCTCGTGGGCACGCATGCGCTGATCGAGGAGACGGTGGAGCTGCCCTCGCTCGCGCTCGCGATCGTGGACGAGCAGCACCGGTTCGGCGTTGCGCAGCGGCTGGCCTTGCGCGCCGGGCGCGGCCAGGCGCTGCCGCACCAGCTGATGATGAGCGCCACGCCGATCCCGCGCACGCTGGCGATGACCTACTACGCCGATCTCGAGGTGTCGGTGATCGACGCGCTGCCGCCTGGCCGCACGCCGGTACGCACCAAGCTGGTGGCCGAGGGCCGGCGCGCCGAAGTGGTGGCGCGCGTGCGCTCGGCGGTGCGCGAAGGACGGCAGGCCTACTGGGTCTGTCCGCTGATCGAGGAATCCGAGGCGCTCGAGCTGCAGACCGCGATCGACACGCACGCGACCCTGTCGGCCGAGCTCGCCGACCTGCGAATCGGTCTGGTCCACGGCCGGATGTCGGGCGTCGACAAGGCCGCGGCGATGGACGCGTTCGTCGCCGGCCGCATCGACCTGCTGGTGGCGACCACGGTGATCGAGGTCGGCGTCGACGTGCCCAATGCGTCGCTGATGGTCATCGAGCATGCCGAGCGCTTCGGCCTGTCGCAGCTGCACCAGCTGCGCGGCCGCGTCGGACGCGGTGCCGCCGAGAGCGTGTGCGTGCTGCTGTACCGGGCGCCGCTCGCGCCCGGGGCGCGCGAACGCCTGCGGACGATGTACGAGACCGCCGACGGTTTCGAGATCGCGCGCCGCGACCTGCGCCAGCGGGGCCCCGGGGAGTTCCTCGGCTCGCGGCAGTCCGGGCTGGCACTGCTGCGGTTCGCCGAGCTCGAGCGCGACGCGGACCTGGTGGAGGCGGCCCGCGAGGAGGCGGTCGCGATGCTTGCCGGCCCGCCGGCCGCGGTCGACGCGCACCTGGCGCGCTGGCTCGCCGGCCGCGAGGAGTACCTGAAGGCCTGACGGCCGTTCAGTCGTCGGCGACCGCGGTGGCCACCAGCACGCGCGACACCATGTTGTACGCAGCGATCGTCACGACCAGCTCGAACGCATGGCGATCGTCGGGCAGCGCGGCACGCGCGGCGGCGAAGGTCTGGTCTGCGACCGCGACCGAGCGGGTCATCTCGACCGTGAGCGCGAGCGCGGCGCGCTCGGCGGCATCGAGCGGTGCGTCGCCCGCCAGCGCACGGACCGGGTCGCGCAGCGCCTCGAGCTGGGCCGGCGTGCCGCCCGCGGCGAGGAACAGCGGCGCGTGGTGCGTCCACTCGTAGTCGGCCCGGTTCAACGCAGCCACCGCGCACATCGCGAGTTCGCGCAATCGGGGCGACAGCACGGTCTGCTGCCGGATCGCACCGAGCAGCGAGTTCCAGCCCATCGCCACCGGCGGGCTGTGCAGCAGCATGCGGTCGAGGGCGAGCAGCGTGCCGCCGCGGCGGGCGCGCACTGCGTCGACCACCTCTCGGGGCTCGGCCAGATCGGCGGGAACGTACGGCAGTCGGGGCATCGGCGGCACTCGCGGCGGACTCGGGTCGGGCGATGATCGCACGCGGGCTGCGCGGTTCGGGTTCCAGGTCGCGCTTCGCGGCACGGGCGCCCCGCGGGCCGCTGCTAGAATCGGGCCATGACCCTGACCGAGCTCAAGTACATCGTCGCGGTCGCGCGGGAACGTCACTTCGGCCGGGCGGCCGATGCGTGTCACGTCAGCCAGCCGACGTTGTCGGTGGCGATCCGCAAGCTGGAGGACGAGCTCGGCGTCTCGCTGTTCGAGCGCGGCGGCGCCGAGGTGGCGGTCACCCCGGTCGGGCAGCGCATCGTCGAGCAGGCGCAGCGCGTGCTGGACGAGACCGCCCACATCCGAGCGCTGGCCAGCGAGGGGCGCGACCCGCTCGCCGGGCCGCTGCGCGTGGGGGTCATCTACACGATCGGGCCGTACCTGCTGCCCGCGCTGATGCGGCGGATCATCGAGGACGCGCCGCGGATGCCGCTGCTGCTGCAGGAGAACTTCACGGTCCGGCTGCTCGAGCTGCTGCGCCAGGGCGATGTCGACGTCGCCATCCTCGCCGAACCGTTCGCCGACCAGGGCTTCGCCACCTGTGCGCTGTACGACGAGCCGTTCGTGGTCGCGGTACCGCGGGCGCATCCGTGGGCCAAGCGCCGGTCGATCGGCTCGGCCGAGCTCAAGGAGCAGACCATGCTGCTGCTCGGCACCGGGCACTGCTTTCGCGACCAGGTCCTCGAGGTCTGTCCCGAGCTGTCGCGCTACTCGCTGTCCAGTGCGGGCATCCAGAAGACCTTCGAGGGGTCCTCGCTGGAGACCATCCGCCACATGGTCGCCTCCGGCATCGGCGTCACCGTGCTGCCCTGGCTCGCGCAGCCGCCGCAGGTGCTCGACGGGCGGCGTCGCGACGACGGTCTGCTCGCCTACGTGCCGTTCGATGCCCCGGCGCCGTCCCGGCGGGTGGTGCTGGCCTGGCGGCGCAGCTTCACGCGCGTCGCCGCGGTCGAGGCGCTGCGCCAGGCGGTACTGCGCTCCGAACTGCCGGGCGTGGCCCGGCTCGCGGCGGGCCCGCTGCCCGAGGCGCCGTCGCCGGCCGACGCCGACCTCGCGGCGGCCGGCGCCGCGCGCTGAGGGCCGACGTGCGCGAGACGCTGACGATCGACGCGCTGATCGGCCGCACGCCGCTCGCCCGACTGCAACGGCTGCCCGGAGCCGCGGGCGCGCCGCGGGGCAACCTGATCCTCGGCAAGCTCGAGGGCGACAACCCCGCAGGCTCGGTCAAGGACCGGCCGGCGCTGGCGATGATCGCGCGCGCCGAGGCGCGCGGCGACATCCGCCCGGGGGACACGCTGATCGAGGCCACCTCGGGCAACACCGGCATCGCGCTGGCGATGGTCGCCGCGATCCGCGGCTACCGGATGGTGCTGATCATGCCCGACAACCTGTCGGTCGAGCGGCGGGCGTCGATGAAGGCCTACGGCGCCGAGCTGATCCTGGTCACCCGCGAGCAGGGCATGGAGGGCGCGCGCGACCTCGCGCTGCGGATGCAGGCCGAGGGCCGCGGCCGGGTGCTCGACCAGTTCTCCAACGACGACAACTGGGCCGCGCACTACGAGGGCACCGGTCCCGAGATCTGGCACGACACCGACGGGCGGGTCACGCACTTCGTGTCGGCGATGGGCACCACCGGGACCATCACCGGCGTGTCCCGCTACCTGAAGGAGCGCGACCCGCGGATCGTGATCGTCGGTGCTCAGCCGGCCGACGGCGCGTCGATCCCGGGCATCCGCAAGTGGCCCGCCGCGTACGTGCCCGCGATCCGACGCCACGCGATCATCGACCGCATCGAGGAGGTCTCCCAGGCCGATGCCGAGGCGATGGCCCGGCGTCTGGCGGCCGAGGAAGGCATCTTCTGCGGCCCGTCGGCTGCCGGCGCGTGCTGCATCGCGCTGCGGCTGGCCGCCGAGGTCACCGACGCGACGATCGTATTCATCGTCTGCGATCGCGGGGACCGCTACCTGTCCACCGGCGTTTTCGCCGGGTGAGCCCGGCGTCGGCAGGCGGTCGTCAGCACGCGGTGCTCGCGGGCATCCTGTACGCGTGCGCGGCCAGTGCGTCGTTCGCCGTGCTCGATGCGATCGTCAAGTACCTCGCCCAGACCTATCCGTCGCCGCTGGTCGCGTGGGTGCGCTACCTGTTCCACGTGCTGGTGATCCTGGTGCTGCTCGCGCCGCGCTGGGGCCGGCGGCTGATCGCCACGCGCCGTCCGCTGCTGCAGGTCGTTCGAGGCTGCTGCCTGGCGATGTCCTCGCTCAGCTTCTTCGCGGCGCTCGCGCACCTGCCGCAGGCCGAGGCCACCGCGATCATCTCGATCGGACCGATCCTGGTGACCGCGGTGGCGGTCGGGCTCCTCGGCGAGCAGGCGCCGCGGGGCACCTGGCTCGCGCTCGCGCTGAGCTTCGTCGGGGTGCTGCTGATCGTACGTCCGGGTTCGGAGCTGTTCAGCCCGGCCGCGCTGCTGCCGCTGGTCGCGGCGGTGTTCGGGGCCGGCTACACCCTGAGCACGCGGGCGCTCGCCGGCCAGGACGATGCGGTGGCGACGCTGTTCATCGGCGGGTTGGTCGCCACCGTGCTGCTCACCGGCATCGCGCCGCTGTACTGGGCGCCGATCCGCTCGTGGTTCCACGTCGGGCTGTTCGTCGCCGCGGGCGCGATCGGCGCGTTCGGGCACCTGCTGCTGGTGCGGGGCTATGAGCGCGCGAACGCGACCACCCTCGCGCCGTTCACGTACGTGCACGCGGTGGCCGCACTCGGCTGCGGCTGGCTGGTGTTCGGTGCGTTTCCGGACGCGACCGCCCTGGTCGGGATGGGGCTGATCGTGGCGACCGGGGTCGCGATGGCACTCGCGCGCCGATGAGCGGGGCGGGTGCCCGGCGTCGCGGTCAGGCCGCCGCGAGGCGCGCGGCGCGCAGCTCGCGCGCGAGGTCGATCACCGCCATCGCATAGAAGTACGAGCGGTTGTAGCGCGTGATCACCCAAAAGTTGTTCGGGCCCAGCACGTAGTGCGTGGTGTCGTCGCCGTTGGGCAGATCGATCAGGGCGAGTTTCTCGGCCGCCGGGATCTCCAGCGGGCTGGTCACGCCCAACGACTGCAGCTGCAGCATCGTCAGCGACGGCGGAATCCCGGCTTCGACCGCGGGTCGGGCCGCGATCTCGTCCTCGACCGTGACCGGGTAGTGGGTCGCACCGCCGGGCTGCCAGCCATGGTTCGCGAGGAACCGGGCGACGCTGCCGATCGCATCCACCGGGCTGCCGATCAGGTCGATACGGCCGTCGCCGTCGAAGTCCACCGCGTGGCGGCGGATGCTGCCGGGCATGAATTGCGGCAGGCCGATCGCGCCGGCGAACGAGCCGCGCCAGGACAGCGGGTCGAACCGCGACTCGCGCGCGAGCAGCAGGTAGTGCTCGAGTTCTTCGCGGAAGTACTCGGCGCGGCGAGGGTAGTCGAATGCGAGCGTGGTGAGCGCGTCCATCACGCGGAAGTCGCCGGTGTGCCGCCCGTACAGCGTTTCCACGCCGATGATCGACACCACGATCTCCTCCGGCACGCCGAAGCGCTCGGCCGCGCGGGCGATCGCCGGCGCGTGCTCGCGCCAGAAGCGGGCGCCTTCGCGAAGGCGCACCGGCTCGACGAAGCGGGCCCGGTAAGCGATCCACGAGCGGCGGAATCCCGGCGGCGCCGGCGACATGAGCCGGATCGCCTGCTCGGCGCCGCGGGTGCGGCCGAACAGCGCGAGCAGCGCGTTGACGTCGAAGCCGTGGCGGTCGGCCAGATCCTTCGCGAAGCCGCGCACGTCGTCGCGGCCGGCGAAATCGGCCGAGGTCGCACGGCGGGGCGCGGCGGCGCGGGCCGGGGCAGGTTCGTTGGCGAACGCGGGCGGATACGCGGCCACCAGCGCCACGGCCGCGGCACGGCGGACCAGCGCGCGACGGTGGGAGTCGGGCGGCGGGGCGGACATCAGGGTCTGAAGGAGTCGACGAGTCGGCGCAGCCGACGCACCCGTTCGTGCGTCGCCGATTGCGGATCGTACCGCAGCAGGTTGTAGGTCGCGACGATGTCGCGCGCATGGGCCGCCTGCGCCGGGTCCAGCAGCCGGTCGACGCGATGCAGGTAGCGGCTGGCGGTCTCGTGGCGCTGGCGGGGAGCGCCGATCGCCGCCAGGCGCTGGCAGAACGCGTCGTAGGCCCGCGCGACCGGGTCGCGCGGGCCGCGCGGTCGCATCGACACCGCCGCGATCAGGCCGATCGCGAGCGCGAGCGCGCCGGCGAGGGCGCCGACCAGTTCACGGCGATCGGCCGCGTCCAGGCCGAAGCGGGACAGCAGCGCCTGCTGTCGGCTGCGGTCGTAGCTGAGCACCCACTGGTTCCAGCCGTGCGCAAGCGAGTCCAGCGTGAAGCGCCAGTGCCGCAGCAGCCCGATCTCGGCGAGTCCGGTCTGCGCCAGTACGCCCGCCCGCTGTCCGCCGACCGCGGCCGAGCCGTGCTCGATCCGCTCAGGCGCGACCGCCGAGGTCGGGTCCACCCGTACCCAGCCGCGGCCGGCGAGCCAGACCTCGGCCCACGCATGGGCATCGGCCTGACGGACGATGTGATAGGCGTCGGTCGGGTTGCGTTCGGCGCCCTGGTAGCCGGTCACCACGCGGGCGGGGATGTCGAGGGCGCGCATCAGCACCACGAATGCCGATGCGTAGTGCTCGCAGAATCCCGCTCGGGTCTCGAAGAGGAAGCGGTCCACCGGCTCGTCCGGCAGCAGCGGTGGCTCGAGCGTGTAGCGGAACGCGCCGTCTCGGAACATCGCAAGGGCCCGCTGCACCAGCTTCCCCGGGTCCTCCTCCTCGGTGCGCCAGCGCGCCGCCATCTCGAGCGTGCGGCGGTTGTGCGCGGGCGGCAGCTGCAGCCAGTTCTGCAGCGACAGCCGGGTCTCGTTCAGGCCGATCCGCGCGTCCGGCCGCGCCACCCCGTCGTAGCGCAGCCGTACGACCACCGGGTCGGCAGCCAGCATGTCGAACTCGGCGGTGGCGGCCACTGCCAGCCCCGGGGCGCGGGGCAGCTGCACCGGCACGTCGAGCGCGAACAGCCAGCGCCGCGAGTGCGGTTCGAGCGTGGTCCGGTAGCGCACCGGCACGCCGCCCTCGGGCAGGTCGGCCTGCGGGCGAGGTGGAGCGGCGACCTCGGCGCGGACCGGCCGCCAGGTGCGGCCGTCGTAGTGACCGAGGGTCGGCCCACGCCAGTAGAGCTGCTGCAGCGGCGGCGCGGCGGTCTCGAACTCGACGCGGAACGCGACCTCGTCGTTGCGCGCGAGCTGCGAGATCTGTCCGGGCGACATGGTGTCGGACAGCCCGGTGCGGCCCGCGTGCGCATCCTCCGGCATGCCCCACAGCGGACCCGAGAGCCGCGGAAACAGCAGGAAGAGCGCGCCGGCGATCGGCAGCGCCTGCAGCAGGAGCAGGCCGGCCAGCCGCAGCCGCCGCGCGATGCCGACCTCGCGCTGGCCGTACTGCATCGTGAGCATCGCGGCCACCAGGCCGAGCACCGCGACCACGGTGAGCGCAGCCGTGCCGAGTGACTGCGACCGGAAGAAGCCGGTCAGCAGCAGGAAGAAGCACAGGAAGATCACCACGAACAGGTCGCGGCGCGCCCGCATCTCCATCAGCTTCAGGCCGAGGAACAGCACCAGCAGCGCCACGCCGGCCTCGCGACCGAACAGCGTGTCGTACTGGGCGATCACGCCCGCGGTGCAGGCGATCGCGGCGATCATCCGCAGCGGCGTACCGGGCAGCCGGTGACCGGAGAACAGCAGCCCGAGCCGCCACAGGAACAGCACCCCGAAGCCCGCGGCCACCCAGGTCGGCAGCCCGTGCAGCTGCGGCACGACCGCGAGCGCGATCGCGCCCATCAGGAACAGCGTGTCGCGTCGCTCGCGCTCCCAGTCGGCGCCGAGGGTGCCGCCCAGCACGCGCATCGAGAACGCCCAGCCGCGGCGCGGGGGGGCGGCCATGGTCAGCGCGGCGCCAGGGCGAGCGCCTCGAGGCACGCGGCGCGATGCGCCGGGCCCGCGGCGAGCTCGAGGGTCAGCGAGGGCAGCGCGAGGCCGTAGTCCAGCCCGGCGGCCTCCGCGTCCACCACCCAGCGCGCCAGACGGGACAGCCGGGCCTCGACGTCGAGCCCGGGCGGCAGCGCGTCCCAGTCCAGCCACAGGCGGCCGCCGCTGCCGCCTTCGAATTCGCGCACCAGCAGTGCGTCGCCGCCGGTGCGCGCCATTGCCTTCCACGCGAGGCGCCGCGGCGAGTCGCCGGCGCGGAACGGTCGAATGGCGGCCACGTCGTCCTCGCCTCGGCCGGCGCGCTCGCTGCCCGCGTGTCCGGACTCGGGGAACGGGGCGGCGGGCGTCTCCAGCCGGGGCAGCACCAGCACGCGCGCCTGCGGGTGCCACCAGGCCCAGGCGCACCACAGGCCGAGCGGCCAGGTGGTGGCGAGCTTCATTCGCGGCACCGCCTGCCAGCCGCGGCGCTCCGTGGGCAGCGCGACCGACACCAGGTGTTCGGTGCCCGCGGCCACGTCGATGCGCGTCGGCTGCGCGGTGCCCGGCACCGTGAGCTCGATCGCGTAGCGCTCGCCGCCGGCGCCGTTGTGCAGCAGCAGGGCGAGCTCGGCGATCTCGCCGGCGTGCACCGGCTCGGCCCGGCCTGCGCGCAGCGTCAGTCCGGCGAGGTTTCGCCAGGTGTGCAGCATCGACACCACCCCGACCCCGACCAGCAGGAAGGTGGTCGCATAGCCCAGCGCGAGTCCGTAGTTGATCGCGGTGAGCAGCATGGTGAACAGCGCCAGCCCGAACAGCAGGCCGGCGCGGGTCGGCAGGATGTAGACGCGACGTCGATCGAGCCGGAGGTCGCCGGCCTGCGGACCGCGCACGCCGAGCATCGGCGCCACGCGCTCGATCCAGCCGGGGGCCTGGGCCTGCATCGCCGTCGGCCGCCGCTCTAGGGTACGGCGACCGACTTGGTCAGCTCGGCCACCAGCTCGGCGCGCGCGCGGTGCCCGGTCGCGCTGCCCTTGGCGGGCTTGAGCCGATGGCCGGCCACTGCGGTCAGCACCGCCTGAACGTCGTCCGGCAGCACGTGGTTGCGTCCGTCCAGCATCGCCCAGGCCCGCGAGGCCTGCAGCAGGGCCAATCCGGCGCGCGGACTCAGTCCCTCGGCGAACTGAGGCGCCCGGCGGCTGTGAGTGAGCAGGTTCTGCACGTAGTCGAGCAGCGCCGGCGCGGTCCGGATGCGGCGCAGCGCGCGCTGCGCCTCGATCAGCTCGGCCGGCGAGAGCTTAGGCTCCAGCCGTGCGAGCAGTTCCCGCCGGTCGTGGCCCTCGAGCAGCGCCCGCTCGGACTTCGGATCCGGGTAGCCGAGCTCGATGCACATGAGGAAGCGGTCGAGCTGCGATTCCGGCAGCGGGAACGTCCCGATCTGGTCCTGGGGGTTCTGAGTGGCGATCACGAAGAACGGGTCCGGCAGGCGGCGTGGCTCGCCGTCGACCGATACCTGGCGCTCCTCCATCGCCTCGAGCAACGCGCTCTGGGTCTTCGGCGAGGCGCGGTTGATCTCGTCGGCGAGCAGCACCTGCGAGAACACCGGACCGGGGTGGAAGACGAACCGCGCGTTGTCGCGCTCGTAGACCGAGACCCCGACGATGTCCGACGGCAGCAGATCGTTGGTGAACTGAACCCGCTTGAACTGCAGCCCGAGCGAGATCGCGAGCGCCTGCGCGAGCGTGGTCTTGCCCACGCCCGGGAGGTCCTCGATCAGCAGGTGTCCGCGCGACAGCAGGCAGGCCAGGGCGAGACGGATCTGCGGCTGCTTACCGACGACCACGCTGCCCACCTGCGCGGCGACGGCCTGGATGCGTTCGAGCATGGGGCTCAAGGGGTTGCTGCGGTCGAGTGTAATCTATGGCTCAGGCGATGCCGTCCGTCGGCCGATGGCCGGCCTGGGCCCCCGCGCACGCCGTGGGTCATCCGCAACCGCGGGCCCGTCGATCCGGGCGGATGCCGTTCTCGAGGAGATCCCGATGGCAGCTGCCGCCCCGATCCGTTCCGACGCGGACCCGTCCGAATCTGCGGTCGAGCGCATCGATCGCGGCGAGGTGGCCTGGTTGTGGCTGAACCGCGCGCGGACCTACAACGCGCTGTCCGAAGCGATGCTCGGCGAGCTCTCGGCCGCGCTGCGGCAGGCCGGGGACGATCCGGCCGTTCGCGCGATCGTGATCGGCGGGCGCGGTCGTGCCTTCTGCGCCGGGCACGATCTGCGCGAGCTGATCGGCCATGCGAGGGTGCAGACCTCGCGCGCGCTGTTCGATGCGTGCAGCCGTCTGATGGTGCAGTTGCAGCGGCTGCCCAAGCCCGTGATCGCGCGGGTGCACGGCATCGCGACCGCTGCCGGCTGCCAGCTGGTGGCGGCGTGCGACCTGGCGGTCGCCTCGGAGGATGCGCGGTTCGCGGTGTCCGGCGTGAACCTCGGCCTCTTCTGTTCGACGCCGGCGGTCGCGCTGTCGCGCAACCTCTCGCGCAAGGCCGCGATGCGGATGCTGCTCACCGGCGACTTCATCGATGCGCGCACCGCGGTCGAGCAGGGGCTGGTCAACGAAGCCGTGCCCGCCGCCGCGCTCGACGAGGCGATCGAGGCGCTGCTCGCACGCCTCGTCGCCAAGCCGCCCGCGGCGATCGCCGCCGGCAAGGACCTGTTCTACCGTCAGCTCGAGATGGGCACGGAGGCCGCGTACCAGCTCGCCAGCCAGGTGATGGCGTGCAACCTCGCCGAGCCGGCTGCGCAGGAGGGCGTCCGCGCCTTCCTGGACAAGCGTCCGCCCCGCGGGTGACCGCCGTTTGCCGCACGCACCGCACGACCGATGAGGAGTTCCCGAACATGACGTTCCCCATTCCGGCCACGAACCGCCAGGTCCGACTCGCCTCCCGTCCGGTCGGGCGACCCACCCGCGCCAACTGGGAATTCGTCGATGCGCCGATGCCCGAGCCCGCCGCGGGCGGGGTGCTGGTCAAGACGCTGCTGCTGTCGCTCGATCCAGCGATGCGCGGCTGGATGAACGAGGGCCGCAGCTACATCGAGCCGGTGGGGATCGGGGAGGTGATGAGAGCCGGTGGCGTTGGCCGAGTGGTCGCCTCGAACACCGCCGCGTTCGCGGTTGGCGACCATGTCGCCGGAGTCCTCGGCGTGCAGGAGTACTGCGCGCTCGACGAGCGCGGGCTGCGCCGCGCGGGGCTGGTGAAGATCGACCCCTCGCTCGCGCCGCTGCCCAAGTGGCTGAACGCGCTCGGCATGCCCGGCATGACCGCGTACTTCGGCCTGCTCGACGTGGGCCGGCCCGAGGCCGGGCAGACGGTGGTGGTGTCGGGCGCGGCCGGCGCGGTCGGCCAGACCGTCGGCCAGATCGCGAAGATCCAGGGCTGCCGCGCGGTGGGCATCGCAGGCGGCCAGGCCAAGTGCGACTTCGTCGTGCGCGAGCTCGGCTTCGACGCGTGCATCGACTACAAGAACGGCAGCGTGCGCGACGGGCTCAAGCAGCACTGCCCCGACGGTGTCGACGTCTACTTCGACAACGTCGGCGGCGACATCCTCGACACCGTGCTCACCCGCATCAACCGCAAGGCGCGCATCGTGGTCTGCGGCGCGATCTCGCAGTACAACAACACCGGCCCGGTCAAGGGCCCGTCCAACTACCTGTCGCTGCTGGTCAACCGCGCGCGGATGGAGGGCATGGTGGTGTTCGACTACGCGGCGCGCTACCCCGAGGCGATCCGCGACATCGCGCGCTGGATGGCCGAGGGCCGATTCAAGTCGCGCGAGGACGTGGTCGAGGGCATCGACACCTTCCCCGAAGCGCTCAACCGGCTGTTCGACGGGGAGAACTTCGGCAAGCTGGTGCTGCGGGTGGGGGGGTGACGCACGGGGCCCGTCCGCCGGCCGCAAGCGGCGCGGGGCGCGCGTGGAAATGCGGTCGCCCGGCCGGGCTGATCCGCGTGTCCGCGACCGCGGGGACGGCCGATACTGCCCGGGTCCTTCGCCGTCCGGCAGGTGTGGCCATGTCGTCCCCGATCGTCAGCTTCTGCGTGCCCACCTACGCGCGCGCCCGCTACCTGAGGTCGCTGCTGGGCATGCTCGCCCAGCACCTGCCGGCCTTCCCGTACCCCTGCGAGGTGGTCGTCTCCGACAACGCGTCGCCCGACGACACCCAGCAGGTGCTGGCGGAGTTCGCCGACCTGCTGCCGCTGCGCACGTTCCGCCAGCCCGAGAACGTCGGCGGGTCGGCGAACTGGCACTTCGTGATGGGCGAGGCGCGCGGCAGGTACGTGGTCTACGTGGCCGACGACGACGCGATCATCGCCGAGCGCGTCGCGCAGGCGATCGACGCGATGGAGGCGAACCCGGAGGTGGGTGTCGCCTACGCGCCGTGGCTGCTGTTCGACCTGGTCGCCGACCAGTCGCTGGGGCCGTTCTACACGCAGGACCGCGACCTGCGGATCGCGCGCGAGGACTACCGGGGGCTGCTCGACGCGCTGCTGCGCCACGGCGCCTTCCCCGAGGTGTATGTGTGCCGGCGCGAGCTGCTCGCGCAGGTGATGCCGCGGGTCTCCGAGCAGGCGTTCTACGCGTTCGTCCACGCCGCGGAGTTCCTGCAGCGCGGCGACGTGCTGATGCTGAAGGACCCGTTCTACGTGTCGATCACCCGGTACTTCACCGACGAGCAGCGCAGCCAGGCGGGGCTGGGCGAGGCCGAATACGCGTGGGACCGCTACCGCGGCGGCCTGGAGTACGTGCTCGGCCGCGCGGCTGCCGGCATGACCGAGGCGGAGCGTATCGGCTGGTGCCTGCGGATCCAGGACCTGATCGCCGAGCGGATCGCGGTGGCCGTGCGCCTGCGCGCGAACGCGGGGCGCGACGCGGTCGACACCTACTACCTCGCGTACCGGCTCAAGGCGATGGGCCGCCTGGGGCTGCTGCACGCGCCGCTGGACGTGCTGCGCAGCGGCGCCGCGATCGACTTCCTGCTGCGCGACGAGGAGCTCAACCGCAGCGTGCAGCGGTTGGTCGTGCAGGGCGGCTTCGACGACTCGGTGCGCGAGTACCTGAGCTCGCGCGCGAAGGTGCCGGTGACCTTCGTCGACCAGCCGATGCCCGCTGAGGCGCTGGGCGCGCTGAGCGACACCCTGGTGCTCAGCCGCGCCGACGTGCCGGCGATCGACGCGGACGCGCTCGCGCGGCTCGAGGCGGCCAACGTGCGCCTCGTCAGCGAGCGCGAGCTGATGGGCAAGTTCGTCGCGTAGCGCCGCTGCGGCGCGGCCGCCGCCCGCCGCCCGCTACCCCACCCGCACCCGCTACCGCACCCGTTTCAGCCAGCCGCCCGGGGCGACCGTCATCAGCAGCTTCGCCTCCAGATCCTCGTCGACCTCGAAGCGGCGGTCCTCGCGCAGGTACTCCCGCACCGCGGTCTTCGGGTTGTCGCCCACGCGCCAGGGCCGGTCGCCCGACTCGAAGAAGCGTGCCGGCATGTCCTCGATCAGGGTGTCCATCACCACGCAGTAGCCGCCCTCGCAGACCAGCGGCGCGTAGGCTCGCAGCTCGGCGAGCACGTGCTCGTGCGTGTGGTTGGAGTCGAGGACCACGATCGCGCGCCGCCCGCGGGCGAGCGAGCGGACCTGCTCGACGACGTCGGGCGCGACCGACGAGCCCTCGATCATCCGCAGGCGCCGGCTCATCGGGTGGGCCTCGATCGCCTCGCGATTCGCCGCGCGGATGTCGACGTCGATGCCGATCACCTCGCCGTGTCCGGCGAGCTCGAGCAGCGACGCGTAGTAAAGGACCGAGCCGCCGTGCGCGATGCCGGTCTCGATGATCAGGTCGGGGCGGACCGACCAGACGATCTCCTGCATCGCGACCATGTCCTGGGGGAACTGGATGATCGGCCGCCCCATCCAGCGGAAGTTGTACGCGTAGCGGTGAGGCGTGATCTCGCGCATCCAGATGCGCGACAGCGCCTGCACGTCGCGGTCGGCCTTCAGGCCGTCGACGTTGCGGCGGACCTCGGACTCGAACTGTTCATGCGGGTTCATCGACGAACTCCCTCCAGGGCCGGGTGCCGGAGACGACGTGCCGCACGCCGTCCCGGCCGCAGTGGGCGACGAGGTCCAGGCCGGTCACGTACGGCGTGAAGGCGCCGTGCGACTGCGGATAGGGCTCGCGCCGGTAGTCCATGTAGGCGACCGCGACGCCAGCCCGCTCGAAGGCCGCGTGGTCGAGGTAGCGGGCGGCGCCGTGGCCGGTGACGTAGGTGGTGCCGCCGAGCGCGCGGACAATGCCGAGCACCCGGTCGGTGCCGCGGCCATCGACGCGCAGCTCGGTGGCGTCGACGAAGCGGCGGCCGGCGTCCAGCGCGAGGTGGCGGACCAGCGCCATCGTCGAGGCGCGCGCGAGCGGGCCGAGCCGGTCGTGGCCGAGCGCGTAGACCTCGTGCGTGAGCGCGATCGCCTCGGCGGCGTGCGGCGCGTCGCGGAACGCGCGCGCGAGCGCGTCGAGGTGACGCTGCACCCACCGGGCGGCCGGCGCCACGCGCACCTCGTCGATCCGCTGGCCGAGCCTCAGGCCCTCGAGCGGGACGGTCAGCCAGTCGGTGCCCTGCCCGCCCTTCAGCTGCACGCGGTTCACGAAGCTGCCCTTCGAGAACTGCACGTCGTCCAGGTGCACAAACACGTCGGCGAGGCGGACCTGCTCGAGCAGGCCGACCCAGGGGAACAGCATCGACTGCGAGATCACCACGCGCATCGCCGTCGCTCCTTCATGCGTCCAGGAAGCGTTCCATCAGCACGACGTCGCGCCATGCGCCGTCGGCCCACGCGTCGGCGCGCATCAGCCCGCAGCGCGCGAAGCCGCAGGCCTCGTAGCAGCGCAGCGCGCCCGCGTTGTCGGCGCGCACGCGCAGCGACACCTTGCGCAGCGGCCAGTGCGCGCGCAGGTGCGCGAGCGCGAGCCCGAGCGCCTCGCGGCCGTGGCCGGCGCCGCGGTGCGGGGCAGCGAGCGCGATGCCGAGCTCCGCGCGGCCGTCGGCGTCGTCGAGCCCGGTCAGCTGGATCCAGCCGAGCGCGGCGTCGCCGTCGCGCGCGGCGATCACCCACAGTGCGCCGCCCGGCCCGGCGCCGCGGCGCGCGAGCCAGGCGCGCACGTCCTCGTCCGTGCTGCCGCGGGTGCGCGCGAGCAGCTGCGACTGCAGCGCGGGGTCGTTGCGGCAGGCCCGCAGCGCGGGCAGGTCCGCGTCGGTCCAGGGTCGCAGCCGCAGGCGCCCGCCGTCGATCACGCCGGCTGCCCGTCGAGGAAGGCGAGGCGCGTCGCGCGCCGCTCGAGCCAGGGCTGTCCGGCGAGCGCGCCGCGGGCGATCCGCGGGTTGA
The DNA here is from genome assembly GCA_044359175.1 of Burkholderiaceae bacterium. Taxonomy (GTDB): domain Bacteria; phylum Pseudomonadota; class Gammaproteobacteria; order Burkholderiales; family Burkholderiaceae_E; genus UBA4615. Next base: position 7,521 of record JBIKMO010000022.1, on the reverse strand, counting down.
GGCCGACGAACACCGTCCGCACGCCGTCGGGCAGCGCCTCGGGCGCGACGACCGGGCGCTCGAACAGCGTCTTGCCCTGCTGGAACGGGCTGCGGTCGAGGAAGCAGCGGACGCGGTCCGGCCGCGACAGCGCGGTCGCGATCCACGCGCCGTAGAAGCCCGAGCCGTAGATCGCCACCGGCTCGTCGTCGGCGAGTCGCGCCTCCTCGGTGCGCAGCCGTTCGCCGAGCGTCGACCAGTACCGCGCGAGGGCGGTCGCGCGCTCCAGCGTCTCGGCCGCGTCGGGCGCTGGGCGCTCGGGGCCGCGCCTTCGCGCCACCACGACGAACGCGCCGCGGTGGGAGTCCGCGTCGACCTCGATCGAGCGGAACCCGGCGTCGTGCAGCAGCCGGTGCAGCGACGGCGCGGTGAAGTGGTTCACATGGTCGATCACGACCAGGTCGGCCGGGTTTCCGAAGGTGTCCGGCACCACCAGGTACAGCGCGCCGTCGTCGGCGAGCAGCGACGCGATCGCGCGGATCGATTCGCGCGGCTCGGGGATGTGCTCGAGCGCGAAGAACGAGGTGACCACGTCGAAGCGGCCCGCCCACCCCTCGGGCGTGCGGTGCACCGCGCAGCGCTCGGGCGGGGCCACCTTCTCCCAGTGGGCGCGGTACATGTCGCTGACGTCGAACAGGTGCACCTGCAGCTGCGGCGTCGCGCGAAGCAGCGCCCGCGGCGTCGAGGCCTTCGCGCAGCCGTAGTCCAGCAGCCGGGTGCCGGGCCCGAGCGCGAGCTTGCGCCGCAGCACGTCGACCTGGTGCTCGGTGCGGTACACGACCGTGCCGTCGCGGACCTCGTAGATCTGGTCCTCGTCGTCGGCGTCCAGCAGGATCCGGTAGTCGTGCGCGTAGTACCCGGGCGTGTCGGGCAGCGGCTCGCCGAGCAGGTGCCCGCAGCCGGCGCAGCCCCAGACGCGGACCCGGCCGCCGCGCGGCTCGCACAGCGAGGTCAGCGCCTGCTCGTGGCCGGCGTCGTAGAGCGGCGCGCCCAGCGGGTCGCCGCAGACGTTGCAGTGGCGGACGGGTTCAGGCAACGCACAGCTCCGGGTGGATGCGCCGGAAGTCGACGCCGGCCGCGTACGAGCCCTTCCAGCCGTGGGCGCGGCCGGTCGGCTCGGCGAAGTTGAAGTAGCGGAACTGCATCGACCAGCGCGGACGGCCCGCGCGGTTGAAGCCGGACGCGTGGACCAGCAGGAAGTCCATCACGACCAGGTCGCCCGGTCGGGTCAGCGGCGCGACCTGCGGATGGCGCCCGACGACCGCGGCCTCGTCGGCCAGTCGAAGCGCGTAGGCGCCCGAGCGCGCGCCGACGGCCTCCTCGCGCACCGGCAGCGGCCCTTCGCGGTGCGACCCGGGGCACAGGTTCACCGGGCCGAGCTCGGGGGTGATCGCCAGCAGCGGGCTCCAGAACACTACGCCGTCGAGGCTGCGCAGCTGCGCCGGGTACTCCTGGTGCCAGTGCGCGCGGTACCGGTCCTCGTCCGGGTTGTCGATCCGGATCCCGTGTCCGCCGGCGGCGAGGCCGGGCACGCAGCCCGGGCGCAGCGCGCGCACCAGCGCCTCGTTGTCCGGGTGGCCGACGAGCCGCACGAAGGCCGGGATCTGCTTGACCGCGTCGTAGACCTCGCCGCCCCAGCGGCGGTCGGCGGCGATCAGGCCGAGGTAGCCGTCGTCGAACGTGGCGGGGGACCACGGCGCGCGCGTGTCGGGCACGCCGTGGCGCCGCATCACCTCGCCGATCACGGCGTGGATGCCGCGCTGCACCGGCTCGACGTCGCGCTCGGCGTCGTAGAACCCGGGCAGCACCAGCACGCCGTCGCGCTCGAAGCGGCGGCGGTCGTCGTCGGACAGCGGCAGGGCGCTCATGCGATGCAGGCCTCCTCGATCGCGCGGCGGACGGTCGAGACGACGCGGTCGATCTCCCCGTCGTCCAGGTCGGGGTGGCTGGGCAGGTTGATCGCGCGCCGATGCAGCGAGCGGGCCACCGCGTTGGCCGGGCGGCGAGCGAACATCGGCAGCTCGCTCAGCGGCCAGAAGAACACGCGCCCGTCGATCCGCTCGCGGCGGAACGCGTCGAGCAGCCGGTCGCGGTCGAATCGGATGCGTTCGTCGACCACCACGGTGGGCATCCAGAAGCCGTTGACCGTGCCGGGCGGCTCCGGGTTCATCCGGACCGGCAGGTCGGCGAGCGCGTCCCGGTAGGCGAGGAACACGCGCCGCCGGGCCGCCACCAGCGCGTCGACGCGCTCGAGCTGGGCGCAGCCGATCGCCGCCTGGAGGTTGCTCATCTTGTACTTGAAGCCGACGCGCTCCGGCCAGAACTGCCGGGTCTCGCCCCGGCGGCGGCCGTGGTTCGACAGCGTGAGCACGCGCTCGTGCAGCGCCTGCTCCTGCGTGACGAACATCCCGCCCTCGCCGGTGGTGATCGTCTTCGTGCCGTGGAACGAGAAGGTCGCGAACCGTCCCATCGACCCGGCGCGCCGGCCGTGCCACACCGAACCGATCGCCTCGGCCGCGTCCTCGATCACCGGCACGCCGTGGCGGCGGCCGATCGCGAGCAGCGCGTCCATGTCGCACAGGTTGCCGTACAGGTGCACCGCGACGATCGCCCGCGTCGACGGCGTGATCGCCGCCTCGACCGCGGCGGGGTCCACGCACCAGGTGTCGGGCAGCACGTCGACGAGGACCGGCCGGGCCCCCAGGTGCACCGCGGGCGCCACCGACGCGATCCAGTTGACGTCGCCGAGGATCACCTCGTCGCCCGCGCCGACGCCGAGCGCCGCGAGGCCCATGTGCATCGCGCCGGTGCAGCTCGAGGTCGCGATCGCGTGACGCACGCCCAGGTGCGCGGCGAAGCCGGTCTCGAAGCGTTCGACGTACTCGTTGCAGCGCGTGCCCCAGCCGTGCCGGGCCGCGTCGGTCGCGTACGCGACCTCGCGCTCGGTGATCGACGGGCGCGTGTAGGGAATCGGGTTCACCACACCTCCAGCGCCGGCACCGCGGTCACGAAGCGTGCGCCCCATTCGCGCGCCCAGGCGAGTTGCGCGGCGATCTCGTCGCGCAGGTTCCACGGCAGCACCAGCACGTAGTCGGGCCGCGCCTCGCGCAGCCGCGCGACCTCGACGACCGGGACCCGCGAGCCGGGCAGGAAGCGGCCCTGCTTGTGCGGCGACGCGTCGGCCACGAAGGGCAGCAGGTCGGGACGCACGCCCGCGAAGTTGAGCAGCGTGTTGCCCTTGGCCGCGGCGCCGTAGCCGGCGACCCGCCGGCCGGCGCGTCGCGCGTCGATCAGGAACGACAGCAGGTCGTCCTTGATGCGCTCGGCGCGCGCCTGCAGGCCGCGGTAGAAGCCCGGCTGCAGCATGCCCGCCTCGCGTTCGCCGGCGAGCACGCGCGCGACGCCGGGCGCGGTCGGCGCGTCCTCGGCGGCGTGCCCCGCCCACACGCGCAGCGAGCCGCCGTGCGTGGGCAGCTCCTCGACGTCGCGCACCGCGAGCCCGTGCGCGCCGAGGATCCGGGCGACCGCGTGCAGCGACAGGTACGAGAAGTGCTCGTGGTAGACCGTGTCGAACTGCGCGTGCTCGACCAGCCGCTGCAGGTGGGGGAACTCGAGCGACACGCGACCCGAGGGCGCGAGCGCCTCGGCGAACCCGGCGACGAAGTCGTCGATGTCGGGCACGTGCGCGAGCACGTTGTTGCCGACGATCAGGTCGGCGCGCCCGCGCTGCGCCGCGAAGGACGCGGCGAACGCGCGGCCGAAGAACGCCTCGAGCGTCTCCACGCCGCGCGCGCGCGCGGCCGCTGCCGTGCCCGCGGTCGGCTCGATGCCGACGCACGGGATGCCGCGTGCGCGCACGTGCTGCAGCAGGTAGCCGTCGTTGGAGGCCACCTCCACGACCAGCGACCGCGGCCCCAGCCCGAGGCGCCCGACCGCCTCGCCGACGAAGCGCTCGGCGTGCGCGAGCCAGCTGCTCGAATAGGACGAGAAGTAGACGTAGTCGGGCGCGAACAGCGCCCGGTGCGACTGCACCTCGTCGACCTGAACGAGCAGGCAGACACGGCAGTGCAGCACCTTCAGCGGGAAGTGCAGCTCGGGCCGCTCGAGGTCGGCGGCCCGCAGGAAGGCGTTGGACGCGGGCGCGGCGCCGAGGTCGACGAACACGTCGTCGATCGGGTGCAGCGGCGTCCCGCAGTGCCGGCAGTTCATGCGCGGACCTCCTCGCGCCGGGCGTCCGGCGGGGGCAGGGCGGCGTCGCGGGCGTCCAGCGAGGGCAGGGCCGCGTCGCGGGCGTCCAGCGAGGGCAGGGCCGCGTCGCGGGCGGACACGAGCGCGACCGGCAGCGGCCATGCGATCGCCAGGCGCGGGTCGTCGTGGCGCACGCCGTCCTCGAGCTCGGGCGCCCACGCGGCGGTGTGCTGGTACAGCAGCCGCGCGTCGTCGGTCAGCGCCTGGAAGCCGTGCGCGCAGCCGGGCGGGATCAGCAGCGCGTCGCCGTCGTCGGCCGACAGCGTGAGGCCGGGCCAGCGGCCCCGGGTCGGCGAGCCCGGACGCAGGTCCACCGCGACGTCGAACACCCGCCCCGCGAGGCAGGTGACCAGCTTCGCCTCCCGCGACGGGGCGCGCTGCAGGTGCAGGCCGCGGACCGTGCCGCGGCGCAGCGTGACGCTGTGGTTGACCTGCACGAAGCGCTCCCCGTCGGTCAGCGCGCCCGCGCGCGCGAACGCCTCGGCGCAGAACAGGCGCGCGAAGCTGCCGCGCTCGTCGCGGTGCGCGCGGGTCCGCACCTCCCAGACCCCGGCGATCGGCGTCGGCGCGAGCCTCATGCCGCGGCCGTCCCGGCGGGCAGGGCGGTGCGCGCCGCGGCCCACGGACGCCCCGCGCGGACCGCGTCCTCGACGTAGCGGTCCAGGTCCTCGCCGCTCGCCGGCACGCGGTCGCGGTGCAGCCGCCGGTACCAGTCCGCGGTGCGCCCGATCGCGGTATCGGCGGTCCACACGGGCTGCCAGCCCAGGCGGGCGGCCGCTTTCGAGCAGTCGAGGTGCAGCAGCTCGGCCTCGTGAGGATGCGGGCCGCGGTCGAGCTCGACGCGCACCGCGTCCCAACGCGCGGCGAAGCGCGACGCGAGCTCGCCCACGGTCAGGTGATCCGACGGGTCGGGTCCGAAGTTCCAGGCCTCGGCGCCGTCGGACGGGTCGGCGAGCAGCCCCGCCGCCAGCGCCAGGTACCCCGACAGCGGCTCGAGCACGTGCTGCCACGGACGGGTCGCGCCCGGGTGGCGGATGGGGGCGCTGCGGCCGGCGATCGCGGCCCGGGCGAGGTCGGGCACCAGCCGGTCCTGCGCCCAGTCGCCACCGCCGATCACGTTGCCCGCGCGGGCGGTCGCGAGGCCGACCGGCGGAGCGCCCGCAGCGAGGAAGCTCGCGCGCCAGCTCGCCGACACCAGCTCGGCGCAGGCCTTCGACGCGCTGTACGGATCGTGCCCGCCCAGCGGGTCGTCCTCGACGTAGCCGCGGCGCGTGGCTGTGTTCAGGTAGCACTTGTCCGAGGTCGCGTTGACCACCGCACGGACGGTGCCGCACGAGCGGATCGCCTCCAGCAGGTTCACCAGGCCGCCGACGTTGACCTCGAAGGTCGCCGCCGGCTCGCGGTAGCCGCGCCGCACGAGCGCCTGCGCGGCGAGATGGAACACCACCTCCGGCTGGAACCGGGCGAGCGCGCGCCGCACCGCGACCGCGTCGCGCAGGTCCACCATCGCCTGCGGCAGGTCGAGCCCGAGCGCGTCGAGATGGCCGGGGCCGAGCGGCGACGGCACCACGGGCAGCGCGAGCCCGGACACCTGCGCGCCGAGCCGCCGGAGCCACAGCACCAGCCACGCGCCCTTGAAGCCGGTGTGCCCGGTGACGAGCACGCGCCGGCCCCGGAAGGCGCCCGCGAACGACGAGTCGGGCGAGGTCACGACCAGACCTTCCACGGCGCGCGACCCGACTGCCACAGCCCCTCGAGCAGCGTGCGGTCGCGCAGCGTGTCCATCGGCTGCCAGAAGCCGCGGTGCGTGTACGCCGACAGCTGCGCGTCCCGCGCGAGGCGCTCGACCGGCTCGCGCTCCCAGACGGTCGCGTCGTCGCTCACGTAGTCGACCGCGTCCGGCTCCAGCACGAAGAAGCCGCCGTTGACCCACGCGCCGTCGCCCTGCGGCTTCTCCTCGAAGCGCATGATCCTTGCGCCGGCGATGTCGAGCGCGCCGAAGCGTCCCGGCGGCTGCACGGCGGTGACGGTCGCGAGTCGCCGCTGCTCGCGGTGGAAGCGGATCAGCGAGCTCACGTCGACGTCCGACAGCCCGTCGCCGTAGGTGAAGCAGAAGGTGTCGTCGCCAACGTACTCGCGCACGCGGCGCAGGCGGCCGCCCGTCTGCGTGTGCTCGCCGGTGTCCACCAGCGTCACGCGCCAGGGCTCGCAGTGGCGGTGACGGACCTCCATGCGGTTCTCGGCGAGGTCGAAGGTCACGTCCGACGTGTGCAGGAAGTAGTTGGCGAAGTACTCCTTGATCACGTACCCGCGGTAGCCTAGGCAGATCACGAAGTCGTTCACGCCGTGGTGCGAGTACAGCTTCATCAGGTGCCACAGCACCGGCTTGCCGCCGATCTCGACCATCGGCTTGGGCCGCACCGAGGTCTCCTCGGCGAGGCGCGTGCCGAGTCCGCCGGCGAGGATCACTGCTCTCACGGACGAGCCTGTGTAGTAAGAAGGGGTCGGGTATGCCGCGGATCGCCCATGGCGACGATGTTGCCGACCCCATGCACGGGTCGGTCGGCGGAACAGTCGGGCGGCGGCATGGCATTTCCGGACGGCGGAGCCACGCGTCGCCGGCGCGACGCCGGACGACGTACGGCGTGCGCCGGAACACCGCCGGGGCTCCGCTAGAATCCGCAGCAATTCCCGCGCTGTCCCGTTCCGGTTGAGCCCGGTCGTGGACCGTTGCGATTCACACTGCCTCCAGGAGACCTCGTCCATGGGACAACTCGACGGCCGCGTGGCCATCGTCACCGGCTCGGGTCGCGGCATTGGCCGCGAGATCGCTCTGCGCCTCGTGCGCGATGGCGCGCGCGTCGTGGTCAACGACATCGACCCCGCGCCCGCCGAGGAGACCATCGCGCTGGTGCGCGCGGCCGGCGGCGACGCGGTCGCCTGCAACGGTGACGTCGCCGCGACGGACTTCGGCGAGCGGATCGTGAAGACCGCGCTCGACGCGTTCGGCGACGCGCACGTGATCGTCAACAACGCGGGGTACACCTGGGACAGCGTGATCCAGAAGATGACCGACGAGCAGTGGGACGCGATCCTCGACGTGCACCTGAAGGCGCCGTTCAGAATCCTTCGCGCGTTCTTCCCGCACTTGAAGGCGGCGGTCGAGCGCGAGACGAAGGACGGGCTGCGCGTGGTCCGCAAGGTGGTCAACATCTCGTCGACCTCCGGCGTGAA
>JBIKMO010000177.1:0-8898 GCA_044359175.1 Burkholderiaceae bacterium | reverse complement strand
CGCACTGGTTCGAGAACGAGTCGGCCTGAGCTGGACGCTGGAAGGAACTGATTTGGCAAGCACCAACGTCTCCAACTTCGCCGCCGAACTGAAGCTTCCTGCGGAGGTTCTGCTCGAGCAGCTGCGTGCCGCGGGCGTGCCGAAGCGCTCGGCCGAGGACCTGCTCACCGAGAGCGACAAGGCGCAGCTGCTCAACGCGCTGCGTCGCGCCCACGGCGCCGACGAGCAGCAGAAGAAGAAGATCACGGTGGTGCGCAAGCAGACCTCCGAGATCAAGCAGGCGGACTCGTCCGGCCGTGCGCGCACCATCCAGGTGGAGGTGCGCAAGAAGCGCGTGTTCGTGCAGCGAGACGCCGAGAGCGGCGAAGTGCAGCAGCAGCCGCCCGAGGCCGCGCCGCCGCAGCGCGGGCCCTCGCCGGTGGAGATCGAGGCGCAGCGCCTGCGCGACGAGGAGGAGCGCCGCCAGCGCGAGGCCCTCGAGCGCCAGGAGCGCGAGATGCGCGAGATGCGCGAGCGCGAGGAGCGCGCCGAGGCCGAGCGGCTGCGGGCCGAGGAGGCCGCTCGCGAGGCCGCGCTTCGCGAGCAGGAGGCTCGCGCCGAGCAGGAGCGGCTCGCTGCGCTGCGTGCGACCCAGGCCGAACAGCAGGCCGAGCAGGCCGCGGAGCAGGCGGCTGCGCAGGAGGCCGCTCAGGCCGCGGCCGAGGCTGCGCGAGCGGCCTCGAAGGCCGCGGCCGAGGTCGCGCGGCGTGCGCAGGAGGAGGTGGCCGCGCAGGCCGCCGCCCGGCGCCGCGCCGAGGAGGAGGCGGCCGCGATCAACCGGCTGCTCACCGCGACCCGCCGCCCCGCGCCCAAGGAGCCGGAGCCCGCTCCCGCCCCTGCCGCCGCCCCCGCAGCGGCCGCGGCCCCGGTGGCCGACGCTGGCAAGACCACCGGCACGCTGCACCGGCCGGCCGCGCGCGCCGACGGACCGCGTGGCCCCGGCTCGGGTCCGGCGCGTCCGGGCGCGCCCGCGCCGGCGGCGCCCGGCACGGTCAAGAAGCACGTGAAGTCGGAGAACCTGTCGTCGACCTGGCAGGACGACGCGGCCAAGCGCCGGGCGATCAAGACCCGGGGCGACTCGGGTGGTGGCGTGGGCGGCTGGCGGGGCCCTCGCGGCCACCGCGGCGGCGGACGCGGCGATCATCGCGGCGGCCCCGATGGCAGCGCCGCGGCCAGCGCCGAGGCGATCACCCGCGAGGTGCACGTGCCCGAGACGATCACGGTCGCCGACCTCGCCCACAAGATGTCGGTGAAGGCGGCCGAGGTCATCAAGCTGATGATGAAGATGGGCCAGATGGTCACCATCAACCAGGTGCTCGACCAGGAGACCGCGATGATCGTGGTCGAGGAGCTCGGCCACAAGGCGGTGGCCGCGGCACTCGACGATCCGGAGGCGCTGCTCGAGCAGGATGTCGCGCATGCGGACGCCGAGCGTCTGCCGCGCCCGCCGGTGGTGACCATCATGGGCCACGTCGACCACGGCAAGACCTCGCTGCTCGACTACATCCGGCGTACCAAGGTCGCCGCAGGCGAGGCGGGGGGGATCACCCAGCACATCGGCGCGTACCACGTCGAGACGCCGCGCGGCATCATCACGTTCCTGGACACGCCGGGCCACGAGGCGTTCACCGCGATGCGGGCGCGCGGCGCGAAGGCCACCGACATCGTGATCCTGGTGGTGGCCGCCGACGATGGCGTGATGCCCCAGACGATCGAGGCGATCCACCATGCGCGCGCCGCCAAGGTGCCGATCGTGGTGGCGATGAACAAGATCGACAAGCCCGAGGCGAACCCGGAGCGGGTCAAGCAGGAACTGGTCGGGCAGGAGGTCGTGCCCGAGGAGTTCGGCGGCGAGTCGCCGTTCGTGGCGGTGTCTGCCCGCACCGGGCAGGGCGTGGACGACCTGCTCGAGAACGTGCTGCTGCAGGCCGAGGTGCTCGAGCTCAAGGCGACGGTCGAGGCGCCCGCCAAGGGCCTGGTGATCGAGGCACGGCTGGACAAGGGCAAGGGCCCGGTCGCCACGGTGCTCGTGCAGTCGGGCACGCTCAAGCGCGGCGACGTGGTGCTCGCGGGCGCGGCCTACGGGCGCGTGCGCGCGATGCTCGACGAGGCGGGCAAGACGATCCAGGCCGCGGGCCCGTCGATTCCGGTCGAGATCCAGGGTCTGTCCGAGGTGCCGCCGGCCGGCGAGGAGGTGATGGTCATCGCCGACGAGCGTAAGGCGCGCGAGATCGCCCTGTTCCGCCAGGGCAAGTTCCGCGACGTGAAGCTCGCGCGTCAGCAGGCGGCCAAGCTCGAGAACATGCTCGAGCAGATGGCCGAGGGCCAGGCGCAGACGCTCGCGCTGATCGTGAAGGCCGACGTGCAGGGATCGCAGGAGGCGCTCTCCCAGGCGATGCTCAAGCTGTCCACCGACGAGGTCAAGGTGCAGATCGTGCACGCGGCGGTGGGCGGCATCACCGAGAGCGACATCAACCTCGCGGTGGCCTCCAAGGCGGTGGTCATCGGCTTCAACGTGCGCGCCGACCAGGCCGCCCGCAAGCTCGCCGAGGCCAACGGCGTCGACATCCGCTACTACAACATCATCTACGACGCGGTCGACGAGGTGAAGGCGGCGATGGGCGGCATGCTCGCGCCCGAGAAGCGCGAGGAGACCATCGGCACGGTGGAGATCCGCCAGATCTTCTCGGTGAGCAAGGTGGGCAACATCGCGGGCTGCATGGTCACCGACGGCGTGGTGCGGCGCGGCGCGCGCGTGCGCCTGCTGCGCGACTCGGTGGTGATCTGGACCGGCGAGCTCGACTCGCTCAAGCGCTTCAAGGACGACGCGCGCGAGGTCCGCGAGGGCTTCGAGTGCGGCCTCACGCTGAAGAACCAGAACGACATCAAGGTCGGCGACCAGCTCGAGGTGTTCGAGGTCAAGGAAGTGGCACGGACCCTCTGACCCGCGCGGCGTGCGGCGCGGCCCGGCGGGCCGTGCCGATCGTCGCGGGGTCGAGGCGGCATCCGGCACGGGACGGCGGCGCATGAGCGGCAGGCATCAGAGAAGCGGCGGCGATCGCGCGACGCGGGTCGCCGAGCAGATTCACCACGAACTGGCGGAACTGATCGCCCGCGAGGTCAAGGACCCGCGGGTGGGTCTGGTCACGCTCACCTCGGTGTCGATCACGCCCGACTACGCGTACGCGACCGTGCACTTCACGGTGATGCCCTCGGATGCGGCGACCGTTCAGCGCACGCTGGACGGGCTGCGGCGCAGCGCCGGGTTCCTGCGCGCGCAGCTCGGGCGGCGCGTACGGATCCACACCACGCCGGAGCTGCGCTTCGTGCACGACACGTCGGTGGAGCGCGGCGTGGACCTGTCGCGGCTGATCGACCAGGCCAACGCGCGCAGGGCCGACGAGTGAACGGCGCACGCGCACCGCGCATCGCGCTGGACGCGGTGCTGCTGCTGGACAAGCCCTGCGGGCCGAGTTCGAACGCCGCGCTGCAGCGGGCGCGCCGTGCCTGCGGCGCGGCCAAGGCCGGCCACGGCGGCACGCTCGACCCGATGGCCAGCGGACTGCTGCCGGTGGCCTTCGGCGAGGCGACCAAGTTCCTGCACGACCTGCTGGACGCCGACAAGACCTACGAGGCGACGCTGCGGCTGGGCGCGAGCACGAACACCGGCGACGCCGAGGGTACGGTGACCGCCGTTCGGCCGGTGACCTGCACCGAGGCCGACGTACGGGCGACGTGTGCGGCCTTCCAGGGCGAGATCGATCAGGTGCCGCCGATGTGGTCGGCGCTCAAGCGCGACGGGGTGCCGCTGTATGCGTACGCGCGCGAGGGCGTGGAGCTGGAGCGCGAGGCGCGCAGGGTCACCGTGTACGCGATCGAGGTGCTGCGCGTGACGCTCGCCGAGGTCGGGGGACCCGGCGCGGGCGACGGTATGGCCGCTGATGCACCGCCCGAGGTCGTGCTGCGCGTGCACGTGAGCAAGGGCACCTACGTGCGCACGCTCGCGCACGACCTGGGCGAGCGCCTGGGCTGCGGTGCCCATCTGGTCGCGCTGCGGCGGTTGCGCGTGGGCGCGCTCGACGTGGCCGACGCGGTGCCGCTGCACCGTCTGGAGTCGGCCGAGCCGTCGGCGCGCGCCGCCTGGCTGCGCCCGCCGGACGCGCTGCTGCAGCGGCTGCCGCGCGTGGAGCTGCCCGAGACGCTCGCCGGCCGATTCATCCAGGGGCAACGACTGGTGCTGGACACTGCGCTGCGCGCGCCGCTGGACGGCGCGCCCGCCGGCCCGGTGCGGGTGTACCTGGGCGCGCGCCTGATCGGCGTGGCCGACTTCGCGCCGCCCGGGCGGCTCGCGCCCAGCCGCGTGCTGGCCGCACGCTGAGTCCACGACCCGACCGCGCCCGACGCCCGCGCACGACGCACACGACGCACACGAACAGGACCTCCTCCCATGCCCCAGCCCATCCGTAACATCGCGATCATCGCGCACGTCGACCACGGCAAGACCACGCTGGTCGACCAGCTGCTGCGCCAATCCGGAACCTTCCGCGCGAACCAGCAGGTGGCCGAGCGCGTGATGGACTCCAACGACCTCGAGCGCGAGCGCGGCATCACGATCCTCGCGAAGAACTGCGCGATCGAGGTCGACGGCACCCGCATCAACATCGTCGACACCCCCGGCCACGCCGACTTCGGCGGCGAGGTCGAACGCGCGCTGTCGATGGTCGACTCGGTGCTGCTGGTGGTCGATGCGGTCGACGGCCCGATGCCGCAGACCCGCTTCGTCACGCGCAAGGCGCTCGCGCTCGGGCTCAAGCCGATCGTCGTGGTGAACAAGGTCGACCGGCCGGGCGCGCGGCCTCACTGGGTGATCGACCAGGTCTTCGAGCTGTTCGACAAGCTCGGTGCGACCCACGAGCAGATGGACTTCCCGGTGGTCTACTGCTCGGCGCTCGCCGGCTTCGCGGTCAACGAGATCGAGGAGCTGGATGCGCTGCCGATGGGCGACAACGGCATGCACGTGGGCACGATGCGCGCGCTGTACGACGCGATCCTCGCGCACGTGCCGGTGCGCGCCGACGACGTCGACGGGCCGCTTCAGATGCAGATCCTGTCGCTCGACTGGTCGAGCTACGTGGGCCGCATCGGCGTGGGGCGGGTGAATCGCGGGCGGCTGGCTGCGGGCTCGCCGGTGGCGGTGGTGCACGGTCCAGGGGCCAAACCGTCGATGGGCCGCATCGGCCAGGTGCTGCGCTACAAGGGGCTGGAGCGCGTGCCGATGGACGAGGCCCTGGCCGGCGACATCGTCGCGATCACCGGCGTGGAGGGCATCGACATCGGCACCACCGTGTGCGCGGCCGACGCCCCCGAGGCGCTGCCGCTGCTGAAGGTGGACGAGCCCACGCTCACGATGGAGTTCATGGTGAACACCTCGCCGCTCGCCGGTCGCGAGGGCAAGTACGTGACCAGCCGCCAGATCCGCGACCGGCTCGAACGCGAGCTGCAGCACAACGTGGCGCTGCGCGTGGAGTTCCCGGCCGATTCGGACACCTTCGTGGTGTCCGGCCGCGGCGAGCTGCACCTGACGATCCTGCTGGAGAACATGCGCCGCGAGGGCTACGAGCTGGCGGTGTCGCGGCCCAAGCCCAAGGTGCGCACGAACCCGGAGACCGGCGAGCGCGAGGAGCCGTACGAGTCGCTGGTGATGGACGTCGAGGAGCAGCACCAGGGCGCGGTGATGCAGTATCTGGGCACCCGGCGTGCCGAGATGGTCCACATGGAGCCCGACGGCAAGGGCCGCGTGCGGCTCGACTACCGCGTGCCCTCGCGCGGGCTGATCGGTTTTCACGGCGAGTTCCTGAACCTGACGCGCGGCACCGGCGTGATCAGCCACGTGTTCGACGCCTACGGCCCGCTGGCCGGGCCGATCGAGGATCGCCGCAACGGCGTGCTGGTGAGCCAGGACGACGGCGAGGCGGTCGCCTACGCGCTGTGGAAGCTCGACGATCGCGGCCGCATGTTCGTCGAGCCCGGCACGCAGCTGTACGAGGGCATGATCATCGGCATCCACACGCGGGACAACGACCTGGTCGTGAATCCGGTGAAGGAGAAGAAGCTCACCAACGTGCGCGCCTCGGGCAAGGACGAGGCGATCGTGCTGACCCCACCGATCCAGCTGACGCTGGAGAAGGCGGTGGAGTTCATCGCGGACGACGAGCTGGTCGAGATCACCCCGCGCAGCATCCGGCTGCGCAAGCGCTTCCTGAAGGAGCACGAGCGGAAGCGCGCGGCGCGCGAGGCCGAGGCGGCCTGACGGGCGCGCACCGTGGGCGACGCGCTGGCCCGCGCCTGGGGCGTTGCGCGCTCGCTCGCGATCTACCACGGCATCCCCGGCCGAGCCCGCCGTCTGCGCGCGTTCCACGCCCCGTTCGTGCCGCGCGGCGGGCTGTGCTTCGACGTGGGCGCGCACGTGGGCAACCGTACGCGCTGTTTCCGCGCGCTGGGCGCGCGGGTGGTGGCGGTCGAGCCCCAGCCCGATCTCGCGCGCGTGCTCGCGCGGCTGTTCGGTCGCGACCCCGGGGTGGTGCTGGTGCGCGCGGCGCTCGGCGAGGCGCCTGGGCGGGCCCGGCTGCTCGAGTGTGCGACCAACCCCACCGTGGGCACGCTCGATGCCGACTGGGTGAGCCGCGCGGCGGGCGTGTCCGGGTTCGCCCACGTGCGCTGGTCGCCCGGCGCGGACGTGCCGGTGACCACGCTCGATGCGCTCGTCGCCGAGCACGGGCTGCCGGACTTCGTGAAGATCGACGTCGAGGGTCACGAGGCGGCGGTGCTGCGGGGGCTGTCGCGCGCGCCGCGCGCGGTGTCCTTCGAGGTGCTGCCGGCGCTGCGCGAGCGTGCGATCGCGTGCGTGCGGCGGCTCTCCGAGCTCGGCGATTACGTGTACGAGCGCACGCTCGGCGAGCGGCTGCGGCTCGAGGGCGGCGGCTGGTGCGATGCGGATGCGGCGGTCGCCTGGCTCGGCGCGCTGCATGACGACGCACCGTCCGGCGACCTGATCGCATGCCTACGGACAGCCCTGCCGGCCGGCGCCGTCGTGCGCGGCTGAGGGCGAGGGCGAGGTCGCGGAGGACGGCGGTGCGCAGCCCGCGAATGCGTCCAGCAGCAGCGGCGTGAGCGTGTGCATCGGGCCGATCGGGTCACGCGGAGGATCCAGCCCGTCGACGAAGCCCGCCGCGCGCAGCCGGGCGAGGACCGCCGGCCGGTCCGAGAGCACGTGCACCGGCACGTCCCAGCGGGCCCCCCGTCCCGAGACGGTGGCCGCCGGCTGGTGATCGCCGAGCAGCACGATCACGCGGGCGCGCCCCGCGGGCAGGCGCAGCCACCCGGCGACCGATCGCAGCAGGTAGTCGAGCGCGTCGCCGTAGGCCGGACGCATGTCCGCCCAGTCCGGGGCCAGCGCGAGCGCGGCGCCGACCTCCTCGGTGGTCCACGCGCGGCGCGGCTCGGTGGCGAGCGCAGTCCAGTCGCCGGCGAGCGGCGGCACCGGGCGGAATGGCGCGTGGCTGGTGATCGTCGGAAAGACCACCAGCCGGGGCGCGCGGTCGGTGGCGGCCAGTTCGGTCGCGTGCAGGCGGGCGAGCGACCACTGGTCCGGGATCCGCCAGAAGCCGAACTCCGGCCCGTCGTAGCCGATCGTGCGCGCGTCCAGCTGGCGATCGAAGCCCCAGTACCGCCCTTCGGGCCAGTCGGTACGCAGCCCCGGCATCAGCGCCACCGTCTCCCAGCCGTGGCGCCGGAAGTGACCGACGAGGTTCGGTCGCATCGAGGCGAGCAGCCGGTCGTGGCGCGTCGGGTCCCGGGTGTCGATGCCCGCGAGCAGCGCGCTGTGCGCGAGCCACGACGCGCCGCCGAAGGTCGGCGAGGCGACCGCGGTCGACACCGCCTGCAGTCCCGCGTCGCGCGTCGCTGCCGCGAGGGCTGCGCGCGCTCCGGCCAGGCGTGCGGCGAAGGCCGGGTCGTCGAAGGCCGTCGCGCCGTACGACTCCGCGAACACCACGATCACGTCCGCCCGATCGAGGGCGTGCAGGTCGCGGTCGAAGGCCGGGCTCGGCGGCAGCGCGCGGTCCGCGGACCCGGGCGACATCGCCTGCACCGCGAACGCGGCTTGCTGGCCCCAGGACGCGGTGACCGGCGTCGCGAAGTGCCGGCCGATCGGCTCGTAGGCTGCCGCGAGACCGGCTGCGCCCGCGAGCAGTGCGGGCGTCGCGAGGGCGATCGCACCCCGGCGCACGCTGCGAGTCCGGAGCGCCCCGGCGAGCGCGCGCACCGCGGCCGCGGCGAGCCGGTGTAGCAGCAGCGCCAGCGCGGCGACCCCCGTGCCGCCGATCACGAGCACCGCGGCCGCACGCCACGGCGGTTGATCGGCGAGCGCGAGCAGGGCCACTCGGGGCAGGTGGCGGCCGTCCCACCACAGGTTCAGCGGGCGGCCGAACACCGCCGGCACCGCGACGTCGACGAAGCGGCCGAGCGTGAGCAGCACCCACAGTGCCGCGATCAGCGCGACCGTGCGCGGCGAGGGCGCCGCCCCCCGCGCCGCCGCCCAGGCGAGTGCGACCACCAGTGCGAGCGCCTCCACCGACAGCAGCGTCACGGGCAGTGGCCACGGGATCGGCCACGCGACCTCGTGCACCAGCGCGAGGTCCAGCACGGCGAAGGCCGCGATCGCGATCACGGCGCTGCGCGCGTCGCTCATGTCGCGGGTCCGGTGGGAGTGCGCTCGGCCGCTGTGCGGCGCGTGCGCGCGAGCCAGGCGACGTCGATGGCGAACGAGGCGACGAGCGCGGCGAGTCCGATCGCCGCGAT
>JBIKMO010000462.1:0-8969 GCA_044359175.1 Burkholderiaceae bacterium | reverse complement strand
ATCTCAAGCTGGCGTTCTTCGGATAAGCCACACGCAATTTCAGGGTCGTAAGGCTCGTAGTTGTGGACTGCTAGCCAGACAACCCTGATTTCGTCTCTGGTGAGTTCCATCGATGGTAGTGAGTAGGTCTACACGGCCTCAAGGGCTGCAACTTTGGCTTCCAAGGTTTCGATGCGGAGCTGTGCTTCTTGGAGAGCCTTAATGGCCATCCACATCACTTGCTGATCCTTGACACCAAGCCGCTCCTCTTGAGCAGGCTGATCTTCAGTCGCCTCTTTGGCTTCTTGGAAGACGGTAATCACTTCCGGGCAGCTCTCAGCCACCTGCTGAGCAATGACGCCTATGTTCAGGTCAGTATCACCGGGTTGATCCTTGTAGCGGAAGTTGACGATCTCCCACTCCTTCAGGCAGTCCCAGGTCTTAACCGCAGGTGCAATGTCTTTCTTGGCGTTTCGGTCAGAAAGGTTGACGTTGTTGGCGCTGTAGTTAGCGATCCCGCCGTTGGAACGGATCTGGGCTCTGACTGCTACGGTGTCGCGACCCTGGAAGAAACAAGCGGTAGCGTCGTTAGGTGCGTAAGCGGAGAAATTAGCATCAACAAGTGAGTTGGTAAAACCAGAGGCTGCATCTCCGTAAACACTGAAGACGTGAGCATTAGAGTTGGTTCTGCTCAAGGTAGCGCCGGTATTGCTAATTCGCAGCGCCTCAGTAGGTGATGCCAACCCATCCCGTGTAGTGGAGAACACTAATCTGCCCGGCATATCGTCAGCGCCACTGGTGCCGTCAACAAACGCTTCAATCTTTGCGCCTTCTACAAACTGTGTGCCGTCGTTTCCTTGGAAAGTAATTACACCAAGTTTTTGCCCAGACGCGGTCAAAGTGTTTGACCCAAGTGAACTTCCGGCGCTCTTGTTAAGACTGATAATTGAGCAATCGTCCGTGCCAGTGTTATTACAAATGGCAGCTAGACCACTGTTCTGATAATTAGTGCCTTCAATTTGAACTTGATTAGTGTTTGAAGTGTTGTAGAAATTCGCACGCGCACTAGACGTGCCAACTAAGAGCCTGCCCGATGCATCAATTTGAACTCTGTCGCCGCCGCTGTTGCCAGCAATCAAATTGCCGGCGGAATCCCCGTAGAGATAGTTAGTAGTGGCACCAAGATTAATCCGACCATTTGAGCCATCGACTACATTAACAGTTCCAGCAACATCTAGCTTGTAAGCTGGAGTAGTGCCAATCCCTAAACGCCCTGAGGAGTCAATGTCAATGCCGCTACCTGCATTTGTATAAAACTTAAGGTTTAAGCCGTTAATGCGTCCAGCAACGTAAGTATCTTGCGCAGCATTTGTGAAATCAACAACTTGGCCGCTGCTGAGAATCCTGCACAGGTTTGTTGAACCAACTACGCTATCGCCGCCAGAAACATGGAGACGTGCGCTAGGACTACTAGTCCCCAGACCTACCCTGTTATTGGCGGCATCAACGTAAAGCGTATTGCTGTCGATGTTGACGTTGCCGCTGGCATCAATCGTCAGGCGTGCCGTACCACCCGTCGAAATGCCGACTTGATCAGTGCCGGGCGAATAAAAGCCAGTGTCAGTGCCACTGTCCTTGAAGTAGATCGACGGTGCTGCAGCCGTGCCGTTTTCAAACGCAATCGTTGACCACTCACCATCCAACTGGTACAGCGTGATCCATGCGGAGTTTGCGCCGTTCCGCATCTTCATGACACCGGCTGTGGTGTCCGCCCATGTCTGATAGGCGTAGGTGGTGCTGGGTTCGCTGCTGCCGCTGTTCTGGCTGACGATTGCCGACAGCGCGTTGTTCAGGTCAGAGCGAAAGCTACTGCCCGACTGGTTAGCAATGACGTAATCGTGCTGAGCCATGATGGCACCTGTGGTAAAGGAAGTCTAGGGCAGTTGCCTACCGTGACCAACTGCGGTGTAATCGAAGGTTCGTGACACTGCTGTGCCAGCCGAATTGCGGAAGGTGACCGTGAAGCCTGTGCGGCTGATGGATGACAGCACGAAGTAATCGCCGGTCGCCATGTTCTGCCCGCTGACCCCAACACTGGGCGTGGCATAAAAGGCATTGGTGAAGGTCACGGCATACGCACCAGCGCCGCTGCTGATGTTGTTACCGGATTCCGTGCGGCGTTGCAGCTCCACCGTGGCACCAAGCTCATCAATCAAAATGTTCTGGCTGGTATCGGTGCTGGTGGCTATGACCTTGAACTGGAAACCCCGACCCTGACGGGTGCCGTTCACCAGCGGGTGCCAATCGGTGTAGACCGGATCATTTCCCGTTGGATCGTCGGTGGTGCTGCGGACATACAGGGTGGCGTTCACCTTGTCCAGTGTGCTGCCGTCAATATCCGGCCATGTGTCAATCAAATCCAGATGGTCATCCCAAAGGTCGCCAGGCAGGAAGGCGCGGGTGATGAAACGGGCGCGAATGTCAGCGTCAAACGTGGCGCCAAGATCCAACGTGCTGCCAAATTCATATTCACCCAGCGCAACAATGTCTCCGGCGCTATCAATACTGGGTAGCGCATCAAAGTCACCATCAACCGCCAGTTCATCAAAAAACACGCCTTGGTCAAGGATTAGCGCATCTTGCTCCACGCTGTAGAGCATGTTGGTTTGATTGCCTTGGAATGGCGGACTGGTGGTGTCCTCGTTAAAAGTGATAATCGTCAGAGGTGATTGCGGCGCAGGCAATGTCACCTGAACGCTGGTGGGATTAGCGGAGCGGTTGCCGCTGCTGTCCTCAGCTTTGATCAGGTACGTGCCAGCTAGCAATGGCACCTTGGCGGAGGTAGAAGCACCAGCCACAGCGGCGATGATGTCGTTGGTGTCCTGCCATTCAACGTTGGTGGTATCCGGCGAATGACGAACGATAATTTTGCCGCCAACCACCACATCTAGATCCGTGGATTGTGGCCACGACATTTCAGCGGTTTGTGCATCAACTTGGCTAATGTCCAGCGCCGTGATGTCAGCAGGAATTGCAGTCTTACCAACAACTGCGATAGATGTTTGAGCTGGAATTGACAGTTTGCCGCTGGCACTGACAGCCGTAACCTCAAGTTGCCAGCTACCTTCTGGGGCGTTGAAAATATCAACCTGTGTAGCTTCAGTGTTTGGCAGATTGATCCAGTTGCCGTCGGTGACGCGATAACGCACCTGATACGACGTGGCACGTTCTACTCGTGTCCAGCCAACAGATACCTGCGTGAAGACCAGATTGCTATCGACGTACAGGCTTTCGCTGCTGGTGATGTTGGTTGGAGAGCTGGGCGCCTCATCCAGCGCCGTTACATCTTTGAACTGCAATGCCGCACCAGATTCGACGTAGGCATATTTGCTGCTGTTGTACGACAGTGCGGTGATGCCATAAACGCCTTCGCTGCTGTCTTCGTTGATGGAAAGCACGCGCCAGCTAGACGGTTCAACCGAGCTGGTGGTCAACAACCATGGTGCATTGGCCTGTGGTGCAACACTGAACGCAGAGGAGACAGTGATCGTCTTGGTGCCGCTGACGTAGCTGCTGACGGTGCGGGTTTCGGCCAGCGAATTAGGTAGCACCACGGTCAAGGTATCGCCGGAGTTGATCGTACGGTTTGCGTCGATTACCACTGTGGTTGTGGTGGCGCTGCTGACGCGACCAGATAGACGGGTGCCAGCGCGGGTTGGATCGCTGACATCAATGATCATGCCGGGACGTAATACCACGCCCGACTCGGCTGAGATCGCAAAGCTGACAGTTTCGGTTTCGTATTGGTTGGTGTAAAGGAGCCACCGCCCGACTCGTGCAGCTTGGCTTTGGCTTGTGCAGGCGAAGGCTTCGATTTCTTCTTTAACGATGCCGTATTTGTTGATCAGAGTTGCATCCTCCACCACCTCGATTGCGGTGTCACGTGTGGTGCGATCTAAATAACGAACCGAGACGACAGTTGGGCGCGTGCGAATATCGCTGCCTTGGTAGATGAAATTGCCGCCGATGACATTGGCAGCACCGAAAACGTAGGACGAATCTTGCGGGCGATCCTGTGCCAGCGTGACGCTACCGCCCGCCCAATACGCTTGGCTGCGGAAGATGCTGAGCAGTTTGTTGATTAGTTCAAAAGCTTCCCCTGAGTTCTGGATGCTGACGTTGCAGGAGAAGCGTGCTTCTTGTGTTGGGTTGCTGAGTCCGGTGGAAACCAGTTCGTTTGCATATTGACTGGCAGCAAGAAAACTCCATTTGTCCAACCTGCTAGCGTTGCCATCCCAAGTGCCATCTTCAATATCTTGTTTTTCGGCGTCAGTCAGAATCTGTTCGCCAAAGCCATAGCGGCGTGAAGTCAGCAAATCCCAAAGGATCCATGCCGGACAGGAACACCATGTAGCCGCAGAAAACGTGCCAGTCCAAACACCAGAGTAGATCAGGCGTCCGGTTTCAGAATCAACGGTGGCATTATCTGGGATGCGAATTTTGATGCCTTTGATGTCATATGTGCGAGTTGGAATGGAGTTAAATTGTTGCGCGTCAATCTCCAAGCCAATCAAGGCGCTATTGGGATAACTGAGCTTGGCGTCTGTGATTTCGGTATAACTCAGCCACGAGAAGGCATTTGCAATTCTTATTGATGCTGAATCCTCTGAAATACGACGAACGCGAATATTGAGTGGGAAATTATTGGCAACAGTTGCGGAATCCCAGCCAAGAACCGAACTAAGATTGACTTCTTTAGCAAAGTTATAGCCACCAGACGCCTTGCCTTTTATTATTTCTTCAGTGTATTCTTGGTAGCCTCCGCCATTCAGTTGAATATCAATGGCATAACGAAAAGAACTGCCACCGATATTGCCAGTTGAGCCAATGGTTTGAAAACTCGGGATTGACAGAGTAATTCGTACATGATCAATTTCACTATTGGTAATCGTTCGCGTAATTGCACCAGCAGTAATTGGAACATCGACGTAATAGGAGCCAGTGCCGGTTTTGACGCCAGCAGCACGCAGAACCGTGAAACTATTTGTTGTGGTTGTTAAAACTTCAAGCACCTCACTAACTTTGGCCAGCGATCCTGTCAGGAACGTCAGCAGTGTTGACATTCCAGTTGTATAGCCATGGTTGGTTTTATTGATTGTGATCACTGATGTGGCAGTAACCGTGCCAGATGTGCTGCCGCTAGCGGCTGTCGTAACCGTAAAAGTATTGGTTGTTTTGCTGACGATGGTATAAATACCAGTTGTCGCGGTGCCAGTATTGAATTTCAGGTATATGACTTCACCAGCACTGAGGCCATGGTTGTTTCTCGTGACAGTAACAGTGGTGCCAATGCGGCTATAGGTGCCAGTGAAGTTATCGCCTGTTTTTGTGTAAGTTGCATCGGTTACACGAACCTGACCACCGGCGACCTTGGCGGCTGTCATTGTGCCAGCAAGATCCGTGTAAGCGATGTAAAAGTCAGTTCCGGTGGGCGCGGGCGATGACAGGATTGTTTGAACGCCAGAAGTTATACCGCCGGATAGGTAAGTGATATAAACAGTGCTGCCAGCAGTCCATGTACCGTTTGCTGTGATTTTGATGCATGGGCGAATGGCATAAACATCGCCACTAGTTTTGGTGAATTTTGTATTGACGCGGGTGACGGTAAAAGTATCAGTTGTTGTTGCTGTAATCGAATAGGACTTATCATAAGGCGAGTTATAGTCCTTAAAGTTCAGAAATACCTGATCGCTTGTTGTTAAACCGTGTGCTGGCCAAGTTACAACAATGTTGTTTGATGCCGAAGCACGAGTGAAGGTTGATGCATTCCATTCACGACTCCAGCCGCCGACAACGTTATTTTCAGCCTCGACTAATTCGCCAACTTGAACTTCCTGCTCAATACTTGGAAACCCTTGAATGTAATCCTGATCTTGCGTGCCAAGTTGAGTGCTGATCGTAAAACCTTGAAAGTTGGCGTTGCCTGAGCTGCCGATCAATGGGGTGTTATTGAAAAAGATTGATTTATTCCCATCAGCCAAACCTTCAATTTCGCCTTCACTAATCAGATCCAGCACACGGGCATAGGCTTTCGATGCAAGGGTATCCGCTGCAGTTGTAGGCGGGGAAAAACCACCACCGCCGCCACCTTTGCCGCCAAAGCCGCCAGCGCCAATGATCTGATCGTTGTTGCTCATCGGATTTTTGTGGTGGAAATGCCTGCGCTAATTACAACACTGCCAGTAAAAATTCGTCCGTACACCAGTGGAATTGGCGTGCCTTGGATGCTGGTGTTCTGGATGCCGCTGAAATTAAACGACTTCAGTTGTCTTGGATCGCGGCCAGTTTGTGTAGCCATGCCAGCTTGATTGCCAGGAGAAATCAACGAAGCCACGCCGCCCAAAACCATCGCTGCACCAATAAAACCTACGGCTGAAGATGCGAAGGCCAAGGCACCTGTGGCAGCAAAACTTGTAGCAGCGCCAGATACCAAGGCCGCGCCAGTTGTCGATGTAAAAGCCCCAGCACCCAAACCCAAAAATCCTGCGCCCAAGGGCGCGAAAACTATCGCCGCTGCAACCAAGCCAATGCCAGCAAAAATTGACCCAGCACCTCCACCCGCACCAGCCAGCACTGGCGTAATCGAAATCGTTCGGTCATCAGAACAGCTCATGGCAAAGTCTTCCTCACCCACTTTCGTCTTGCCCACCATCACGCGGAAACCAATGCCGTCTTGGGCGCTATCAATCAGCCATTGCTCCAAGCCGCGAAAGTTGGCGCAGAGAAAACGCACCGCCTCAGCCGGACTAGCAACCTCAGCCTGAAACACCCGTTGCCCTAGGCGTTCTGCGAGCTGTCCGTAAACCTTAACGGCTCTCATGTCGCAGCACCTTCCCCGTGCATTTTAGGAGCCAGTCCCCTAATAAGTCACGGCTAGACAGCCTTCCCGTCATGTGGTGCAGCACGTATTGATCGCCCAAACTCACCGCCACATGGTTCAATCCAGCCGTCTTGCCGATTGCCATCAATAGCGCATCCCCACGCTGCATCGACTTAAAACTCACCTCACGGAAGCCAGCCTGCTCATACAGCTCCATAAACCGTGGCGCCTGATCCCAGCCATCCCGTGCCGGTCGATCCCAATCTGGTAAATCAAGATCCCACTCCTCTTTGTACCAGTCACGCACACAGCCCCAGCAGTCCAAACTGCCCCAGCAGTACTCACGCCCGATCAGCGGTGGTTTGTAGTCGTTTGGCATTGCCTCGCCCCACTGCTGCGTAATTGGGTTAACAATCAGCCACGGCAGACCGCTACGGTTGCACGCCACCTGATCCGCCATGCTTGGCTGCGGGTTGGTGTGTGGGTGGCTATGGATCACCGCAATAATCTCGCCAGCATCCTCGGCGGCGGCATAGTCCTCAGGGTCAAGCTGGAAGTAGTCATCTGGTCTATCCGCCAAATTGCGACATGGCCAGAATCGCTTGCGACCTTTGATGACCACCAGTAATCCACACGCCTCGCGTGGGTAAGCGACCTGCGCGTGTTCAATAACCTGTGCCTTGATTGCGTCGCTGATCATGTGAATTGTCCTGCTCCAGGGAAGCCGCCAAACGGCAGTTGAACGCCAGTGCCAAAGTGTGCCTCACAATCAGCCAGTGTCTTGAGGCAAGTTGGCAGCGCACCAGCGTAGGTACATTCCTTGCCCTTGTATTTCCACTGGCATTGCAGCGTCACCTGCCGCTTGGGCGCTCTGATGCCTTGCATGTCGAAGGCGCTCGCCAGCTCCCACTCGATCACATCACGCGATTCAACCGTCTTGCGCGAGATGAAATACACCTCTCGTGGGAACTCGGCATAGGGATCAGCCGTAGCGTTGGTGCCACCCGTGAAGTTGCTGGCGTCTAGGTATTTCTTCAGGGTGCGGATCCGTGTCACCCGTGCGTTGATCAGATCGTTACTCGGCGTGTAGGCGTTCACATCCAGCAGCGCCAGCGTCAAAAGGCCGTTCAGATTGGCAACTGAAATTTTTGGCTTGGGCAGTTGTCCGCTGCCGCTGTACTCAAAGCCTTCGGCCTGCACAGGGAATCGGCTGTAGGTATTACCCGCCCAAACAATGTCGCCGGAAAGTTCGTTCGTGCCAGCGTGGAAGCGATACGTTGTTGTAGCTGGTGGACTGCCTTCTGGATAGTGCAGTTTCTCAATCAGCGCCAGTTCAAACAGTTCAATAATCGCGCTTGGGTTGATCTTCTGCAGTTCCTCGCTGACTGCACTGACCGCTGCCCAAGTGACCGTGCCATCAACGACATAGCCTTCAAGGCTGCTGCTGGCGTTGGTTTTGTAAAGCTTGGTTGGCCAGACGGGTTCAGTGCTGCCGGTTGTACCAGCGACGATGCAGCGGAAGACAAAACCGAAGCCGGTCTGCGTCGTGGCGCGGACAACATTACCGACGCTCTTGGCAGTAGTAGCAGCCCAAGCGGTATAGGCCATCAGGGTTCAAATACTTGACGGAAGGTTGCGTTGATTGTGTTCACATTTGCAAAACGGAAATCACGCGACCAGCTTTCAACCACCCATTTGTAAGCGATTGCTTCATCCAGTGGCGTCCAATCAAAACTGGCGTTGTCAGCAGCGCGTGCATCAAAGAACGCCTCAATGGCGTCAGCATCTGAATTGCTTTTTGCCGTCCAAGTCAAATCCCAAATACGCGGATTTTGATTAATGCCATACGTAAGTCTTTGTTCATATCCATCGCCAAACTGCACCTTACGAACAACAGGTTGGCTTTTTCGTGATGCACCAAAATCAGGCGTGGTGCCGCCTGTGCTAGTGCCGACAGTGGCGTCGTTGAAAGTGGCCATTACGCGAGCAAGCCTCCAGGACGTTTCTGCTTGATCAGCTCTTGCTGAACGGCGATGCCGATTGCCTTGCCAAGTGCATTGGCCTGTTGACCGTTGCCTTCAACGTTGCTGCCATTGGCATCGACATTCAC
>JBIKMO010000176.1:0-9052 GCA_044359175.1 Burkholderiaceae bacterium | reverse complement strand
GGCCAGACCGGCGTCGGCGCGGCCGACCCGCTCGTGGGCTTGCAGCCAATGCTCGGCGCTCAGCGCCAGGTGGGCCGGGCTGATCCTGGCGAGCTCGTTCCAGGCGGCGATCGCGTCCTCCCACGCTTCGGCAGCGAACGCCGCCTCGCCGCGGAGCAGCCACGGGCGAGGATGAGCAGGCGCGGCCTCCAGAGCCCGGTCCAGTTCGCGGCGCGCGCGCGCCGCGCCTTCGGTCGCGAGGCCGTCGCCGGCAAGGGACTGCTGCGCGAGCTCGCAGCGGAAGTGGGCGATCAGCGGGCGCTGATCGGCTCCGGACTCGCGCTGCAGCCGTTCGGCCAGGTCGATCGCGCGCGGCCAGTCGCGCACCATCTGGGCGATGTCCAGCCGGTGCCGCAGCGCGGCCCCGGAGTAGCCCGAACCCTCCAGTCGGTTGAACGCGTCCTCGGCGCGATCGAGCAGGCCGGCCCGAAGATAGTCCTGACCGAGTTCGAACAGCGCGTGCTCGCGTTGCGCGGACTGAAGGTCGGAGCGTGCGAGCAGGCTCTGGTGGACCCGAATCGCCCGATCGGTCTCGCCGCGCCGGCGGAACAGGTTGCCGAGCGCGAAGTGCAGCTCGACCGTCTCCGGATCCAGCTTGACGACGTCGACGAACGCATCGATCGCCTTGTCAGGCTGCTCGTTCAGCAGCAGGTTCAAGCCCTTGAAGTAGGCCGCGGGCAGCTGCGCCGACGCCCGGATCTGCTGGCGCATCTCCAGGCGCGACGCAGCCCAGCCGAGTCCGAAGAACAGCGGGATCACCGACAGCCACCAGAACTCGAACTCCATCCGCGTGCGGGCCTCTTCAGATGCCGCGACCGCCGGGCTCGCGCAGCGCGGGCGGGCGGGCCGCGTCGACCGGCGCCGCCTCGCTGGCGGCCCGTGCGACCGCGCCGGCGGCGACCTCGCGCCGCAGCCGTCCGAGCTCGCGGCGCTGACGCAGCACCTTGGGCACCACGGCGAGCACGCCCAGCAGCGCCCCAGCGGCGAAGAACACCAGCAGCAGCAGCACCAGCGGCGCACGCCACTCGAACTGCGGAATACCGAAGAATCGCAGCGTCGCGGTGTCGGTGTTGGACAGCGCGAACCCCAGCATCACGAGGAACAGCGCGACGCGGAACAGCCAGGCGAGAACCTGCATGTCACGCGCGGGGGCTAGCCCTGCTCGGGGCCGCGCCCGCGGCCGTCGACCCGCTCGCGCAGCTCCTTGCCGGGCTTGAAGTGCGGCACCCGCTTCTCGGGCACCTGAACCCGCTCACCGGACTTGGGGTTGCGTCCGATGCGCGGCGGACGATGCGACAGCGCGAAGCTGCCGAAGCCCCGGATCTCGATGCGATGACCGGCGGCCAGCGTGGAGGCCATCGCGTCCAGGATCGTGCGGACCGCGAACTCGGCGTCCTTGGCGACCAGCTGCGGATACCTCTCCGCGAGCCGCGCGATCAACTCCGACTTAGTCATCGTCCCGGGGGACAGCTGATCGTCGGCGTCGAGCATCGTGGAACCTGTCGCGTGCGGTGGGTGAATGCGGTCAGGCCCGCCGCGGTCCGAGGTCGGACCGCGCGCCGGTCGCGCCGCGGGGCGCGACCGGCGCGGGCGTCAGCGCGTGTCGTCCCGGTCGGAGAGCTTCGCGCGCAGCAGCGCACCGAGGTTGGTCGTGCCGGTGGCGGCCCCGCTCTCGGCTTGCATCCGCTGCAGCGTCTCGGCGGTCTCGACCGAGTCCTTGGCCTTGATCGACAACGCGATCGACCGGTTCTTGCGGTCGATGTTGATGATCATGGCCTCGACGGTATCGCCCTCCTTCAGGTGGTTGCGAGCGTCCTCGACGCGGTCGCGCGAGATCTCCGAGGCGCGCAGGTAGCCGTCGATGTCGCCACCGATGTGCACCACCGCGCCCTTCGGGTCGACGCTGCGGATCAAGCCGCGGACGATCGCGCCCTTCTCGTGGGTGGCCGCGTAGTTGTTGAACGGATCGCCTTCGAGCTGTTTGATCCCGAGCGAGATCCGCTCCCGCTCGACGTCGATCGCGAGCACGACCGCGCCCACCTCGTCGCCCTTCTTGAACTCGCGCACGGCCTCCTCGCCCGACTTGTTCCAGGACAGGTCGGACAGGTGCACCAGACCGTCGATGCCGCCGGGCAGGCCGAGGAATACGCCGAAGTCGGTGATCGACTTGATCGTGCCCGAGACCTTGTCGCCCTTGCGATGGTTCTCGGCGAACTCCTGCCAAGGGTTCGGGCGGCACTGCTTCATGCCGAGCGAGATCCGGCGCCGGTCCTCGTCGATCTCCAGGACCATCACCTCGACCTCGTCACCCAGCGACACGACCTTGTTCGGATTGACGTTCTTGTTGGTCCAGTCCATCTCGGACACGTGGACCAGGCCCTCGATGCCCGGCTCGATCTCGACGAACGCGCCGTAGTCGGTGATGTTGGTGACCTTGCCGAACATCCGGGTGCCGGTCGGATAACGGCGCGAGATGCCGACCCAGGGGTCGTCTCCGAGCTGCTTGACGCCCAGCGACACCCGGTTCTTCTCCTGGTCGAACTTGAGCACCTTCGCGGTCACCTCCTGTCCGACCGCGAGCACCTCGGACGGGTGCCGTACGCGGCGCCAGGCCATGTCGGTGATGTGCAGCAGCCCGTCGATACCGCCGAGGTCGATGAACGCGCCGTAGTCGGTGATGTTCTTGACGGTTCCCTTGACGATCGAGCCCTCGGTGAGCGTCTCGAGCAGCTTCGCGCGCTCCTCGCCCTGCGACAGCTCGATCACCGCACGGCGAGACAGCACGACGTTGTTGCGCTTGCGGTCGAGCTTGATGACCTTGAACTCGAGGGTCTTGCCCTCGTAGGGGGTGGTGTCCTTGACCGGCCGCATGTCGATCAGCGAGCCCGGCAGGAACGCGCGGATGCCGTTGGTCATCACGGTGAGGCCGCCCTTCACCTTGCCGGTGATGGTGCCCTGGACCAGCTCGCCGTCGTCGAGCGCCCGCTCCAGGTTGACCCAGGCCGCCAGACGCTTGGCGCGGTCGCGCGACAGGCGGGTCTCTCCGTAGCCGTTCTCCAGCGAATCGATCGCGACCGCGACGAAATCGCCCTCCTTGACGTCGAGTTCGCCGCGATCGTTGTGGAACTCCTCGATCGGGATGAAGCTCTCGGACTTCAGGCCGGCGTTGACGACCACGAAGTTGTGGTCGATGCGGATCACCTCGGCGGTGATCACCTCGCCCTGCCGCATCTCCTTCTTGGAGAGCGACTCCTCGAAGAGCTTGGCGAAACTCTCGGTCTCTTGGATGGAAGCAGTGTTCAAGTGATGTCCAATGTGGGTCACGCCGGAGCGGATCGGCCCCGCGGTCATGCGCCTCGGCGCATGCTCAGAGGGTCCGGCACCCCGAACCAGCGGTGTTGACGAACGACGGAGCGGGCGTCTGGCGGGCCGTAGCCCGCACGCGGCGCCTGCGGCCGCTACCTGCGCGAGGACCAGCGCCCCAACACGACGTCGACCGTCTCGTCGACGGACAGGCCGGTGGAGTCCAGCACGAACGCGCCCTCAGCCGGAGCGAGCGGGGCCACGGCCCGCGATGCGTCGCGAGCGTCACGTTCCCGCAGATCCTGAAGAAGACCGGAGAGGCTAGCAGGAATTCCCTTTCCTATCAACTGCTTATACCTTCGCTCCGCGCGGGACTCCGCGCTCGCCGTCAGGAACACCTTGAGCGTCGCGTCCGGAAACACCACCGTGCCCATGTCGCGGCCGTCGGCGACCAGGCCCGGCGCGCGTCGGAAGCTGCGCTGCAGACCGAGCAGCGCCGATCGAACCGCCGCGTGCACCGCAACCCGTGAGGCGCCGGCGCCCACCGCCTCGTCGCGGATCGCGTCGGTCACGTCCTCGCCGTCGAGACGCACCACCTCACCGTCGAAGCGCACCGGCAGCGCCGCGGCGATCCGCGCGAGCGCGTCGGCGTCGTCGAACGGCACGGCGGCCCGGAGCGCGGCGAGCGCGGTGAGGCGGTAGAGCGCCCCGCTGTCCAGGTAGTGCCAGCCGAGCGCCCGCGCCGCGCGCTGCGCGATCGTGCCCTTGCCCGATGCGGTCGGCCCGTCGATCGTCAGCACCGGCGCACGCCGGGCGTCGATCGAGGCGGCACGCGCCGCGCCGTCGGCGCGGCCGCCCACCGCATCGCCGGTCATCGGCCGGACACCTGCTCGACGTCGATGCCGACCGAGCGCGCCTGCTCGACGAATCCGGGAAACGACGTGCCGACGTTCAGCGTGTCGGCAATGCGGATCGGAGCGGCCGACCGCAGCGAGGCGACCGCGAACGCCATCGCCGGGCGGTGGTCCCCGTAGGCGTCGACCTCGCCGCCGTCGAACGCCGCGACCCGCTCGCCGCGCCCCTCGATCACGATCCCGTCGGGCATCGGCTCGGCGCTTACCCCCAGCCGACGCAGCCCCTCGGCCATCACTGCGATCCGATCCGACTCCTTCACCCGCAACTCGTGCGCGCCGGTGACCACGGTCCGGCCACGGGCGCACGCCGCCGCGACGAACAGCACCGGGAACTCGTCGATCGCGAGCGGCACCAGCTCGGGCGGCACCTCGATGCCCCGCAACCCACCGCCGCGCACGCGCAGGTCGGCGACCGGCTCGCCGCCGACGGAGCGGGGCCGCTGCAGCGTCACGTCGGCGCCCATTCGCCGAAGGATCTCGATCACGCCGCTGCGCGTCGGGTTGACGCCGACGTGCTCGATGGTGAGGTCGGATTCGGGCGCGATCGCGCCTGCCACGAGCAGGAAGGCCGCGGACGAGATGTCCCCGGGCACGTCGATGTCGGCCGCGAGCAGCGTCTGGCCGCCCTCGATCGACACCGTCGAGCCGTCGACCGACACCCGCACGCCGAAGGCCGCGAGCATGCGTTCGGTGTGATCTCGCGTAGGCGCGGGCTCGGTCACGCGGGTGGTGCCCTGGGCGTGCAGGCCGGCGAGCAGCAGCGCCGACTTCACCTGTGCGCTGGCCATCGGCATCAGGTAGTCGATCCCGTGCAGCGGCCCGTGCGCCGGATGGATCCGCACCGGCGGACGACCGTCGTCGGTGTCGATGCGGGCGCCCATCGCGGCAAGCGGATCGGTCACGCGGCGCATCGGACGTCGCGACAGGCTCGCATCGCCCACCAGCGTCGCCTCCAGCCCCTGCCCGGCAAGCAGACCGCACATCAGCCGCATCGACGTCCCGGAGTTGCCGCAGTCCAGCGGCCTGGCCGACGCGTGCAGCCCCCCCGGCCCGACGCCGTGGACGGTCACCCGCCCGCCGTCCGGCCCGTCGATCGGTACGCCGAGCGCGCGGAACGCGTTCATCGTGGACAGCGCATCGGCGCCCTCGAGGAAGCCGCTGATGCGCGTGGTGCCGCGTGCGATCGCACCGAGCATGATCGACCGGTGGGAGATCGACTTGTCGCCCGGCACCCGGAGCGACCCGCGCACCGCGCCGGCTCCGGGCCGGGCGATGAAGTGATGGTGCATGAAGATGTTCCCGCTCGACGCGCTCGGCCGGCGCTGCCCGAAGCCGGATTGTAGCCCCGGCTCGGTCTGCAGCCCCGCGCGGCGCCTGCCGCGCGGCCCGCAGGCATCCGGCGGACGCGTCGTAGCGTGCTATCGTGGCAGGCTTTCATGGAGCGAGCGATGAACACGACGCCTTCCGGACTCCGCTACGAGGACGTTGTCGTCGGCGCGGGCGACGCTGCGATCGCCGGATGTACGGTGCAGGTCCATTACACCGGATGGCTGTGGCGCGACGGCGCCGCCGGACGCAAGTTCGACTCCTCGCTCGACCGGGGCGAGCCGTTCGAGTTTCCTCTGGGGGCCGGGCACGTGATCCAGGGATGGGACGAGGGCGTACAGGGCATGAAGGTGGGCGGAACCCGCCGGCTGGTGATTCCGCCCGAACTGGGCTACGGTGCTCGCGGCGCCGGCGGCGTGATCCCGCCGAACGCGACGCTGCTGTTCGAGGTCGAGCTGCTCGGCGTCTGATCCGGCGACCGCGGCCCGCGGCGGCGCCAGCGGGCGCGCCGGTCGCGGTTGCTAGAATCGGCGTTTTTCGCCGAGCCCCATGACCGCCGCGACTCCGCCCGCCCCTTCGCCGAGCCCCGTCGACGACGCCCGCGCGAGCAACTTCATCCGTCAGGCGATCGACGCCGACCTCGCGGCCGGTCGATACGCGTCGCGTCGTTGGTCGGGACGGCCCGGCCCGGCGCGCGATCAGACCGGCTCGCCGACCGACGCCGCGGTGATCCGCACCCGTTTCCCGCCCGAACCGAACGGCTATCTGCACGTCGGACATGCGAAGTCGATCTGCCTGAACTTCGGCCTGGCCCGTGACTACGGCGGACGCTGCCACATGCGATTCGACGACACGAATCCGGTCAAGGAGGACCAGGAATTCGTCGACGGCATCCTCGACACGGTCCGCTGGCTCGGGTTCGACTGGCACGGCGGCGGCGAGGACAACCTGTACTTCGCGAGCGACTTCTTCGGGTGGTTCTACGAGATCGCCGAGTACCTGATCCGCGCCGGCCACGCGTACGTCGACTCCCAGAGCGCCGAGGCGATGCGCACGACCCGCGGCACGCTGACCGAACCGGGGCAGGATTCGCCGTTCCGCACGCGCAGCGCCGAGGACAGCCTCGCGCTGTTCCGCGAGATGCGGGCGGGCCGCCACACCGAGGGCTCGCACGTGCTGCGCGCCCGGATCGACATGGCGTCACCGAACGTCAACCTGCGCGACCCGGTGCTCTACCGGGTGCGATTCGCGCACCACCACCGGACCGGCGACGCCTGGTGCATCTACCCGATGTACGACTTCGCGCACCCGCTGTCGGACGCGCTGGAGAACGTCACGCACTCGCTGTGCACGCTCGAGTTCGAAGATCACCGTCCGTTCTACGACTGGATCCTGGAGCGCGCGGCCGAAGGCGGATTCTTCCAGCGCCCGCTGCCCCGGCAAATCGAGTTTGCGCGGCTCAACATGACCTACACGGTCATGAGCAAGCGCAAGCTGCAGCACCTGGTGCAGTCCGGCACCGTCGACGGCTGGGACGACCCGCGGATGCCGACCCTGGTCGCGCTGCGTCGCCGCGGCTACACGCCCGAGGCGATCCGGCTGTTCGCCGAGCGCATCGGCATGTCCAAGGCGCACCAGTGGGTGGACCCCTCGGTCCTCGAGCAGGCGCTGCGCGACGACCTGGATCGCCGCGCCGCGCGCGCGTTCGCGGTGCTCGACCCGTTGAAGCTGGAACTGACCGACATGCCGGAATCGCTGCACGAGCCGTGCAGCGCGCCGGTCCACCCCCACGACCCGAGCCGCGGGCTGCGTCACTTCCCGCTCACCCGCGAGCTCTGGATCGAACGCGAGGACTTCGAGCCGCAGCCCCCGAAGGGCTACTTCAGGCTGTTCCCGGGCAACCGGGTGCGCCTGCGGCACGGATTCGTGATCGAGTGCATCGGCCACGAGAGCGACGCGGCCGGCCGGACCACCAAGGTGCTGGCGCGCTGCCTGCCTGACTCGAAGTCCGGCACGCCGGGCGCCGACCAGTACAAGGTGCGCGGCAACATCCACTGGGTGTCGGCAGGTCACGGACTCCCCGCAGAGATCCGCATGTACGACAGGCTCTTCACCGAGCCGTATCCGGACTCGGGCGAGCGCGACTACCTCGAGCTGCTGAACCCGTCGTCGAAGCGGATCGTGCACGCGGTGCTCGAACCCTCGCTCGCCGCGGCGGCGCCGGAGGATCGGTTCCAGTTCGAGCGGCACGGGTACTTCGTGGCCGATCGCACCGATCACCGTCCGACCCGTCCGGTGTTCAACCTCGCGGTGACCCTGAAGGACTCCTGGAACACCCGGAAGGGCTGACCGGCGCCCGCCCCGTGAGCGGCGGCGGCCTCAGTGGTCGGCCACGTACGGATTGGTCTGACGCTCCTCGCCGAAGGTCGACATCGGCCCGTGCCCCGGCACGAACGAGACGTCGTCGCCCATCGGCCAGAGCTTCGTGCGGATCGCCTCGATCAGCTGCGCGTGATTGCCGCGCGGGAAATCGGTGCGTCCGATCGACCCGGCGAACAGCACGTCGCCGACGATCGCCAGCCGGCTCTCGGGGTGGAAGAAGACCACGTGCCCCGGCGTGTGCCCGGGGCAGTGCGCGACCCGCAGCTCGATCGTGCCGAAGCGGACCGTGTCGCCGTCCGCCAGCCAGCGGTCCGACTCGAACGCGTCCAACCGCGGAAACCCGAAACGCACCCCCTGCGCCGGCAGCTGGTCGATCCAGAACCGGTCGTCGACATGCGGCCCCTCGATCGGCACGCCGTGGCGCCGCGCGAACTCGGCCGCCCGTCCGCAGTGGTCGATGTGCCCGTGGGTGAGGAGCACCTTCTCCAGTCGCCCGCCGGTCTCGCGCAGCGCGTCCTCGATCCGGTCGAGGTCGCCGCCGGGGTCGACCACGGCGGCTGCGGCGGTGTCGGTGTCGACCAGGACCGAGCAGTTCTGGGCGAACGGCGTGACCGGGACGATCGCGAGCGCCAGCGCCACGGCGACGCTCAGCGCGACGCGGTGGGTCGCTGACCCCAGGCGTGCTCGAGCAGGCGTTTGAGCGGCACGATGCGCAGCGCCGCCTCGTGCGTGGCCTCGAGCACGACCGGCGGCGCGACCCCGGCGTCGCACGCCTCGAGCCAGCGCGCCGCGCACACACACCATCGGTCGCCGGGCTTCAGCCCGCGGAACCGGTACTCCGGCCGCGGCGTGGACAGGTCGTTGCCGCGCTCAAGGCTGAACGCGAGAAAGGCCTCGGTGACCCGCGCGCAGACCGTATGGCTGCCCAGATCCTCGGGCCCGGTGGTGCAACATCCGTCGCGGAAGAAACCGGTCAGCGGGTCGAACGAGCAGGCGAGCAGCGGGCCTCCGAGCACGTTGCGGCCGCTGCGGCGCACCGGTGGATCCGACATGGTACGAGCGCTCCTGGAGGGGCCGCAGAGGCGTCA
>JBIKMO010000458.1:0-2503 GCA_044359175.1 Burkholderiaceae bacterium | reverse complement strand
ACCGTGAGCGGGTCCTCACCCAGCACCGCGAAGTCGGCCCGCTTGCCGGCCTCGATCGAGCCCACCTCGCCGTCGAGCTTCAGCGTGTAGGCCGCGCCGAGCGTGATCGCGCGCAGCGCGTCGGCCACCGGGATGCGCTCGAACTCACCGAGCACGCGGCCCAGCGCGGTGCGCCGGTGGACGGCGCACCAGGCCACGTGCAACGGCTGCAGCGGCGTCACCGGCGCATCCGAGTGGATCGAGAACGGCACCCCGATCTCGATTGCCGAGCGGCACGGGTTCATCCGTTCGGCCCGCTCGGGGCCGACGGTCTGCGCGTAGTGGGCGTCGCCCCAGTGCCAGTGGTGGTTCGCGAAGAAATTCGCGCACAGCCCGATCGAATGCATGCGGCGCAGCAGTGCCCGGTCGGGCAGCTGGCAGTGCTGCAGCACGAACCGGTGGTCGGGCGACGGATGCCGGCGCAGCGCCCGCTCGAGGCAGTCGATCGCGAGTTCGCTCGCCTGGTCGCCGTTGGTGTGCGTGTGCACCTGTACGCCGGCCCGCAGTGCGGCCTCGTACAGCGCCTCCATCGCCTCGGGCGTCACGTACCACAGGCCGTTGGGCGCGCCGTTCGCGTACCCCGGTGGCCGCAGCCGCGCGGTGAATCCCTGGATCGAACCGTCGGCGACCAGCTTGATCGCGCCGAGCCGCAGCCGGTCGGTCGAGCGCGCGCGGCACGCGAGCGCGAACTCCACCAGCTCACCCACGGGGCGGCCGTTGCCGTAGATCGCCGGTACGATCCGCAGCGGAAAGGACTCGGCTCCGGTGACGCGCAGCATCGCCTCGAGCGCGGACGGCGGCATCGGTGCCGCCAGGTCGGTCGAGGTCGTGACCCCGGCGCGAACCGCGAGGCGCGCGTAGGCGCGAATGCCGTCCTCGTCGCCCGCGGTCGCGCCTCGGTCCATGCCGATCTTCACCAGCACCGGCGAGTAGGCTTCCGGGCCGCGCAACTCGCCGTTCGGGAGGCCGTCCTCGCCCAGGGGAACGCCCGGGTGGTCGATGCCGCCGCGCAGCTGGCCGGCCAGCGCGAGGGCCGCGCTGTTCGCATTGACGATGTGCCCGCTCGCGTGGATGACCGCGACCGGCCGCTCAGCGCTCACCGCGTCCAGGTCGTGCCGCGTCATGCGTCGGGCGCCGAAGTAGAGCGGGTCCAGACCCCATGCGAACAGCGGCTGCGATCGGTCGGCGAGCTGCTGCTCTCGTTGGCGAAGCCGGTCGATCACGGCCTCGATCGACCGCAGGCCCGGCCAGACGACGCCGTCCGGGTCGGCGCGGTCGAACCAGCCGCAGTACGCGTGACGCCAGCGGGTGCCCTCGGTCAGGTGGCCGTGGCCCTCGACGAAGCCTGGCAGCAGCACCGCGTCGGCGAAGCGTTCGTCGACTTCGAGATCGCCCCAGCCGCGCAGTTCGTCGAGGTGGCCGACGCCGAGCACCCGCCCGTCCCGTACCGCGACGTGGCTGGCCTCGGGCCGGGCCGGGTTCATCGTGTGGATGCGCCGGGCGCGGTAGACCACGGTCTTCAAGAGGTGCCTCTCCTCGGACGGATCAGCCGCCCGGCGCCTGCGCCACTCGGCGGGTCGTTCTTCCGGTGGAAACACTCGTTCCGGAACGTCGACAAGCGTACGGGCCCCACGGCACGAGTCAAGCCCGCACTGGATCGCGGTCTTCGAAAAAATGATATTTTCTTCTTGCCGGCGGCACCCAACCGATCCGCCGATGGGAGACTCAGCATGGTCGACCTGATCCGCAGGCGCCTGGCGGGTGGCGCCGCCGCCGGCGCGAGCCTGTCCGCTCTAGCCTCGCCCGCCGTCGGGCAGACGCAGCGCGCAACGCTCGTGATCGGCAGTCCGTATCCTTCGCGCACGCTGAACCCGGCGGTCGCGACCGGCATACCGACGATGATGCCGGGCATCCAGATCTTCGCGTCGCCGCTTCGGGTCGGCGCCGACTGGAAGCCGCAACCCTATCTGGCCGAGCGATTCGAGCTGTCGCCCGACAACCGGAGCGTGAAGCTGCAGCTGCGACGCGACGCGGTGTTCCACGACGGGCGGCCGATCACGTCGGAGGACGTGCAGTTCTCGATCGAGGCGCTGCGCGACTCGCACCCGTTCCGCACGATGTTCGGTCCGGTCAATGCGGTGACACTCGAGGATCGCCACACTGCGGTCGTTCGTCTGAAGGAACCTCACCCGGCGCTGCTGCTGGCGATGACGACCTCGCTGTGCCCGATCCTGCCCAAGCATGTCTACGGCGACGGGCAGCCCCTCGCCACCCATCCCCGCAACTCGCAGCAGCCGGTCGGTTCGGGTGCGTTCCGGGTCGCCGACTTCAAGCCCGGCGAGAGCCTCACGCTCGAGCGTTTCGACCGGTTCTTCCTGAAGGACCTGCCCCGCACCGACCGTCTCGTGCATCGCTTCTACAAGGATCCCACGACGATGTTGCTGTCGCTGGAGCGTGGGGAGAT
>JBIKMO010000459.1:0-2503 GCA_044359175.1 Burkholderiaceae bacterium | reverse complement strand
GCGACTCGACCCTCTTGTGACTTGCCTAAATTTGGCAGGTCTGTCCGCTGCCCCTGCTTCATCGGCACAACATCAGCCGTCGTCGCCTGCGCCGCGGCCACGACGCGCTTGCCCGCAACCACCGCGTCGGCGAACGCGACCGGCACCTCCTGGTTAAGCAGTTGCAGCCCGCGCACAGCCCACAGCGCGGCGTCGGTGTCGGCGATGCCGAGCCCCTCGCGCAGATACCGCTCCTCGCTGCCGTAGCCCATGAAGTCGCCAGACGCGCGGCCGTCCTCGATGAAGAACAGCAGCGCCCGGCAGTCGTTGGGCAGCACGCGTTCGCACAGCCGGCGGCGCAGGTACAGGATCTCGGACCACTCCTCGCGCGGCGTCTCGGCCGCGCGGGACATTCCGGTGATGCCGGCGTTGATCGCTACTGAAGCGGTCCATGTCGGCTTGCGGAACCCGGCCTGCACGGCCGCCGCGTGCGCGGACAGGCGACCGGCGATGACTTCCTCGGCGAGGTCTTGATGCGACTCCTTCAGCCGCGCCGCAATCCGGTCAGACCCGCCCTTCGACACAGGTGCGTGTTTCGTACCTTTCTTCGGCCTGCCCGATCGCGCCACCGGCCGCGCATCCGCCGCCGCCCCGTTCGCCGGAGCGCCCAGCGCGATGAGCCGCTCGCGGCACTCGGGGCCGTGCTCGGAGCGGTCCAGCATCGCGTAGAGCGCGTCCCACGACGGGAAGTGCAGCCCCGCCCACGGCTCGCCGAGCACCCACTGCTCCACGGTGTCGTTGACGAACTCCTTGCCGTCGATAGGGCGCACAAGGTGGCGCCAGCCGTCGTCACGGAGCAGCGACAGCATCAACCCCGGCACGACCCGGAACCCGTTGGTTGAGTCCCTAGCCGCGCCAAGAAGTGCGTTGTGCGCGCTGCCGGAGATCACTTCAAACGATGGCCTCGCGCCCCTTGTCACGCTCTGCGTCGGGGCCATTAGATGCGCTCCTCGATCAGCTTCCGGGTGGCGACGTCGAAGGCGTCGAGCGAATCGAAGATCGGCTCGGCCACGTCGCCGGCGGTCTGCGGCTCGGGCACCTTGAACCCGGGCAGCGCCTCCTCGACCTCCCGGCGGATCGTCTCGACGATCGGCCGCGACACCTTGAAGGCCTGCCTTATAAGGTCGGCGCCCTCGCCGAGCAGCGCCTCGACGTCCGTCAGCATCGGCTTCGCGGCGTCGATCCGCTCCTGCAGCACGCGGTTCGCCGGGGCGTATGCCTGTGCGCGGGCGTCGCCAACGCGGCGATCCAGGTCGGCGTCCCAGTAGGGCGCCACGGCCTCCTCGACGATCTGGCGCAGCACCGACGGCCGCAGGGTCGCGAGCGCGTCGATCTCGGTCTGTTCGACGCCCCAGCGTTCGCGCCAGCGGTCCGAGCGCCGCTCGGTCTCCTTCAACGGCGTCGCCGGCAGGCCGAGCGCCTTTACCTGATCGAACGTCAGCGCGCAGCGATGCACCTGGACGTCCAGGCCGGCGAAGTCGCGATCGACGAGCGCCTGCACCTTGCGCGCGACGCCGATCGGCATCGTCCAGCCGGTCGGGTCGAAGTCGGACAGATAGAACACCCGGCACGGACGACCGTCGTCGGCAGCGCGGCGCACGATGCCTTCGAGCAGCGCGTTCGACAGCTCGCCAGTCGGCAGCACCATCTCGCCGTACACCCGCCGGACGATCGGCAGCAGGACGTCGCGCAAGCTCTGCTTCTCGCCGACGAGCACGATCCGGTACGGCTGACGGACCGCGAAGTTACCGGCGAACACCGACGGCATGACCGACTCGATCGTCGGCAGCTCGCACGGCGCCTCGCGCGTGACGACCCCGACGAACGGCGCGGGCAGCTCCTCCTGCGTGTAGATCACCGGCTCGGCGTTGCGCTCGTCCTCCAGCGCATCGAACGGGATGTAGCCGAGCCAGCGGGCCGCGCGGGTCGCGGTCGCGAGCCACTCCCAGCAATCGTGCGAATTGATGTACGGCTCGCCGCTCAGCATCAGCGGCGCGGGGTTCATGCTGACGAGCGCGTAGTGCAGACCGCGCGGATGGATCGGACGGCGGGCGCCGCTCGCGCCCCATGCGTCGACCAGCCAACGGGCGATCCTGTGGTTCGCGGGCGTGTCGAGACGGTAGGGGTCGGTCGCCGTCGACATGACGGTCAGGTCGCCTAGACCGACGCGACCGCGCTCCGCTGCTTGCTGGATGATGGCGCGCGGAGTCATCGCGTCACCTCCGTCAGCGAGCCGACGCGGCGGCAGGAACGCATCCCAGCGGCGGCACGAGCCGCAGAACCGGGACCAGCTCGTCGGGCGACGGCAGACGTCGCAACGGGTAGCGCCGCGCGACGACGGCATCGACGCGACAGTGCTGCGGGCAGCGCCCGCGACAATAGGGTTGTTCATTCGATTCCTTCGACGCCTGCGCGGCTAGCCCCGCTGCAGGCGTCTTCTCTTTGGGGGTTGTGGTGCGAGACG
>JBIKMO010000175.1:0-9067 GCA_044359175.1 Burkholderiaceae bacterium | reverse complement strand
CTCGTCGGAGGTCAACAGCAGCCCCACCCGGCCGGCGTGCGACGGGTGGCTCGCGGCGAACTCCTCGGCCGCGACCACGATCGCGGCCAGCGACGACTTCATGTCCGCGGCGCCGCGCCCGAACAGTTGCCCGTCGCGCACGGCCGGTTCGAACGGGTCGCTGTGCCACCAGGGACGTGGACCGGCCGGCACCACGTCGGTGTGCCCGGCGAACACCAGCGTACCGCCGGGGCGGGCGCCGTCACGCACCGCCCACAGATTGTCGACCTCGCCGAATCGCATCGGCTCGCAGCGGAACCCGGCGCCCGCGAGGCGCTTGGCGATCATCGCCTGGCAGCCGGCGTCGTCGGGGGTCACGGAACGACACCGGATCAGTGCCTCGGTGAGGGCTCGGACGGGGCAGGGGCTCATCGTGCGCGGCCCGCGTCCGCGGGCCCCTCGGGGACGAACGCGCCCATCAGGGACGCAGGGCCGCCGGCACCTCGTCGCCGGCGAGAAAGAGCGTGCGGTAGACCGGCTCCGAAAACCCGACGAGGATCCGGTCACCCGCATCGAGCACCGGGCGCTTGACCAGCATCGGCTGCGAGAGCATCAATTCGACCGCACTGGACTGGTCGACCACGGTGGCACGGCGTGCCGCCTCCAGTTGGCGCCAGGTCAGCCCGCGCCGGTTCAGCAGCGCGTCCCAGGGCAGCCTCGCGGTCCAACGCGCCATCATCTGGGCGTCCAGTCCCTGGGTGCGGAAGTCGTGGAAGCGGAACGGGACCTGCCTGGAGCGCAGCCATGCACGCGCCTTGCGGACCTGGTCGCAGGTCTCGATTCCGTAGACGACCGCCTCGTCCCGCATCAGACGTTCAGCATGAATTCGGAGAACGTCGGCCCGTCCGGAGTCTTCGCCGGCGTCGCCCCGCCGGAGTCGGTGCCGCGCGACGTCGATGCCGACGCTTCGTCCGCCGGGGTGCTGTCCTCGGTATTGTCGAGCAGCCACAGCAGGTTGGTCGGCGAGTCGGACTGCGCGAGTGCGTCCTCCCGCGTGACCTTGCGGCTGCGGACCATGTCGACCAGCGCGCGCTCGAATGTCTGAGACCCGGGCGCCATCGACTTCTCCATCGCTTCCTTGATCTCGGACAGCCGCCCCTGGTCGATCAGTTCCGAGACGAAGGTCGTGTTCATCAGGATCTCGACCGCGGGCAGACGCCCGCCCGCGGACGCACGGATCAGACGCTGTGAGATCACGCAGCGCAGCGTCGCCGCAAGATCGGACAACAGAACGCGACGATTCTCGGGCGTGTAGAAGCTCACGATCCGGTTCAGCGCGTGGGACGCACTGTTCGCGTGCAGCGTCGACAGCACCAGATGCCCCGACTGCGCGTAGGCGATCGCAGCGCTCATCGTGTCGACGTCGCGGATCTCGCCCAGCATCAGGCAGTCGGGCGCCTGCCGCAGCGCGTTGCGCAGTGCGACCTCGAACGACACGGCGTCGGTGCCGATCTGCCGCTGGTTGACCACCGAGCGCTTGTGCCGAAACGTGTATTCGATCGGGTCTTCGAGCGTGAGGATGTGCCCCGAGCTGTGCGTGTTGCGATGGTCGATCAGCGATGCGAGCGTGGTGGTCTTCCCGGACCCGGTGGCCCCGACCACGAGCAGCAGGCCGCGCTTCTCCATGATCAGGTCGGAGAGCAGCGGCGGCAGGTTCAGCGTCTCCAGCTGCGGTACGTCGCCCGGGATGTAGCGGATCACGGCGGCCGCGGTGCCGCGCTGTCGGAACACCGAGATCCGGAAGCTGCCGACGTTGCGCAGGCCGTAGCCGACATTGAGTTCGTTGTCGAGTTCGAACTGCGCCCACTGCCGGTCGGTCAGCACCTCGCGCAGCAGCTGTTCGATCGCCTGGGGATCCAGGCGCTGCTGGTTGATCGGTACGGCCGTGCCGTTGATCTTGATCTGGATGGGCGCTCCGGCGGCGATGAACAGGTCGGAGGCCTTCTTCTCGGCCATCAACGACAACAGTCGCTGCATCCCCATGTCCCGGTCCCCGGCGCGCTCAGTCGCCGCGCAGCAGTTCGTTGATGCCGGTCTTCGCCCGCGTCTGGGCGTCGACCCGCTTGACGATCACCGCGCAGTACAGCGCCACCCGCCCGTCGGCCGACGGCAGCGAACCCGGAACGACCACCGAGCCGGCAGGCACGCGACCGTAGCTGACCGTGCCGGTGGCACGATCGTAGATCTTCGTGCTCGCCCCGAGGAAGACGCCCATCGACAGCACCGAGTTCTCCTCGACGATCACGCCTTCGACCACTTCCGAGCGTGCGCCGATGAAGCAGTTGTCCTCGATGATCGTCGGATTCGCCTGCAGCGGCTCGAGCACGCCACCGATGCCGACCCCCCCCGAGAGATGCACGTTGCGGCCGATCTGGGCACACGAACCGACGGTGGCCCAGGTATCGACCATCGTGCCTTCGCCCACCCACGCGCCGATGTTCACGTAGGACGGCATCAGCACGACGTTCCGCGCGACGTAGGCGCCGCGCCGGGCGACCGCCGGCGGCACGACGCGCATGCCCGCGGCGACGAAGTCCTGCGCGGTCCACCGGTCGAACTTGGTGGGCACCTTGTCGAAGAACTGCAGCTCGCCGGCCACCACCGGGCGGTTGTCGGCAAGCCGGAAGGACAGCAGCACCGCCTTCTTGATCCACTGATGCACGGTCCAGTCGCCCCCGGTCTTCTCGGCCACGCGCAGTCGGCCTGCGTCGAGCTCGTCGATCACGTGGGCGACCGCGTCGCGGACTGCGGCGGGTGCGCTCGCCGGTGTCAGCCCGGCGCGCTGCTCCCAGGCCTGGTCGATCGTCTGCTGGAGCGTGCTCATGACAGGAGAGGGGAAGAGGCGTCGTTGACGAAGGCCCGGATCCGACGGGCGGCCTCGACGCAGGCGTCGAGGCCGTCGACCAGTGCAAGCCGGACGAATCCGGCGCCCGGATTACGGCCGCCCACCGTCCGGGAAAGGTAGCTGCCGGGCAGCACGAGCACATTGTAGCGGCGGTAGAGTTCGCGGGCGAACGCGGCGTCGTCGCCGCCGGGAACGCCGGCCCAGAGGAAGAACCCGCCCTGCGGCGCGGTCACCGCGAGGACGTCGGCCAGCAGCGGCAGCACCGCGTCGAACTTCGCCCGGTACAGGCGGCGGTTGGCGAGCACGTGGTCCTCGTCCTGCCAGGCGGCCACAGAAGCCGCCTGCACCACCAGGCTCATCGCACCGCCGGTGTAGGAACGCAGCAGCCGGAAGCGCTCGATCAGCCGCGCGTCGCCGGCGACGAACCCCGAACGAAGGCCGGGCACGCTCGACCGCTTGGACAGGCTGGAGAACACCAGCAGCCCGCGGTAGTCGGCCAGCCCGAGCGCCTGCGCCACGGCGAGCGCGCCTTCGGGAGGATGCGCATCGTACGGGTAGATCTCGCTGTAACACTCGTCGGACGCGATGACGAACCCGTGGCGGCGCGACAGCGCGAACAGCGTGCGCCAGCCTTCCCGATCGATCAGGGTTCCGGTCGGATTGCCCGGCGAGCACACGTAGACCAGCTGCACGCGCGGCCACACCGCCTCGGGCACCTGCGACCAGTCGAGCGCGAACCCGTTGCCCCGATGCTGGTCGACGTACACCAGGTCGGCGCCGGCAAGCAGCGCCGCGCCCTCGTAGACCTGGTAGCAGGGGTTGGGGATCAGCACGACCGGAGGCGGGCCTTCCGGCCGTGGATCGATCACGGCCTGCGCGATCGAGTACAGCGCCTCCTTGGACCCGTTGACCGGCAGCACCTGGGTCGCCGCGTCGAGCGAGCGCAGCCCCCAGCGTCTGCAGGCCCAACTCGCCACCGCCCCCCGCAGCGCTTCACCGCCACCGGTGGCC
The DNA here is from genome assembly GCA_044359175.1 of Burkholderiaceae bacterium. Taxonomy (GTDB): domain Bacteria; phylum Pseudomonadota; class Gammaproteobacteria; order Burkholderiales; family Burkholderiaceae_E; genus UBA4615. The sequence goes on along the minus strand of JBIKMO010000175.1, from coordinate 5,172 downwards.
GGATAGACCGACAAGCCGTCGAGCCCGGCAATCAGCGCCTCGCGCACCCGCTGCGGCGCAGGATGCTTGGGCTCGCCGATCGACATCGAGATCGGCGTCAGGGTCGTCGGCGGGGTGACGCCGGCGATCAGCGACCGCAGCCGCTCGAAGGGATAGGGCGGCAGCTTTTCTAGAATTCGGTTCAACAAACGCCCTTAAGTATATGACTTAACGAGTACTCGACTCGGCATGGAACGTGCCCAAGTCAATCCGCGGGGCCGGGGTCCAGGCCGGATCCCGGTGCTCGGCCACCACGGTGGTGAAGATCCCGCCGCGAACGTACCAGCGCGCGGTCAGGCGCATGAAGCGAGGGCGCGTCGCGGCCGCCAGGTCATCGAGGATCCGGTTGGTGACCGCCTCGTGGAAGACCCCCTCGTCCCGGAACGACCACATGTAGAGCTTCAGGGCCTTCAGCTCCAGATTCAGCTGGTCGGGTACGTAGTCGATCACCAGCGTGGCGAAGTCCGGCTGGCCGGTGAGCGGGCACAGGCAAGTGAACTCCGGGACCTCGATATGGACGACGTAGTCGCGCGCCGGCGAGGGGTTCGGGAAGGTGTCGAGGGTCTTGGACGGCGCGCTGGGCATCGGACGTCTCCGTGTTGCGTCTGGCCGCGGCCGCGGCGAGGTCGGGGGGGGCGGCGGCGGCGGGCACGGCCCCGCGGGCCGCGCCCCGAAGGCCGTTCCTGCCGCGGTGTATTATACGACTCACCCGGTTCCGGGCTGTCGAACCCCGGCACCCGCCCTCCTCGGCGTCCTGCCCGAATCCGCATCGTTCCGACCTCCCCGCCGCGACGGGGCCGTAGAGCGTTTTCCGTGCGCCTGAAATCCGTCAAGCTGGCCGGCTTCAAATCGTTCGTCGACCCGACGACTTTCGAGGTGCCGAGCCACCTGGTCGGTGTGGTCGGACCGAACGGCTGCGGCAAGTCCAACATCATGGACGCGGTGCGTTGGGTGCTTGGGGAATCGAAGGCCTCCGAGCTGCGCGGCGAATCGATGCAGGACGTGATCTTCAACGGCTCCTCCGACCGCAAGCCCTCGGGTCGCGCAAGCGTGGAACTGGTGTTCGACAACGGCGATGCCCGACTGGGCGGTGCCTGGGCGGCGTTCACCGAACTCTCGGTCAAGCGGGTGCTGACCCGCGACGGGCAGTCGACCTACCTGATCAACAACCAGGCGGTTCGGCGCAAGGACGTGCACGACATGTTCCTCGGCACCGGCCTGGGCCCCCGGGCCTACGCGATCATCGGGCAGGGCACCGTGTCGCGGATCATCGAGGCCCGGCCCGAGGAGCTGCGCGTCTTCCTCGAGGAGGCCGCGGGCGTGTCCAAGTACAAGGAGCGCCGGCGCGAGACCGAGCACCGTCTCGCCGATACCCGCGAGAACCTGACCCGGGTCGAGGACATCCTGCGCGAACTGACCGCGCAGATCGCCAGGCTCGAGCGGCAGGCCGAGGTGGCGCACGAGTACCGGGAGCTCGAGACCGAGCGGGCGCTCAAGCAGCAGATGCTCTGGCTCGTGCGGCGCGACGAGGCACTCGCCGAGCGGGACCGGATCGCTGCGCAACTCGCGGCGGTCGCCGCGCAAATGGAGGGTGAACGCGCGGCGCAGCGCGAGATCGAGGCCCGGCTCGAGGAGACCCGCGCCGCGCATCACTCGGCTGGCGACGCGGTGCACGGCGCGCAGGGGGCGTACTACCAGGCGCAGGGCGAGGTGACCCGCCTCGAGGGCGAGATCCGGTTCGTCGCCGACGCGCAGACGCAGCTGCGCGAGCGGCTCGCCGGTCTCCAGGCCCAGGCCGACGCCGCGCGCGAACGCGACCGGCAGGCCGACGCCGAGCTGCGGGACAGCGACGCGGACCTGGCGGCCGCACAGCACCGCACCGACGATCTGCAGACCGTGCTCGACCAGGCGAACGCCGCGCTGCCCTCGCTCGAGGACACCCTGCGCGAGGCCCGCGATGCCCTCGACGCGGCCCGGGGTGCGGCCGCGCAGATCGCGCAGCAGATCCAGGTCGTGGCCACTCGCCGTCACGGCGTCGAATCGGCGCTCGGACGGCTTCGCGAGCGGGAGACCCGTCTTCGCGACGCGCTCGATCGATTGGGCGAAGCCCCGCACGCCCAGCTCGACGCGCTGCGCTCCCAGCTCGCCGACGCGGAGGCGCACGAGGAGCAGGCGGCCGTGAGGCTGGGCGAGAGCGAGGCCCGCTGGGCCGAGGCCGATGCTCGCCGCGGTCCGGCGCAGGAGGCGCTGCGCGACGCCCTCGCCCGGACCTCGAAGGTGGATGCTCGGATCCAGGCGCTGACCCAGCTGCAGGAGCGCGTCCGCACCCAGGGTCGTACCGCGCCCTGGCTGCAGCGTCACGGCCTGGACGGCCTGAAGCGGCTCTGGCAGCGGCTTCGAATCGAGCCGGGCTGGGAGACCGCGGTCGAATCGGTGCTGCGCGAGCGGGTCCAGGCACTCGAGGTAGGGCGTATGGAGACCGTGGCCGCACTGCTGGGCGAGCAGCCTCCCGCGAAGGTCGGTTTCTATTCGACCGACCGCCTTCTCGCGGACTCACGGACCGAGCACCCGCCGGGCCTCGTGCCGCTGGCGAGCCAGATTCGGTCCACCGACCCGCAGGTCGGCGCGCTGCTCGGCGAATGGCTTCATGGCTGCTTCTGCGCCGAGACGCCGGACGCAGCCATCGGTACCCGCGACCGGCTGCCCGCCGGCGGACAGTTCGTTACCCGCGCCGGGCACGTGGTGGGCCGGCTGGGAGTCCAGCTCTATGCGATGGATGCCGAGGGCGACGGGGTGCTGGTACGCCAGCAGGAGCTGGACAACCTGGTCCGCGAGCACCGCGCGCTGGAGCTGATCGCCGACGAGGCCCGCGCGTCCGCGACTCGGGTCGAGGCGCTGGCGCAGCACGAGAAGGCGCGCGTCGCGGCCGACCGCGAGTCTCATTCGCTCGCGGTCCGCCGTGCCGCATCGGTGCGGCTCGACGCCGAGCGCTGCGCGCAGCAGGTCCAGCGGGCGACCGCCGACCGCTCGCGCCTGCAGGCGGAGCTGGCCGAGACCACGTCCGAGGCCGAGGTCCGTATCGCCCAGATCGACCAGGAGGCGGCGCACTTCGAGCGGCTGGACCTGGATCTGGCCGAACGACAGGAGACGGTCGAGCACGCGCGCACCGGCTGGGAGCGGGCGGAGGCGGTGCTCGCCGAGGCCCGCGACCGCCGACGCGACCTCGAGCGAGACGCCCGCGAAGCGGGGTTCGCGGTCCGGGAGATCGAGGCGCGCCGTCAAAACCTGCGCGAGCAGATCCTGCAGGCCCAGGGAGTGATCGAGCGTTCGCTCGGCGAGAGCGAGCAGCTGCGTCGGCGCCTCGACGAGCTGTCGGACGAGGCCGCTCGAGCCGGCCTGCAGGACGCGCTCGGCGAGAGACTGCGCGCCGAGCAGGCGCTCGCCGAGGCGCGGGCGCGTCTGGACGCGCTCACCGCCCGGATCCGCGAGCTGGACGAGGGTCGGCTCGTGCGCGAGCGTGCGCAGGACCCGCTGCGCGCTCGGCTGACCCGTCTGCAGCTCGACGAGCAGGCCGCGCGTCTGGGCGCCGAGCAGTATGCCGAGCAGATTGCCCAGGCGCAGGTGGACGAGCCTGCAGTCCGCGGAACGTTCGCACAGCCGCCTCGGCCGCCCTGGCTGCAGGCCGAGGTCACGCGCCTGACCGGCGCGATCGCCGCGCTGGGCGCGGTGAACCTCGCCGCCCTCGACGAGCTCGCGGCGTGCCGGCAGCGACACGACTTCCTGCAGGCGCAGTCGAACGACCTGAACGAGGCGATCGGCACCCTGGAGGACGCGATCCGGCGCATCGACCGGGAGACCCGCGCGCTGCTGCAGCAGACGTTCGACACGGTCAACCAGCACTTCGGCCAGCTGTTTCCGGAGCTGTTCGGCGGCGGCGATGCGCGCCTGGTGCTCTCCGGCGACGAGATCCTGGACGCCGGGGTCGCGGTGGTCGCTCAGCCGCCCGGCAAGCGCAACAGCTCGGTGCACCTGCTGTCCGGCGGGGAGAAGGCGCTCACCGCGATCGCCTTGGTGTTCGCGCTCTTCCAGCTCAATCCGGCACCGTTCTGCCTGCTCGACGAGGTCGACGCCCCGCTGGACGACGCGAACACCGAACGCTACTGCGCGATGGTGAGGCGGATGTCGTCGCAGACGCAGTTCCTGTTCATCACCCACAACAAGATCGCGATGGAACTCGCCCAGCAGCTGATCGGGGTCACGATGCAGGAGCGGGGCGTCTCGCGGATCGTCGCGGTCGACCTGGAGGCAGCCGAGCGCTTCGCGGAGGCCGCGTGAGCGCCGGTGACTCCGGGGGCGAGGCCCCGGGGAGGCGAGGATGAACAGTCTCTGGGGTAGCCTGCTCGGCCTTATCGTCATCGCGATCGCGGTCGTTCTGGTCTTCAACCTCCTACAGGGCCGGCAGCTGCGGCTGCGGGATGCCTGGCGCGAGCGGCTCGCGCGACCCGGTGTCGAGGGCAACCCGCCCGCCGCCGCCACCGACGAGCCACCGGGCCCCGCTGGGGTCGACGCGGGCCGTCGACCCGTCGTGACGGAGCGGACCGAACCGACGCTGGAGCCGAGCGATGCCGCAGCGCTGCCGAACCCGGCAGGCGCGCCGATCGAGCCCAGCCTGGGGCCGGCACCGCCCGCGGCCGCGGGCAGCGGGCCCGTCGGACCGCGCGGTGCCGTGCTGGATGTGCGCCTCGATTGCGTCGTGACCTTCGAGCCGGGCGTGCCGGTCGCGGTCGACCGGCTGCTCTCGGTCGCCTCGACGCTGCGGCGGGCCGGCTCCAAGCCGATCGTCATCGAAACGCACGCGGGAGACGGACGCTGGTCCCCCCCGCGGGCAGCCGACGGGATCGCCCAGGCGGTCCGCGCGGGCGTTCTGCTCGCGAACCGCCACGGCCCCCTGAACGCGATGGAGTTCTCCGAGTTCGGGCAGGCGGTCCAGATTCTCGCCCGGGGCATCGGCGCCCCCGCGCCGGAATTGCCAGAGATGGCGGCCGTGCTCGAGCATGCGCGCCAGCTGGACGAGGCGTGCGCTCGTCTCGATGCGGTGATCGGCCTCACCGTGCAGACGCCGACCGCGTTGTC
>JBIKMO010000174.1:0-9099 GCA_044359175.1 Burkholderiaceae bacterium | reverse complement strand
GCGACCTGGAGACCGCGCAGATCGCGGTGCAGGCGTCTCTCACCGGACACCTGGTTCTCGCCACCCTGCACACCAACGACGCGGTGTCGGCGGTGACGCGGCTGATCGACATGGGCGTGGAGCCGTTTCTGCTGAGCTCGAGCCTGTTGGGCATCGGCGCCCAGCGGCTGGTGAGGAAGCTCTGCCCGCAGTGCCGGCAGCCCGATCCGGTCACCCGCGGCTGGCGGGCCGTGGGCTGCCTTGCATGCAACCGCACCGGTTATTCGGGGCGTACGGGCATCTACGAGCTGCTGGTCGTCGACGACGCGATCCGCGCGCTCGTGCACCGCAACGCGGGCGAGGGCGAGATCCGCACGGCGGCCCAGCGCAACGGGATGCAGACGATGCGCGACGACGGGCAGCGCTGGGTGCACGCCGGCACCACCTCGGCCGACGAGGTGGTACGGGTGACCCGCGACTGATGCCGGCGTACCGCTTCGAGGCGGCCGACGCCGCCGGCCGCATCGAACGCGGCATCGTCGATGCCGACAGCCCCCGGCAGGCGCGCGGAACGCTTCGCGAACGCGGACTGGTGCCGATCCAGGTGGCGCCGCTCGAGGACCGTTCGGCCGAAGGCTCGCGTGCCGTGCTCGGCGGCCGGCTGCGCGACGTCGAACTCGCGCTTGCGACCCGCCAGCTCGCGAGCCTGCTGTCGGCGCGGTTGCCGCTCGAGCGTGCGCTTGCCGCGGTGGTCGAGCAGGCCGAGCGGCCCGCGGTGCGCGACCGGTTCGCCGCGGTGCGCAGCGACGTGGTCGCCGGCCAGACCCTCGCCGATTCGATGGGCAAGCACCCGCGCGACTTCCCCGACGTGTACCGGGCGCTCGTGGCGGCCGGCGAGCAATCGGGCGACCTGGGGCTGGTGATGTCCCGGCTGGCCGACTATGTCGAGTCCCGGACCGCGCTCTCGCAGCGGGTCAAACTCGCCTTCACGTATCCGGCGATCGTCACGCTGGTCGCGTTCGCGGTGATCGTGGCGCTGCTCACCTACGTGGTGCCGCAGGTGGTCGGCGTGTTCACGCAGACCAAGCAGAAGCTGCCGTTCATCACCGTCGCCCTGATCGCGGTGTCGGACTTCGTGCGCCACTGGGGGTGGCTGCTCGGGCTGGGCGTGGCGGCGGCGGTGGCGGCATTTCGCTACGCGTTGCGCAGTCCGTCGCTGCGGCTGGCCTGGCACGCGCGCCTGCTTGACGCACCGCTGTTCGGCCGCCTGATCCGGGGCGTCAACACTGCGCGCTTCGCCTCGACGCTGGCGATCCTCACCGCGAGCGGCGTGCCGCTGATCCGTGCGCTGGACGCGGGCGCGCAGACGCTCACCAACGACGCGCTGCGCGCCAACGTGGCCGACGCGATCGCGCGGGTGCGCGAGGGCGCGAGTCTGTCGCGCGCGCTGTCGGCCGGCCGGCAGTTCCCGCCGGTGATGATCCACATGATCGCCAGCGGCGAGGCGACCGGTGAGCTGCCGGACATGCTGGAGCGCACGGCGAGCACGCTCTCCGGCGAGGTGGAGCGCCGCACGTTCGCGCTCACCAGTCTTCTCGAGCCGATCCTGATCCTGATCATGGGCGCGATCGTGCTGATGATCGTGCTGGCGGTCCTGCTGCCGATCATCGAGATCAACCAGCTGGTGCGCTGAAGCGCGCACGGAGCGGGATGACCGTGCTTGCGCCGGGGACGGACGTCCCCATGTACGATCCTGAGATCGACGGAGGGGTTCGACCATGTGGCCGCTTCGCTTCTGGAGAGTCTTCAAGTCCGCGGGTCGCGACGGGCTCGTACTGTTGTACGCGCTGCGCGATCCGGACACGCCGGTGCCGATCAAGGGCGCGATCCTCGGTCTGGCGCTCTACACGCTGAGCCCGATCGACCTGCTGCCCGACCTGCTGATGCTGTTCGGCTGGGCTGACGACCTCGCGCTGCTGATGATCATGATCCCGTTCCTGGTCAGGCGCCTGCCCCCGGCGGTGCGCGCGCGCGCGACGATGCGCGCGGAGCAGGCGCTGGGGCGCTTCGGCGCCGGCAGGGTCTGAGCGTCGGTCACAGCCGCAGCGCGCCGGCGTAGCCGGTGAGTTCGAGGTAGCCCCGACCGACGCGCCGGCCGTCTTCGAGCGCGACCACCGCGCCTTCCCAGTAGGTGGCTCCGGTGCTCGCGCGCGCATCGAGCTCCTGGTCGTCGAACAGCGGTCGCAGCTCGATCTCACGGCCGGCGAGCCGCAGCCGCATCTGCACCGGCCAGCGCCCGCCGGTGCGCGACGATGTCCAGGTGCGCAGCGGCTCGAATTGCGGCCGCAGGCCGGTGCGTGCGATCGCCTCGGCGCCGGTGCGCAGGGTCGCGTCGCTCCAGGTCGTGCCACCGTCGCGTCGCCGGATCCGGAAGGCCATCAGCGCGCCGCCATCGTCCAGGTTGATCCCGACCCAGTCCCAGCCCACCGAGTCCGCGTCGAGGATCTCGCTCGACCACTCGTGGTCGAACCACGCGCGCCCGGTCACCGGCACTCGGGGTCCGCCGTCGGCGATCGAGCCGGACACCCGAAGCTGCGGCCGGCTGTAGTAGCGGCTCGCCTGCTGGGGCCGGGGGCCCTTTCGCGACAGGCCGCCGTCGCCCTGCAGCAGCGGCGGCTCGTGCGCAGCCAGCGTCAGTTCGAGGGCGAAGTCCTTCGCGACGATGCGAGTGTCGTACCGGTCGGTGGCCGGGTCGCGCGTCATCGACCAGGCGCGCGCACCGGTGCCGAGCCACACCCGGGTGTCGCCGGCGTCGGCGCCCGCCAGACCGAAGCCGAGCCGCGCGGAGCGTTCGGCGTGCACCAGGCGTCCGCGCTCGGGCAGGGCGAGCGCCGCGTGCGCGAGCACCAGTTGCGACGGCGAGAATCGCGACGGGTTGGCCTGCGGGTGGGCGGTGCGGCTGCGAAAGAAGGTCACCTGGAAGCCGCAGTCGTTGCCGCCCGGCCGCTGCAGCCAGCCGGTCACGTACCACCATTCGGTGCGGAACTGCGGGTGGGCGCCGAAGTCCTGCGGGAACCGCATCGGGCCGGGCAGCACCGGGGCCCAGTCGGTTTGCGCCGACGCACGCGCGGACCCCGCCCGCAGCGCGCCGGCTCCGGCCGCGGTCCAGCCTGCGGCGAGCGCGCGGGCGAGCAGCCGGCGGCGCGCGCGGCGGGTCACCAGTCCTGCCTCACCGCCGCGAGCGGCCCGGCGCCGGTGGCGCCGCGCGAGGCGATCAGCGCAGCGGCGACGGCCGCCGCCACCAGGGCGGCGGCGCTGCCGACGAGCAGGCCGAACGGCCAGTGCACCTGCATCGTCCAGTGGAAAGACTGCGGGTTCACGCGCTCGATCAGCACGAGGCCGATCGCCGCGCCGACCAGCGCACCCCAGAGCACCGCGACCGACACCGCGATCGCCGACTCGACCGCGAGCTGAGCGAGCAGCTGGGCGCGCCGCGCACCGACGTGACGCAGCATGCCGAACTCGCGGGCGCGTGCGAGCGCCTCGCCGGCGCAGGCCGCCGCCACCCCGAACAGACCGACCAGGATCGCGATCGCCTCCAGCGCGTACGTGACCGCGAAACTGCGGTCGAAGATCCGCAGCGACAGCGCGCGGATCGATTCGGCGCTGCGCCACTCGAGCGCATCGAGCCCGGGCACGGCTGCGGCGATCGCGGCGATCGCCTCGTCCGCGCGGGCACCCGGCGCGAGCCACAGCGCGATGTCCGAGGCCCCTGGGTCTGCGCCCAGTCGCCGCCAGTCGGCCGAGGCGATCACGACCGCGCCGTGCTGCCGCGCGTAGTCGCGCCAGACGCCGGCCACGAAGAATCGCGCGGTGGCCGGGGCGTCGCCGATCGGCAGCGCGATCCGATCGCCCGTGCGCATCCGGTACCGGTCGAGCATCGGCTCGGAGATCCACACCGGCACCGCGTCCGCTGGCGCGGCGAGCGTCGGGCCGGTGAGCGGCAGCTGACGCTGCACCGCACCGAGCTCCAGGTCCCGGATGATCAACGCGACCGCCGGCCGCTCCGGGTCGAGGGTCAGCTCGACCACCTTGAGGAACTCCGCGCGAGCGACGCCGGCGGCGGCCGCGATCAGGGCCTGCGACGCGGGGTCGATCGGCGCGGCGCCGCTTGCGGGCGCGCGCGCGTAGACGTCGGCGGGCAGCACCGCATCGAGCCAGTCGGCCACCGAGGTGCGGAAACTCGACACCATGATCGCCATCGCCGAGGCGAGCGCGAAGCTCGCCACCACGCCGGCCATGCCGGCGGAGACCGTGCCGGGTGCCTGCGCGAGCCGCGTCACGGCGAGCCACGCCGGGGGGCTGCGCCACAGCGGGCCGGCGGCGACCGCGGCCAGCGCGCGGCCGCTCGCGTGGACCAGGATCGGCACGCAGGCCACTCCCGCGAACAGCCACGCGGCGATCGCCGCGTAGGCCGCCAGCGGCAATCCGTCGACCGGCGGCGCGAGCAGCAGCAGCGCGCCGCCGATCGCGAGTCCCGCGGCAACCCGACCCCGGGTCAGGCCCGCGAGCAGGTCCTCGGACGCGCCGCTGCGCAGCGCCCGGGCGGGCGCGGCGCGTGCCGCCGCCCAGGCCGGCAGCGCCGCGCCGAGCACCCCGACCGCCAGCCCGAGCAGCGCGAAGCCGGCGACCGCGAGCGGATCGGCGGCCAGCTGGGGCCGGCTGCCGCTGAAGTAGCCACCGCCGAGGTCGCCGCCGACCGCAGCGAGCAGCGTGCCGGCCAGCGCAATGCCGCCGGCGGCCCCGAGCAGCGCACCGGCGGCCCCGAGTGCCGCACCCTGCACCAGCACCGCCCCGAGCAGCGCACCTCTCGGCGCGCCGAGCACGCCGAGCAGCGCGAGCGCCTCCTGCTGACGCACGACCGACAGCGCCATGGTCGCGAACACGAGAAACCCACCGGTGAACAGCGCGACCAGCGCCAGTACGTTCAGATTCACCCGGTAGGCGCGTGACACGTTGGACATGCGCTGCGCGGCTGCATCCGGTGTCGACCACACCGTGTCCGCAGGCAGTCGCGCGGCCAGCTCGCGGCGGATCGCGACGGCGTCGGCGCCCTCGTCGAAGCGCAGGTCGATCCGGGTGAGCCGCCCGATCGCCTGGAGCCGCCACTGCGCGCTGCCCAGGTCCATCACCGCCAGCCGCTGGCCGGGGGCCGCGCCCGGCACGGTGCCGGCCACCCGCAGCCGGACGGTCCGCAGACCGACGCGCACCGGCAGCGGATCGCCTGGGCGCAGTCCGAGCGCCTCGAGCGCGGCGGCCGACAGGAAGAGGGCGTCCGGGTCGAACAGCGGCGACTCGGTGGCCGCGCCCCCGCCCTCGGGGCGAGGCAGCAGCGCCGGGGTCACGCCGGCCGCCGCGAACGGGTCGATCGCGATCAGCCTCAGCGTCCGGGGCGCGTCGTCGCGGATCCGCTCGAGTGCGAGGTCGGTCTCGAACACCGGGCTCGCCGCCGCGATGCCTGCGAGAGGCGGATCGACCAGCCGAGCCCACGCGGCTTCGTCGAACGCATCGTCGCGCGCGCGAACCTGGGCGTGCGCGTCGCCATTGACGGTCGCGATCGCCTGGCGGAACTCCTCGAGCGCCGATGCGTTGACCAGGTGGATTGCCAGCGCGAGCGTCACGCCGACCGCCACGGCGATCACCGACACCGCGGCCCGCCCGGGCGCCGAGCGCCACTGGCCGAGCGCCAGCCAGGCCCACCAGCGCAGGGTGGCCGGCTTCATTCGGCCGCCTCGCGCAGCCCGCCCGAGGTCAGCACCAGTCGCCGTTCGGCGATCGCTGCCGCCTGCGCCGAGTGCGTGACCATCAGCAGCGCCGCGCCGTGCTCGCGGACCTGCGCGTCGATCAGCGCGAGCGCGGTGGCTGCGGTGCGCGGGTCGAGGTTGCCGGTGGGTTCGTCGGCCAGAATGAGCCTCGGCTGGTGGACCAGCGCACGCGCGAGCGCCACCCGCTGCTGCTCGCCGCCGGACAGCTCGCGGGGCACGGCGTCCGCGCGACGCTCGAGCCCAACGCGCGCGAGCATCGCGATGGCGCGGGCGCGTGCGTCCGCGGCGCCGCCGGCCAGCAGCAGCGGCACCGCGACGTTCTGCCACAGCCGCAGGTGCGGCAGCAGGTGAAACGCCTGGAACACGAAGCCGATCTCCCGGGCCCGCAGCCGCGCGGCCGCGTCGTCGTCCAGGTGGCTCACCGGGACGCCGCCGAGCCGGACCTCACCCGCGTCCGGGCGCTCCAGCCCGGCGATCAGGTTCAGCAGCGTCGACTTGCCGACGCCCGATTCGCCCAGTAGCGCAACCCGCTCGCCGGCGGCCATGCGCAGCGCGACGTCCGCAAGCACGGTGCGATCGCGCCCGAACCGCTTGTGCAGCCCCGCAACCTCGAGCAGCGGCGGGGGCGGGGAATCGGCCGGGCCCGGGGCGCCCGCGGCGGCGGGCTCAGCCATCCGGCCCCCCGTCGGCAGCGATCCGCGTCGGTCCGGGCGGTATCATCCGCGCGCCGGGCCGGTCTGCCGCCGCGCCCGCGTGGCCGCCCTCCGCCCCGCGCTCATGACCATCCCCCCGCTGCGTCATCCCCGACTGTTCGACCGCCTCGCCGGCCGACCGGACGACGCGTGTGAGGAGCTGGCCCGCGGCCTGCTCGCGCCCGCCGCGTCGATCGCGCCCAAGTGGTTCTACGACCGGCTCGGCTCGGCGCTGTTCGCGGCGATCTGCGAGCTGCCGGAGTATTACCCGACGCGTACCGAGGCCGCAGTGCTGTCCGCCGCAAGTGCCGAGCTCGGCGCACGAGTCGGTCGGGGCGGCACGCTGATCGACCTCGGCGCGGGCGACTGTGCGAAGGCCGAACGGCTGTTCGGGGTACTGCAGCCGAGCCAGTACGTGGCGCTCGACATCGCCAGCGGTTTCGTTGCCGACGCGCTGCGCTGCCTGCAGCACCGGCACGCGGCGCTCGACACGATCGGCGTCGGGGTAGACTTCACGCGCGAGCTCTGGCTGCCCGATGAGGTCACGCCGGAACGTCGGCTGTTCTTCTACCCAGGGTCGAGCATCGGCAACTTCACGCCGTCGCAGGCGGTCGCGTTCCTGTCCCGCATCCGGGCCGCGACCGATCCGCGGGGCGGGCTGCTGATCGGGGTGGACCTGGCCAAGCCGCGGGAGGTCGTCGAGCCGGCCTACGACGACGCCCTCGGCGTGACCGCGGCGTTCAATCTGAACCTGCTGCTGCACGTGAACCGGCGGCTCGGGTCGGACTTCCGAACGACCGACTGGCGGCATGTCGCGTTCCTCAACGAGGCGCAGGGCCGCATCGAGATGCACCTGGAGGCACGCGCCGCCGTCGACGTGCGCTGGCCGGGGGGCATGCGGCGCTTTCACGCCGGCGAGCGCATCCACACAGAGCACTCGTACAAGCACACGCCGGCGCGATTCGAGTCGCTGCTGCGCGACGCCGGCTTCCAGCCCGCGGCGCTCTGGACCGACCCGAACCGCTGGTTCGCGGTGATCCACGCGCTGCCGGACTGATGTACGGGGGGCGGGCGGCATCGATCAGGTCGCGAGCGCCCCGGCGCGTTCGACGTGCGCGGCGATCTCCCCGACCAGCCGCGGCAGCAGCGCCTCGGGCAGGTCGTGCGCCATGCCCTCGATCACACGCAGGATCGCGCCCGGGACGTTCGCGGCGATGTCCCGCCCCGCGGCGAGCGGCACCAGCGGGTCGCGGTCGCCGTGGAGCACGAGGGTCGGCACCCGGATACGGCGCAACAGTGGACGTCGGTCGCCGCTCTCTAGGATCGCGAGCAGCTGCCTGCCGATTGCGGTCGGATCGTAGGGTGCGCGCTGCAGCGCCAGGCGCAGCCGCTCGCGCAGGGCCTCGGCCGACGGCTGCAGTCCGGGCGACCCGATCAGCCGCCAGATCCGCTCGAGGTGCTCCAGCCGCTGCGCCTCGGTCGCACGGGGGGGCGGTTGCCGCAGCAGCGCCCGAGTGGCGGGGGAGACGTGCAGGTTGAAGCGCGGCGCGCCGCTCGAGGTCATTGCGCAGGTGAGCGACAGCACGCGCTGCGGCCAGCCCGAGGCGAGGACTTGCGCCACCATGCCGCCCATCGAGACACCGACCACGTGCGCTCGCCTGATGCCCCGAGCGCTCATCAGCCCGAGCGTGTCGGCGGCCATGTCATCGAGGCCGTAGGGCGCCCGCACCTTCAGCCCGATTACCGCGCGCAGCGCCGCTGCCCGCAGATCGACCGGCGCCGCATCGGTCACGCGCCCGGACAGGCCCGCATCCCGGTTGTCGAATCGCAGCACGCGAAGCCCGCGTGCGAGCAGCCCGTCGATGAACGCCGGCGGCCACGCGGTCAGCTGCATGCCCAGGCCCATGATCAGCACCACCGCGGGGGCGTCGACTGGACCTCGGTCCTCGAATTCGATGCGGATGCCGCTTGGCAGCTGGACGTGCATGGCGACGTCAGTGTAGCCGGCGGTGGCACGCCGACCCGCAGGCCGCGTGGCGATCAGGGCTTCGCGCAGGTCCTGAAGCCGACGAACACGTCACCCCGTCCGGGGCGGTAGAAGTTGCGCAGCTTCGCGTCGAGCAGGTCCTCGGCGGTGCCGAACGATCCGCCGCGCACCACTCGGTGGGTGCCGAACCACGGTTCGGAGTAGTCGCGGTAGGCGTCCGGTGAGAAGCCGGGGTACGGCAGGAAATCGGAGGCGGTCCACTCCCAGACGCCGCCCCAGTCGAAGTCGGGGCACTGCAGCGCGGCGAGCTCCCACTCGGCCTCGCTCGGCAGGCGCCTGCCGGCCCAGGCGCAGTACGCCTCTGCCTCGAACGCATCGACCTGAACGACCGGCGCGTACGGCTCGATCGGGATCCAGCGTTGGAACCAGCGCATCTGCCAGCGCTCGCCGACACGCCGCCAGGTCGCCGGTGCACACCGCTCCTGGGCGGCGAGTCGCTCGAACACCTCCGGGTCCCACAGCGACCCGCGCCGATAGCCGTCATCCTCGACGAACTGCAGGAACTCGGCGTTGGTGACCGGTTGCAGCGACACCTCGAACGGGGCGACCCGCACCG
>JBIKMO010000457.1:0-2515 GCA_044359175.1 Burkholderiaceae bacterium | reverse complement strand
AGCGCAACCGCGTCCGGCACCTGCGGCGCAGCGGGCGGCGCCACGCGCCGAATGGGATCGATCTCGGCGACCGCGGCGAGCAGGTCGTGCGGCACCTCGAGTACCACCGGCCGCGGCCGGCCGGTGCGCAGTGCCCGGATCGCGTCGACGACGCGCGCCGGGATCGCCTCGGGCGAGCGCACGATCGCGTGCCACTTGCTCAGCGATGCGAGCTGACCCGACTGGTCGGGGATCTCGTGCAGCATGCCCCAGCCGCGGCCGATCGCCTGCGAGTGGATCTGACCGCAGATCATCAGCACCGGCGACGAGCAGGCGTATGCGGTGGCGAGACCCGCGAGGGCATTGGTCATGCCCGGGCCGGGCACGGTCATGCACACGCCGATACCGGCGCCCGAGCGCGCGTGGCCGTCGGCCATGTAGCTCGTGGCCTGCTCGTGCCTCGGGACGGTGAGCGCGATCCGGCCGTCGAGCGTTCGAATCGCGTCGATCGCCCAGTCGAGCTGCACGCCCGGCACGGCGTAGATCCGGTCGATGCCCTCGGCCGCGAGCTGCGCGGCCAATGCCTGGCCTCCGGTCATCCGCATCGCGCACTCCCCCTCGGGCGCCGCGCCCCGGTCGGCCGAGTGTAGCGCGGCCGCACCTCAGCGCTGCTGCGCGCGCTGGCGCGTCTCCTCGAGCTCGCGCAGCGCGTCGGCCTGAAGCTCGCGCAGCCGTGCGTCGATCACGGAGCCGGTGTAGAAGTCGGCGTCGCCCGCGCGCTGCGCGAGGCGCAGCTGCTCGACCGCGGTGAGCGGCGAGCCCAGCAGTGCGTAGGCCTCGCCCGATGCATAGTGCGCACGGGCACGCTGGCCGAGGGCCTCGTGCGCACGCGCCAGGTGCTGCCACAGCCGCGCGTCGCCGCGCCACGCGACCAGCAGCTCGTCCAGCACGCGCACCGCCTCCTGCGGCTGGCTCGATGCGACCAACGCCTCGCCGAGCGACCGCGCGAGACCGCGCGAATCCGGGAAGCGCGCGAGCCCCCGACGCGCGCGTTCGGCCGCGCCGCGCGCGTCGCCCGCGGCCAGCCGGCTGTCGGCGGCGAGCCGCTCGAAGTACGGATGCGGACCGCCGGCGACCGCCTGCGCCTGGGCGAGCGCGGTGTCCACCCGCGCCCAATCGCGCTGCGCGGCCGCCACCGACGCGAGCCCGTACCACGGCGCCGCGCTCGCCTTCGGGCTGTCGCGCACCTGGCGTTCGAAGAGCGCCCGCGCGGTACGCCGGCCTTCGAGGCTCGCGTCGCCGGTCGCCCTCAGCCGGGCGCGCAGCAAATGGAACTCGATCGAATCGGCGCGCTGCCGGTAGCGGGTCTCGCGGTTGCGCACCTGCATGTCGCCGATCCGCTCGCCGGTGAGCGGGTGGGTGCGCAGGTACACCGGCGCGTTGCTCTCGTACAGCCGGGTCGCGGTCTGCAGCCGCACGAAGAACGACACGATCGCCTGCGTGTCGAAGCCCGACTGACGCAGGATCTCGAAGCCCACGCGGTCGGCCTCGCGCTCGGCCTCGCGCGAGAACGACATCACGCTGTTGCGCGCGACCTCGGTGCCCAGCATCGCCCCGCCCATCGCGGCCTGCGGGTTCGAGCGCGCCGCCAGCATCGCCAGCGCCAGCGCGCCGAGCATCACGTAAGACGCCTGCTTCTGCTGAGCGAGCATCCGCGCGACATGGCGCTGGGAGACGTGGCCGATCTCGTGCGCGAGCACCGCGGCCAGCTCCGACTCGGTCTCCGCGGTGGCGAGCAGACCGGAGTGCACCCCGATGTGACCGCCGGGCAGCGCGAACGCGTTGATCGAGCCGTCGGCGATCGCGAAGAACTCGATCGTGAGACCCCCAGCGGCCGGGGTCGCGGCCAGCGGCGCCCCGATTCGGTTGAGGTAGTCGGCGAGCTCGGCATCGTCCAGATACGCCGGGTCGCGCCGCACCTCGCGCATGATCGACTCGCCCAGGCGCCGCTCGGCGAGCGGCGAGAGATCGTCGGCCACCGGATCGCCCAGCCGCGGCAGGTTGTCGATCTGCGCCACGGCCGGCGGCGGCGCGAGCGCGAGCGCGGCCGCGAGCAGCGCAGCGAGCGCGCGACCGCGACGCACGGGCCCGAAGATGCGCCGATCCATGTTGCTATGATAGGCCGGACATGACCCGCGCCTCCGACCCCTCGCCGCTCACCCACTTCGACGCCGCTGGCAGCGCCCACATGGTCGACGTCGGCGCCAAGGAGGTCACGCATCGCACCGCGGTGGCGGCCGGGCGCATCATGATGCGCGCCGAGACGCTCGCGCGGGTCCGCGAAGGCACCGCGAAGAAGGGCGACGTGCTCGGCGTGGCCCGCATCGCCGCGATCCAGGGTGCCAAGCGCACCGCCGAGCTGATCCCGCTGTGCCACCCGATCGCCCTCACCCGGGTCGCGGTCGACCTGGCGATCGACGAGGCCGCGCACGCGGTGGTCTGCGCCGCCACGGTCGAGTGCGACGGCCGCACCGGC
>JBIKMO010000456.1:0-2517 GCA_044359175.1 Burkholderiaceae bacterium | reverse complement strand
GCCCCAGGGGCCGCGATTGTCGGCCCACGAGAAGTAGCGCCCGACCGAGTCGATCGCCTCGCGATTGGGCGTCCTGCCGACCCAGGACAGACTGAACAGCCAGTCGAAGAACGCTGCGCGCTCGGCCGATCCGACCAGGAACGGGCGCACGCCGCGCACCAGCGCGCCGGGGTTCGCGAACCCGTCCAAGTCCGGCAGCGCGCCGATCGTCTCGAGCACCGCCGTGCGCCACGGATTGACGGCGCCGCTGAAGTAGTTGATCCGCCCGTAGCCCAGCCTGAGGTTCTGATGTTCCTGACTGACCATGCCCGACATGGCTTCGGACATCACCGCCTTGGCGGCGAACAGCCGGTTGCGGTAGTACAGCCACCAGTTGGCGAAATTCTGCGCCTCCTCGAGCAGCGTGCACTGCGTGCGGTTCGCGCAGTCGGTTCGCCTGGAGTTGGTCGCGGTCGCTGCCACGCCGGTGGCCGCATCGATCACCGGGAACAGGGTGGTCGACGCGCGCGCGCGGTCGATCATCACGACCCGGTAGTTGGCCGGGTCGCCCTTGCTGCCGGTGCCGATGTAGCGGTAGTAGCGGGCCGGGGTGAGCGCCGCGGGATCGGGGATGTTCGGGATCGCCCCGGCCGTGCACGACAGGGTCGACGTGCCCGTCGGGCAGCTCGACAGGTCGCTGCGCGTGGCGGCGTTGATCGTGGTCTCGTTGTTCTGGGTCAGCTGCGTCGGCGTGATCGTCGACGGCGCGAGCGGCGTGCGTATCGACGTCTCCGTCCGTGGGACGCTCGACGAATTCCGGGTACCGCCTCCGGAAGGCGTGCGACTGAACGTGGACGGAGAGCGCACGATCTCGGACGGCGTGCGCGTGAAGGTGGTCGTGTTGTAGGTGATGTCCGCTTCGCCTGCCGCCAGGCAGGACACCGAGCTCGGGCTGATCGGCGTCGGCTGCGGCCCGGTCATGCCGCCCGGAGGGGAGCAGTTGTTGCGCTGATAGCAGGTGAGGTTGCCCGGGTTGCTTACGAAGGACTCGGTCGTGCCCGGGCAGTTCTGGCGCTGCCAGCCGCAGCTCAGCGTGCCGGGATCGGCCGTGAAGATTTGGTTGGTTCCAGCGCAATCCTGCCGCTGCCAGCAGGTGAGCGAGCCGGGGTTGGTCGCGAAGGTCTCGGTGGTGCCGAAGCAGTTCTGGCGCGACCACGAGCAGCTCAGCGGACCGGGATCGGCCCCCGAGAAGTACTCCCACGCGCCGGAGCAGTTCTGCCGCTGCCAGCACGCCGGCAGGCTCCCGGGGTTCGTGGGGCTCCAGGAGCCCCAGCCGCCGCCGGCGCAGTCGCGCGTCCGGTAGCAGGTCAGCGAGCCGGGATCCGACCCGAAGTTCTGCCACGCGCCCGCGCAGTCCTGTCGACGCCAGCCGCAGCTGATCGGACCGGGATTAGTGGGCGAGGTCTGCAGGTTGCCGAAGCAATCGGTCCACTGGAACGGGCAGGACAGCGTCGGCTGCGTCGGCGACCACGCGCTCCAGCTGCCGCTGGTGCCGCAGCGTGCGCGATAGCAGGTGAGGCTGCCGGGATTGCTGCCGAAGGACTGGGACGCGCCGCTGCAGTCGTTGCGCAGCCAACGCTCGGTGAGCACCGGCGGCGCGGCCGCCGCGCCCGACTGGCACTGCGCGAGGCTGCTGAAGCAGCCGGTCCGGGGCGTACCAGCGATCGACGTGATCGGTCGCTGGAAGAGGTCGAGCGGGCTCGAGGCCTCGTTGTGGGTCGTCCACGCGATGCTCGCATGACCGTTGCCGGGTGCGGTGGTCGCGCCGGGCTTGGCCGGCCCGAAGTCGAAGGGCATCTTCCAGTAGCGGAAGTCGACCGAGGGCGTGGTCAGCGTCACGCGGCGGCCGGCGATCTGGGGGTGGATCGGATCGACAAGGTCGGTGCCGATCAGGCCGCGCCCGGCCCCCGCCTTGATCGACACGTAGCTCCCGCCGCTCGCCACCTGACGGGGGTCGCGCTCGGTGAGCTGGGCGACGTCCGGGCGTGAGGTGATCGCGCCCCAGTGGGTCGGCACCGAGTTGCCGCCGATCGACGCGTTCGGCAGCGGTGTGCCGTCCTTGTTCCAGGGCGCATAGCGGATCGCCGGGTTGTACCAGAGCGGATTCAGCGCCGGCGACCGCAGCCTCCAGTCGAAGTCGCGGTTGATCTGCCAGGACCGAAGCGCCCAGGTATTGTTCGCGTCCGCCCCGTCGCCCTGAATCGTCACCGTCGCCGGTACGCTCGTCGGGATCGTGATACCGGCCGGCAGGGGGAGCGCGTGGTCGCCCATCGACGCGGAATCGTCGACCATGACGAACACGTTGCTTGCCGGCTCGCTGGCGCTGAACGGCGGGTACTGGATCAGCGTGCTGGTCGCCCACGCGGGCATCGCATTGAGCGCGCAGAGCAGCCAGACCAGCGCCCGCGTCGACGCGCGACGCGCGAACCTCGCCTGGCGGTCGTCGGAATCGGTGGGGTCGGTCGTCGTGTTCATGGC